>NZ_JBIMRC010000002.1:0-348731 GCF_043945575.1 Enterobacter cloacae complex sp. 2024EL-00214 | reverse complement strand
GCGCCTCGCCCCGGCCTTACGGAAACGCTTCGGCGATTTTCAGCCGGACCATGGAGTCGCTATAAGTCTTATATTTCAATGAAATAGTTTAATTGCTTAAGAAGAACAAAATTACTGGGGAACCCTCTCCCGGTGGGAGAGGGTTGGGGTGCGGGCAACAGGCCGCACCCTTATTCTCTTTTCTGCTTCTAAATCACCAAACGGTATATAAAACCGTTACTCCTTTCGTCCTCGTTATAAATATTATGACTATAAGATAGTCATCACATTTATAAGGGTGCGCAATGGCCGTTACTGTACTGAAAAAAGGATCTCTGGCGCTGGCGGGTTTACTGCTGGTAGCACAGGCGCAGGCAACTGAGCTGCTGAACAGTTCCTATGATGTATCCCGCGAGCTGTTTGCCGCCCTCAACCCGCCGTTTGAACAGCAGTGGGCAAAAGAGAACAATGGCGACACGCTGACCATCAAACAGTCTCACGCCGGGTCGTCTAAGCAAGCGCTGGCAATCCTTCAGGGGCTGAAGGCGGATGTGGTGACCTATAACCAGGTAACCGATGTGCAGATCCTGCACGACAAAGGCAAGCTGCTCCCTGCTGACTGGCAGAGCCGTCTGCCGAACAACAGTTCGCCGTTCTACTCCACGATGGGCTTCCTGGTACGTAAGGGCAACCCGAAAAATATTCACGACTGGAACGACCTCGTGCGTTCTGACGTGAAGCTGATTTTCCCGAACCCGAAAACCTCCGGTAACGCGCGCTATACCTATTTAGCTGCGTGGGGCGCGGCAGACAAAGCTGACGGTAACGACAAAGCGAAAACTGAACAGTTTATGACTCAGTTCCTGAAAAACGTCGAAGTGTTTGATACCGGTGGTCGCGGTGCGACGACGACTTTCGCAGAACGGGGTCTGGGCGATGTGCTGATTAGCTTTGAATCGGAAGTGAATAACATCCGCAAACAGTATGAAGCGCAGGGCTTTGAGGTTGTGATCCCGAAAACCAACATTCTGGCCGAGTTCCCGGTGGCATGGGTAGATAAAAATGTCCAGGCCAACGGTACAGAGAAGGCGGCGAAAGCCTACCTCAACTATCTGTACAGCCCGCAGGCGCAGACCGTGATCACTGATTACTACTACCGCGTGAACAACCCGGACGTCATGAACAAACTGAAAGATAAATTCCCGCAGACCGGGCTGTTTCGCGTGGAAGACCATTTCGGCTCCTGGCCTGATGTGATGAAAACGCATTTTGCCAGCGGCGGCGAGTTAGACAAATTGCTGGCGGCGGGGCGTAAGTAATGTTTGCAGTATCCACACGACGCGTGCTGCCGGGCTTTACCTTAAGCCTCGGAACCAGCCTGCTGTTTGTCTGCCTGATTTTGCTGTTACCGCTCAGTGCGCTGGTGATGCAGCTCGCGCAGATGAGCTGGTCGCAGTACTGGGAAGTCGTTACCAACCCACAGGTGGTGGCGGCCTATAAAGTGACGCTACTGTCGGCGTTTGTGGCCTCGGTTTTCAACGGTGTGTTCGGCCTGCTGATGGCGTGGATCTTAACCCGCTATCGCTTCCCTGGCCGTACGCTGCTCGACGCGTTAATGGATCTGCCGTTTGCTCTGCCCACTGCCGTCGCCGGTTTAACGCTGGCCTCGCTCTTCTCCGTGAACGGGTTTTACGGCGAGTGGCTGGCGAAGTTTGATATCAAAGTGACTTATACCTGGCTCGGTATCGCGGTGGCGATGGCCTTTACCAGCATCCCGTTTGTGGTTCGTACCGTACAACCGGTGCTGGAAGAGTTAGGCCCGGAATATGAAGAAGCCGCGGAAACGCTGGGTGCCACGCGCTGGCAGAGCTTCCGCAAGGTCGTGCTGCCGGAACTGTCTCCGGCACTGCTGGCGGGCGTGGCGCTGTCGTTTACCCGTAGCCTCGGTGAGTTCGGCGCAATTATCTTTATCGCCGGGAATATCGCGTGGAAAACAGAAGTGACCTCGCTGATGATTTTTGTGCGTTTGCAGGAGTTTGATTATCCGGCGGCGAGTGCCATCGCTTCGGTGATCCTCGCTGCATCGCTGCTGCTGTTGTTCTCGATTAACACTCTGCAAAGTCGCTTTGGTCGACGCGTGGTAGGTCACTGATGGCGGAAGTTACTCAATTGAAGCGCTATGACGCTCCCCGCATTAACTGGGGAAAATGGGTTCTGATTGGTACGGGCGTGCTGGTATCCGCCTTCATCCTTGTCGTGCCAATGGTTTACATCTTTGTTCAGGCGTTCAGCAAAGGGCTGATGCCGGCGCTGGAAAATCTCGCCAACCCGGACATGCTGCACGCCATCTGGCTGACGGTACTGATTGCGCTGATTACCGTCCCGGTCAACCTGGTGTTCGGGACGCTGCTGGCCTGGCTGGTGACGCGCTTTAACTTCCCTGGCCGCCAGCTGTTGTTGACCCTGCTGGATATTCCGTTTGCCGTGTCACCGGTGGTTGCCGGTCTGGTTTACCTGCTGTTTTACGGATCCAACGGCCCGCTGGGTGGCTGGCTGGATGAGCACAACCTGCAGATTATGTTCGCCTGGCCGGGGATGGTGCTGGTGACGGTGTTTGTCACCTGTCCGTTTGTGGTGCGCGAACTGGTGCCGGTGATGTTAAGCCAGGGTAGCAACGAAGACGAAGCGGCGGTTCTGCTGGGGGCGTCAGGCTGGCAGATGTTCCGCCGCGTGACGCTGCCGAACATTCGCTGGGCACTGCTCTACGGCGTGGTCTTGACCAACGCCCGTGCGATTGGTGAATTCGGCGCGGTGTCGGTGGTCTCTGGCTCGATTCGCGGCGAGACGTTGTCGCTGCCGTTACAGATTGAATTACTGGAACAGGACTACAACACCGTCGGTTCCTTTACTGCCGCTGCGTTACTGACGCTGATGGCGATTTTGACCCTGTTTTTAAAGAGTGTGGTGCAGTGGCGTTTAGAGAATCAGGAAAAACGTCAGCACCAGGAGGGAAATCATGAGCATTGAGATTGCCAATATTAAGAAGTCTTTTGGTCGCACCCAGGTGCTGAATGATATCTCGCTGGATATCCCCTCCGGACAAATGGTGGCGCTGCTGGGGCCGTCTGGCTCCGGTAAAACCACGCTGTTGCGTATTATCGCCGGGCTTGAGCATCAGACCAGCGGGCACATCCGTTTTCACGGTACCGACGTCAGTCGTCTTCATGCCCGCGATCGTAAGGTGGGCTTTGTGTTCCAGCATTACGCACTGTTCCGCCATATGACCGTGTTCGATAACATCGCGTTTGGCCTGACCGTGCTGCCGCGCCGTGAGCGTCCGGATACTGCCACTATTAAAGCGAAGGTGACCAAACTGCTGGAGATGGTGCAGCTTGCTCACCTGGCTGACCGCTTCCCGGCGCAGCTTTCCGGCGGGCAGAAGCAGCGCGTTGCGCTGGCGCGTGCCCTGGCCGTTGAGCCGCAAATCCTGCTGCTGGATGAGCCGTTTGGCGCGCTGGATGCGCAGGTGCGTAAAGAGCTGCGCCGCTGGCTGCGTCAGCTCCATGAAGAACTGCAGTTCACCAGCGTTTTCGTAACCCACGATCAGGAAGAGGCAATGGAAGTCGCTGACCGCGTGGTGGTGATGAGCCAGGGAAATATTGAGCAGGTTGATGAGCCAGAACAGCTCTGGCGCGAACCGGCGACCCGCTTTGTACTGGAGTTTATGGGGGAAGTGAACCGTCTGCAGGGCACCATTCGCGGTGGACAATTCCACGTGGGCGCGCACCGCTGGCCGCTGGGCTACACCTCCGCGCACCAGGGGGCTGTCGATCTGTTCCTGCGTCCGTGGGAAGTGGACGTCAGCCGTCGCACCAGCCTGGATTCACCGTTGCCGGTTCAGGTGCTGGAAGCTAGCCCTAAAGGTCACTACACCCAATTGGTGGTACAACCGCTGGGCTGGTATACCGAGCCGCTGACCGTGGTTATGCGCGACGAAGAGGCTCCGTACCGCGGTGAGCGCCTGTTTGTTGGCCTGCAGCACGCCCGTATTTACCACGGCAATGAGCGTATCGAGACGCGTGAGGATATTGCTCTGGCAGAGTCAGCCTGATAGGTTATTGCGTAGTTTATCGCCCGGTGACGCTGCGCTTACCGGGCCTACAGTTATTACAGTGTCTTGTAGGCCGGGATCGCTGCGCGTCACCCGGCTTTTTTATTGAGTAAAAATCGTGAATACACTCGAACATACCATTGGTAATACCCCTCTGGTCAAACTGCAGCGCATGGGGCCGGACAACGGTAGCGAAATCTGGGTCAAGCTCGAAGGCAATAACCCTGCGGGGTCGGTGAAGGACAGGGCGGCGTTGTCCATGATTGTCCAGGCAGAAAAACGTGGTGAGATTAAGCCCGGCGATGTGCTGATTGAAGCCACCAGTGGCAATACCGGTATTGCGCTGGCAATGATTGCCGCCCTGAAAGGCTACCGTATGAAGTTACTGATGCCGGACAACATGAGCCAGGAGCGTCGGGCCGCGATGCGCGCTTACGGTGCGGAGCTGATTCTGGTGACCAAAGAGCAGGGGATGGAAGGGGCGCGCGACTTAGCGCTGGAGATGGCTGAGCGTGGCGAAGGTAAACTGCTCGATCAATTCAACAACCCGGATAACCCGTATGCGCACTATACCACCACCGGCCCGGAAATCTGGCAGCAGACTGGCGGGCGTATCACCCATTTTGTTTCCAGCATGGGAACCACGGGCACCATTACCGGCGTGTCACGTTTTCTGCGCGAGCAGGAAAAAGCGGTAAGCATTGTTGGCCTGCAGCCGGAAGAGGGGAGCAGTATCCCCGGTATCCGTCGCTGGCCTGCGGAATATATGCCCGGCATTTTTAATGCCCGGCTTGTGGACCAGGTGCTGGATATTCACCAGCGCGAGGCGGAGAATACCATGCGAGAACTGGCCGTGCGCGAAGGTATCTTCTGCGGCGTCAGTTCAGGTGGCGCGGTGGCGGGGGCTATCCGGGTAGCCCAGGCTCATCCGGGGGCGGTGGTGGTGGCGATTATCTGCGATCGCGGCGATCGTTATCTTTCTACTGGCGTCTTTGGTGAAGAGAGTTATTCGCAGGGGGCGGGGATTTAAGCGTCATGGAGATGATTTTATTCCGGGACAAAACCCGGGCGCAGCAAACCGATATTGTCGCGGTGCAGTCACAGGTGGTGTATGGCAGCGTGGGTAACAGCATTGCTGTGCCCAATATCAGAACGCACCAGCTGAACGTTACGGCGGTACCAACGGTCCTGTTCAGCAATACGCCTCATTACGATACCTTCTACGGTGGTGTGATCCCCGATGAGTGGTTTAGTGGTTATCTGAAGGCGCTGGAAGAGCGCGAGATTTTACGCGAGCTGAAGGCGGTGACCACCGGTTATATGGGCAGCGCCAGCCAGATCCAGCTTCTGGCCCACTGGCTGAAGGCCATCAGGGTGCAGCACCCCGATCTGCTGGTGCTGGTCGACCCGGTCATCGGTGATGTTGACAGCGGGATGTACGTGAAGCCCGGTATTCCGGAAGCTTACTGCGAGCATCTGCTGCCGCTGGCGCAGGGCATTACGCCAAACGTATTTGAACTGGAAGTGCTAAGCGGCAAGCCGTGTCGTTCGCCTGAAAGCGCTATTGCAGCGGCACAGGGGCTTTTGTCTGATACGCTGAAATGGGTGGCTATCACCAGCGCACCGGTTGCCGGTGACCCGGAAAACATTCATGTGGTGCTGGTGACTAAAGAGAGTGTGACCGTGAGTGCGCACCCACGTGTAGAGACGGATCTGAAAGGAACGGGCGATCTGTTCTGTTCGGAGCTGGTCAGTGGGATTGTGCAGGGTAAAACCGTTGCCGATGCTATCCGCAGGGCGGGCGACCGTGTAACTGACGTGATGGTCTTTACGCAGGAAAAAGGCTACGACGAGCTTATCCTCCCCGCATAAACAAAAATGGCACCCGAAGGTGCCATTTTGCTGTGCGGCAAGAATTACTTCTTGATGCGGATAACCGGGGTTTCACCCACGGTGACGCTGCCAGACAGTTTGATCAGTTCTTTGATTTCGTCCATGTTGGAGATAACAACCGGAGTCAGGGTAGACTTGGCTTTTTCTTCCAGCAGTGGCAGATCAAATTCAATCACCGGGTCGCCAACTTTCACACGCTGGCCTTCTTCCGCGATACGTTTGAAGCCTTCGCCTTTCAGTTCAACAGTGTCGATACCGAAGTGAACGAACAGTTCAATACCGCTATCAGATTCGATAGAGAACGCATGGTTGGTTTCAAAAATTTTACCGATGGTGCCGTCAACTGGAGCAACCATTTTGTTGCCAGTTGGTTTGATAGCAATGCCATCACCAACGATTTTCTCAGCAAACACTACATCCGGCACGTCTTCGATGTTGACGATCTCGCCGGAGAGCGGAGCAACAATCTCAATAGTTCCGGAGTCTTTCTTATCATCAGAAACCAGAGATTTCAGTTTATCGAACAAACCCATGATCTTCTCCTAAGCAGTAAATTGGGCCGCATCTCGTGGATTAGCAGATTGTTTTTTCTTCAATGAACTTGTTAACCAGCGTCATTAACTCGTCCGTTGTCGGTTGAGCAAGAGCCTGCTCTGCTAACACCTTCGCATCTTCGAAGTTCGTGTTACGGATAATCTTCTTAATGCGTGGGATGGAAATGGCGCTCATAGAGAATTCGTCCAGACCCATACCCAGCAACAGAAGTGTAGCACGTTCGTCGCCTGCAAGCTCACCACACATGCCAGTCCATTTACCTTCTGCATGAGAAGCATCAATAACTTGCTTAATAAGCGTCAGTACGGACGGTGACATTGGCTGGTAGAGATGTGAAATCATATCATTACCACGGTCAACTGCCAGGGTGTACTGCGTTAAATCATTGGTACCGATACTAAAGAAATCAACTTCTTTGGCTAAATGACGCGCAATGGTCGCCGCAGCTGGTGTTTCCACCATCACGCCTACCTCGATTGCTTCATCAAATGCTTTACCTTCGTCACGCAGTTCCTGCTTGTAGATTTCGATCTCTTTCTTCAGTGCACGCACTTCTTCAACAGAGATGATCATCGGGAACATGATGCGCAGTTTACCGAAAGCGGAAGCACGCAGGATAGCGCGAACCTGGTCACGCAGGATCTCTTTACGATCCATGGCGATACGCACTGCACGCCAGCCCAGGAACGGGTTTTCTTCTTTCGGGAAGTTCATGTACGGCAGCTCTTTGTCGCCACCGATGTCCATAGTACGGACGATAACCGCCTGAGAGCCACAGGCTTCAGCAACAGCCTTGTACGCAGCAAACTGTTCTTCTTCAGTTGGCAGCGCGTCACGGTCCATGAACAGGAATTCAGTACGATACAGACCAACACCTTCCGCACCGTTGCGCTCAGCGCCATCAACGTCACGTACGGTACCGATGTTCGCGCACACTTCTACCTGATGGCCGTCCAGCGTGATTGCCGGCAGGTCTTTCAGTTTAGCGAGTTCCGCTTTCTCGGTAGCAACTTGCTCCTGAACGGCGCGCAGCTGCTCGATCTCTTCGTTAGTGGGGTTGACGTAAACCACGTTGTTTACGGCATCCAGAATCAGATAGTCGTCGTTTTTCACCTGAGCGGTGACGCTACCGGTACCCACGATGGCAGGCAGTTCCAGAGAACGCGCCATGATTGAGGTGTGGGAAGTACGGCCACCTGCATCAGTGATGAAACCCAGCACCTTTTTCAGGTTCAGCTGTGCGGTTTCAGACGGGGTCAGGTCAGCGGCAACCAGGATAACTTCGTCCTGAATCGCGCTCAGGTCGATAATGGCCAGACCCAGGATGTTGCGCAGCAGGCGCTTACCGATGTCACGTACGTCAGCCGCACGTTCTTTCAGGTATTCGTCATCCAGTTCTTCCAGGGCAGTCGCCTGACCTTCGATAACTTCATGAGCCGCCGCATCGGCAGTCATGCCCTTATCTTTAATCAGGGCTATGATTTCCTGCTCCAGCTCCTCATCTTCAAGCAGCATGATGTGCCCTTCGAAGATGGCTTCTTTTTCTTCACCGAAAGTTTCGCCAGCTTTAGTTTTGATCGCTTCCAGTTGCGAAGATGCCTTGGCACGACCGCTCAGAAAACGTTCAACTTCCTGATCAACCTTGTCGGCAGAAATTTTTTTCCGGTCAATGACGATTTCGTCTTCTTTCAGCAGCAGTGCTTTGCCGAAAGCGATACCCGGGGATGCTAAAATGCCTGAAATCATAACCCTACCTTACTTGTGACTGATATTGAAAAGAACCCGGAAACTTACTCGAGCTCAGCCATCAGTTTTACCAGATGCTCAACAGCTTTCTGCTCATCTTCACCTTCAGCAGAGATGGTGACGACGGTGCCCTGAGTCAGACCCAGAGTCTGCAGTTTGAACAGGCTTTTTGCGCTAGCGCTTTTGCCGTTAGAAGTCACAGTGATTTCAGAAGTGAAGCCTTTCGCTTCTTTGACAAACTGAGCAGCAGGGCGGGTGTGCAGACCGTTCGGAGCGGTAATGGTAACTTCTTGCTGGAACATTGTATTTCCCCAACTTATAGGTTTAGTGTTGTGGAACTAAAGTCTAGCCTGGCGACTGAACTTTAGCCTGTATTGTTAGCGCTGACGTTTCGATCGTCATTAAACATTATGCAGTGAAAGCAAGACTTGAACCAAATCATAAAATCGATTCAGCAAGGTCATTTCATTCACCGATTAATTTCACGCATCAAAATAATTGCTGGTTTAAATACCAGACCCAACGGGGTGAATCAATGCCAGGAGGGGTAAAACTTTGAAGCAGGCCACAAAAAAGCACCCGGAAAGGTGCTTTTTTACGCGTTTTTAACATACTGGCATCACTGTTGCAGTTCTTTCTCAGTGAAGAGATCGGCAAACAGTGCAGTGCTTAAGTAACGCTCACCCGAGGATGGCAGGATAACCACAATATTCTTATTGGTAAAGGTTTCATCTTCCAGAAGTTTGATCGCGGCCGCAACGGCAGCGCCGGAAGAGATCCCCGCCAGAATACCTTCTTCGTCCATCAGACGACGCGCAGTGGAGATAGCCTCTTCGTTGGTGATGGTCACCACTTTGTCGATCAGCTTCAGATCCAGGTTGCCCGGGATGAAGCCTGCGCCGATCCCCTGGATTTTGTGCGGGCCAGGTTTTAGCTCTTCGCCTGCCAGGGCCTGAGTGATCACCGGAGAATCCGTGGGTTCTACGGCAACGGTAATCAGATCTTTTTTGCCTTTTGTGCCTTTTATATAGCGAGTCACGCCGGTCAGCGTTCCGCCGGTTCCTACGCCGGAGATAAACACGTCAACCTGACCGTCTGTATCTTCCCAGATTTCCGGGCCAGTGGTTTTTTCGTGGATTTCCGGGTTCGCCGGGTTGCTGAACTGCTGCAGCAGCAGGTATTTAGCCGGGTCGCTGGCCACAATTTCTTCGGCTTTCTGAATGGCACCTTTCATGCCTTTCGCGCCTTCGGTCAGTACCAGGTTTGCACCCAGCGCTTTCAGCAGTTTGCGACGCTCGATGCTCATGGTTTCAGGCATGGTCAGCGTCAGTTTGTAGCCGCGTGCGGCAGCAACATAAGCCAGCGCGATACCGGTGTTACCGCTGGTGGGTTCAACCAGTTCGACGCCAGGCTTCAGAACGCCACGTTTTTCAGCATCCCAAATCATGTTTGCACCGATACGGCATTTTACGCTGAAGCTTGGGTTACGTGACTCGACCTTCGCCAGAATGCGTCCATTACCGATACGGTTCAGTCGAACCAGCGGCGTATGACCGATAGTCAGCGAGTTGTCTTCATAAATCTTACTCATGGCCTGTCCTTAACTGTATGAAATTGGGATACCGACCCAGCATACCTGTTGAATAAGTATGGGGAAGTAAGGAATTCGCATATCTATATGCTGCAAGGAAATAATGGGGATCAGTATGGAATAAGGGATAGCATAAGCTACCCCTGATTTACACATTTTTGCATTACTTCCATAACGCGTGCTTAGCACGGTAGCAGTCCACCCACATTGCTGTCGCGCCGCAAACCGCCACCGGCATGATAAACAGGTTCAGGAAGGGGATCATGGTGAACAGGCTGGTAAGTGCGCCAAACTGCATATTGGCAACTTTCTGCGTACGCAGGGCAGTGCGCATCTCTTTAAACGGTACCTTGTGGTTATCGAACGGGTAGTCGCAATACTGGATCGCCAGCATCCAGGCGCTGAACAGGAACCACAGCACCGGGGCGACCGTCTGACCAACACCCGGAATGAAATAAAGTATAAGCAGCACAATCGCGCGTGGCAGATACCAGGCAAATTTCTGCCACTCGCGTTTCATGATCCGCGGGATATCTTTCATGATCCCCAGCACGCCGGTATCGGGCGGTGTGGCACCGGTCAGACGCGCTTCTAATTGTTCCGCCAGCAGGCCGTTAAACGGCGCGGCTATCCAGTTGGCAATGGTTGAGAAGAAATAGCCAAACACCAGCAGGACGGAGATCACCACAATTGGCCACAGCAGGTAGCTCAGCCACTGCAGCCAGTCTGGTACATGGCCCATGATGGCAGGCACCCAGCTTTCCAGCTTTGTGAATAACCACCAGAAGGCACCTCCCATCAGGATGATGTTGATAAGCAATGGCAGAATAACGAAACGGCGAATGCCTGGCAGGGAGACCAGTTTCCAGCCCTGAGAAAAATACCAGACGCCGCTGCGTGGGGTAGAAGATGATGTTGAAACCATAACCAGGCTGTACTCCTTTTTACACAACCAGTGGAATTGCCCGCCTATATTATCCAGTTATGGATTAATGACCAGTTCGGAAATGTTCGAAAAAACAGCAAAAAGCACAATTTAGTTCATCTTTATGCTGTGAATGCTCTGCACACACTTGCACTTGACGTAAACGGCAAATACTCTTAGTGAGTAAATGTTTGCCGTGGTGGCAAGGTGTTAGAACAACAGAGAATATAATGATGCAGGATTTGCGTCTGATATTAATCATTGTTGGCGCGATCGCCATAATCGCTTTACTGGTACATGGTTTCTGGACCAGCCGTAAAGAGCGTTCTTCTATGTTTCGCGATCGCCCACTGAAGCGCATGAAGTCCAGTCGTGATGACGATGACGGTGAAAACGACATCGATGAGAACGACGATGACGGCGTGGGCGAAGTTCGTGTTCATCGGGTCAATACTGCGCCCGGCGCAGCTCATGGGGAGCATGAAGCCCCTCGTCAGCCTCCGCAGCACCAGTATCAACCACCGTATGCCTCTGCTCAGCCGCGCCCACAGGCGTCGCAGCCTGCGGAAGAACCGGTGCGTCAGCCGCCGCAACAGCCGGTACATCATCAGCCTGCCGTGCAGCAGCCTGTGCAGCCACAACCTGTACAGCCGCAGCAGCCTGTTCACCAGCCTCAGCCTCAGCCTGTGCAAGTGCAGCCAGCACCACAGCCTGCGCCAGTCGTTGAGCCAGAGCCGGTTGTTGAACCTGAACCGGTGGTTGAAAAACCGCAGCGCAAAGAAGCGGTGATCATCATGAACGTGGCCGCGCATCATGGCAGCCATCTGAATGGTGACGTTCTGCTTAACAGTATTCAGCAGGCCGGCTTCAAGTTTGGCGATATGAATATCTTCCATCGCCATCTGAGCCCGGACGGTAGCGGCCCGGCGCTGTTCAGTCTCGCCAATATGGTGAACCCTGGCACGTTTGATCCGGAAATGACCGGCGATTTCGTGACGCCGGGCGTAACTATCTTTATGCAGGTGCCGTCCTACGGTGACGAACTGCAAAACTTCAAGCTGATGCTGCAGTCCGCTCAGCACATTGCCGACGAAGTGGGTGGTGTGGTGCTGGATGACCAGCGTCGTATGATGACGCCGCAGAAATTGCGTGAGTATCAGGACCGCATCCGCGAAGTTAAGGAAGCCAACGCGTAATCGTCGCGTTTTCTTCAACTCCTCCTCAACCCCCGCATGTCGGGGGTTTTTTCTCATTGATGGTGCGATATGGACTCAATCGAACAACAACTGACTCAACTGCGAACCACGCTTCGCCATCATGAATATCTCTATCATGTTATGGACGCGCCGGAAGTGCCGGATGCGGAGTATGACCGTCTGATGCGTGAACTGCGCGAGCTGGAAATGCTGCACCCGGAGTTCATTACCCCAGACTCCCCGACCCAGCGCGTAGGGGCTGAACCGCTTGGTGCGTTCAGCCAGATCAGCCACGAAGTACCAATGCTGTCGCTGGATAACGTCTTTGATGAAGAGAGTTTTCTGGCGTTTAACAAGCGCGTACAGGATCGCCTGAAAAGCAGCGATACCCTGAGCTGGTGCTGCGAGCTGAAGCTGGACGGTCTGGCGGTCAGTATTCTTTATGAAAACGGTGTGCTGGTCAGTGCGGCTACCCGTGGCGATGGCACCACCGGTGAAGATATCACCAGCAACGTGCGTACTATTCGGGCAATTCCACTGAAGCTGCGTGGTGAAAACATTCCTGCACGTCTGGAAGTGCGTGGTGAAGTGTTCATGCCGCAGGCGGGCTTCGAAAAAATCAACGAAGAAGCGCGTTGCACGGGGGGAAAAGTGTTTGCTAACCCGCGTAATGCGGCAGCGGGCTCACTGCGCCAGCTGGATCCGCGTATTACCGCGAAGCGACCGCTGACGTTCTTTTGCTATGGCGTCGGTATTCTGGAAGGTGGTGAACTGCCGGATACGCACCTGGGGCGCTTGCTGCAGTTCAAAGAGTGGGGCTTACCGGTAAGCAACCGCGTACAGATTTGTAATTCTCCGGAAGCCGTACTGGCGTTCTACCACAAGGTCGAAGAAGACCGTCCGACGCTCGGTTTTGATATCGACGGTGTGGTGATCAAGGTTAACTCACTTGAGTTACAGGAACAGTTAGGTTTTGTGGCTCGTGCACCGCGCTGGGCTGTGGCTTTCAAATTCCCGGCGCAGGAACAGATGACTTTCGTTCGCGACGTGGAGTTCCAGGTGGGGCGTACGGGCGCGATTACCCCGGTTGCGCGTCTGGAACCGGTACAGGTTGCCGGTGTGCTGGTCAGTAACGCCACGCTGCACAACGCCGATGAAATTGAACGTCTCGGCCTTCGTATTGGTGACAAAGTCGTGATTCGTCGTGCGGGCGATGTGATCCCGCAGGTCGTTAACGTCGTTGAGTCAGAACGCCCTGAAGATACCCGGGCCATTGAATTCCCGACGCACTGCCCGGTTTGTGGATCGGACGTTGAACGTGTTGAAGGCGAAGCGGTCGCCCGCTGTACGGGCGGGCTCATCTGCGGGGCACAGCGTAAAGAGTCACTGAAGCACTTTGTGTCCCGTCGGGCGATGGACGTGGACGGCATGGGCGACAAAATTATCGATCAACTGGTGGAGAAGGAGTACGTCCACACGCCTGCCGATCTGTTCAGCCTGACCGCCGGGAAACTGACCGGTCTTGATCGCATGGGGCCTAAATCGGCACAAAATGTGGTTAACGCTCTGGAAGCGGCTAAGCAGACTACCTTTGCCCGGTTCCTCTATGCGCTGGGCATTCGTGAAGTGGGCGAAGCCACGGCGGCGGGACTGGCGGCTCACTTTGGTACGCTGGAAGCCCTGGAGAGCGCGAGTATTGAAGAGCTGCAGAAAGTCCCGGATGTGGGCATTGTGGTCGCGACGCACACCTTTAACTTCTTTGCCGAAGAGAGCAACCGTGAGGTGATTGGTCAACTGCTGGAAGAGGGTATCCACTGGCCTGCACCGGTTGTCGTCAATGCGGAAGAGATCGACAGCCCGTTCGCCGGTAAAACGGTGGTGCTGACCGGTAGTCTGAGCCAGCTTTCACGTGATGACGCCAAAGCGCGTCTGGTCGCGCTGGGGGCAAAAGTGGCAGGCAGCGTGTCGAAGAAAACGGACCTGGTGATCGCCGGGGAAGCCGCCGGTTCGAAGCTTGCCAAAGCGCAGGAGCTGGGCATTGAGGTTATCGATGAAGCGGAAATGCTGCGTCTGTTAGGAGAATAACGTGGAGAAAGAACAGCTCGTTGAGATAGCCAATACGGAGATGCCATTTGGCAAATATAAAGGCCGCAGGCTGATCGATTTGCCGGAAGAGTATCTGCTGTGGTTCGCCCGTAAGGATGAGTTTCCTGCCGGGCGGCTGGGCGAGCTGATGGCCATCACGTTACTGATCAAAACGGAGGGGCTGACGCAACTGGTTCAGCCCCTGAAACGTCCTTAAGCCTTCGCGGCGTGGGTCTCTTCCTGCGCCCGTTTTTCCGTCTGGCGCTTGTAACGACGCGCCAGCACCGCGCAGACCATCAGCTGGATCTGATGGAAAATCATCAGCGGCAGTACCATCATCCCAATCATTGAGGTCGGGAACAGGATATTGGCCATCGGGATACCGTTGGCCAGGCTCTTTTTCGACCCGCAGAAGACAATCGTGATTTCATCCGCTTTATTGAAACCACACTTGCGCGCGACAAAAACGTTTACCGTAATCACCATCGCCAGCAGGATAATGCTGACCACCACGATAAACAGCAATGAGCCAGCACCGACCTTATGCCAGATGCCATTCACCACCGCTTCACTGAAGGCGGAATAGACCACTAACAGAATCGACGTCTGGTCGGTTTTTGAGATCCACTTCTTGTGCTTCGCAACAAAAGCCCCCGTCCACGGACGAGAAAGATGCCCAAGGACAAACGGCAGCAGCAGTTGCAGACAGATTTTACCGACCTGCTCCAGGTTGCCTTCCGCACCGTGCATATTCATCAGCAGGCCAACCAGCAGCGGCGAGATGAAAATCCCTAACAGGCTGGAGGCCGAAGCCGAACAGACTGCCGCAGCAACGTTACCGCCCGCCAGTGACGTAAAGGCAATCGCTGACTGAACGGTGGCGGGCAGAATGCACAGATAAAGGAAACCCGTATAGAGCGCCGGGTCGACATTAACCGGTGCCCACCAGGCGAACAGGACGCCGAGGATCGGGAATAAAATGAACGTGCTGCACATTACCCACAGGTGCAGCCGCCAGTGACCACCCCCTGCAATAATGGCTTCACGGGACAGTTTGGCCCCGTGCATAAAGAACAGTAGCGCGATAGCCGCCGTTGTCAGCCCTTCAACGAAAGGCACATAACTTCCACGGGCCGGGAAAAAGGAGGCCAGTAAAACGGTGATAACCAGAGTAAGCGTGAAAGGATCAAGAATTCGGAACAGTTTCATAGTGACTCCTGAAAGCAGATATCGCTATTGTGCTTTTTTCCATTTGAGAAATAAAATTGATTTATTGCATCCATTTATGAATTAAACAGATGAATTATTCACTACGACAGCTTCGCATTTTCGTGACCGTTGCACATGCCCGCAGTTTCAGCCGGGCAGGAGAGGTAATCGGCCTGAGCCAGTCGGCCGTCAGCCACAGCGTTAAAGAGCTGGAGAGCCAGACAGGTGTGCGGCTACTTGACCGTACCACGCGCGAAGTGGTGCTTACCGAAGCGGGGCAGCAGCTGGCTATGCGTCTGGAGCGGTTACTGGATGAGCTGAACAGCACGCTGCGGGATGTTGGACGCCTGGGGCAACAGCTTTCGGGAACTGTGCGGGTGGCGGCGAGCCAGACGATCTCAGCGCACCTTATCCCGCAGTGTATTGCCGAAAGCAACGATCTTTACCCGGATATCAACTTTGTGCTGCACGACAGGCCACAGCAGTGGGTGCTGGAGAGTATCCGTCAGGGGGATGTGGATTTTGGTATCGTTATCGATCCCGGCGCAGTCAGCGATCTGGAATGTGAAGTTGTGCTCTCAGAGCCATTTTTGTTGCTCTGTCGCGACGACGATCCGCTTGCATCACTCCCGCGCGTGACATGGCAGGCGTTACAGGGCGCGAACCTGGTGTTACAGGATTATGCCTCGGGAAGCCGTCCGTTGATTGATGCCGCTCTGGTCGCGCAAGGCGTCCAGGCGACCATCGTGCAGGAGATAGGCCACCCGGCCACCTTGTTTCCAATGGTAGAGGCAGGAATTGGGATCAGCGTATTACCGGCGCTGGCACTGCCGTTGCCGCAGGGAAGCCGCTTGCGGGTAAAACGCTTTACCCCCAGCATCGAACGCCAGTTAATGCTGGTGCGCCGTAAAAACCGTTCACTTTCGGGAGCGGCGCATGCCTGCTGGGAGGTAGTGCGTATGCAGGCCCAGCGTTTAATGGAGGCCCGCACGCACGATCCACTGTTTAACGATCAGATGTAGATATCAATCTTATGTTCAGAGGAAGGCTTGTTGACGCTTTGCTCTACGGCCTGAGCATTTCCCTGTTCCGGCATGGACTCTTCGGCCTGCTGACGCTGCAATTGCGCCAGCTGTGCCTGCAGCATGGTAATCTGGGATTCGAGTAACTCCTGCTGTTTTTTCTTTTCATCTAGAGGCGCATCACTCAATCCCAATTCCTTGAGTTGCTGAGTGGCTTTTGTTAACTGTTTGGTCAACTGGCTAATCCGGGAGGCAATGTCATTGCCACCAGAACTGTTCCCGCTGCTGCCAATTTCTAACGCTGACAGTGACGCTGCCTGGATAGTGGTCATATTGAGTTCCTTTTCACCATAAAAGAGTGATATCGGCAGGAAAATGGAGAGCTTGAGTGAGGGCAGGGTTATTGATAGTGAACCTGTATCGTTGAGGCGGGAAAAGTGTATTGGTGATAAGCCGCTGGCTCCAGATATAAGAATGAGGTCATGCGATCCGTGATATCGCAAACTGAGTCCTCAAGGAGCTTTTATGACCCTCTCAAATAATCCATGGTACTGCGCCGACATCATCCGTGCCGCGAAACCTGATTTTACGCCTCGCGTTGCCTTTATCCTCGGTTCTGGTCTCGGCGCACTCGCCGACCAGATTGATGACGCTGTGGCTATTTCCTATGAAAAACTGCCCGGATTTCCGGTGAGTACCGTTCACGGCCATGCGGGTGAGCTGGTATTAGGCCACCTCGCAGGGGTTCCGGTCGCCTGTATGAAAGGACGTGGTCATTTCTATGAAGGCCGCGGCATGGCCATCATGACCGATGCTATCCGTACCTTTAAGCTGCTGGGCTGCGAGCTGCTGTTTAGCACTAACGCGGCGGGCTCATTACGTCCTGAGGTGGGGCCGGGAAGCCTGGTTGCCCTGAGTGACCATATCAATACCATGCCGGGTACGCCGACAGTGGGGCTGAATGACGAGCGCTTTGGCGATCGCTTCTTCTCGCTCGCCAATGCCTACGATGCGGATCTCCGTGCCGTTCTGCAAACGGTGGCTGCCAAAGAGGGCTTCCCGCTGCATGAAGGGGTGTTTGTCTCTTATCCCGGCCCTAACTTTGAGACCGCCGCCGAGATCCGAATGATGCAAATCATCGGGGGTGACGTGGTAGGGATGTCCGTCGTACCTGAAGTGATCTCAGCGCGCCACTGTGGCTTAAAAGTGGTGGCTGTTTCAGCGATAACCAATCTCGCTGAAGGTCTGGGCGATGTGAAATTGTCTCATGAGCAGACGCTCGCTGCCGCCGAGCTTTCCCGCCAGAACTTCATCAATCTCATCTGCGGTTTTCTGCGCCATCTTGCCTGATAAAAAATAAAGTGGCCCGCGAGGGCCACACACTGCGATAAGGAAAGCGTTATGAACATCACGACTCGCTTAAAGATGATGTCCTTTATGCAATATTTTATTTGGGGGAGTTGGCTTGTCACCCTCGGTTCTTACATGATTAACACCCTGCATTTTACCGGTTCTGACGTGGGCATGGTCTACAGCTCCAAAGGGCTTGCGGCGATCGTAATGCCCTCGCTGGTGGGGATCATTGCGGATAAATGGCTGCGCGCAGACCGCGCGTACATGATCTGCCATCTTGTCTGTGCCGCTGCGCTTTGTTATGCCGCACAGGTCAATGAGCCCGGGTTAATGTTCTGGGTCATGCTGGTCAATGCGATGGCTTTTATGCCGACCATTGCGTTGTCGAACACGATTTCATACTCCTGTCTTGAACGCGCGGGGCTGGACACGGTGAGCCATTTTCCGCCTGTGCGGGTGTACGGCACCGTAGGCTTTATTGCGGCGATGTGGGCCATTAGCCTGATGGGGGCAGAGTTAAGCAATGTGCAGCTCTACATTGCGGCCGGAGCTTCGCTGGTACTGGCACTCTATTCTCTGACGTTGCCGAAGATCCCGGTCGTGCAGAATAAAACGTCTCAGACGCTGGCCAGTAAGCTCGGCCTGAATGCGTTTGTCTTATTTAAACAGCCCCGCATGGCCGTGTTCTTTTTGTTTGCGATGTTGCTTGGCGCGGTCCTGCAGATCACCAATACCTTCGGTAGCCCATTTCTCCACGATTTTGCACGTAACCCGGTGTATGCAGAGAGCTTTATCGTGAAATATCCGTCAATTTTACTCTCTGTCTCGCAGATGTCGGAGGTGTTCTTCATTCTGACGATCCCCTTTTTCCTCCGGCGTTTTGGTATTAAGACCGTCATGTTAATGAGCATGGTCGCCTGGATGCTGCGGTTTGGGCTGTTTGCGTTTGGCGATCCGTCAGCCACGGGCTTTGGGTTGTTGTTGCTGTCAATGGTTGTCTATGGCTGCGCGTTCGACTTCTTCAATATTTCCGGTTCGGTATTTGTCGAGCAGGAGGTGAACTCTGACATCCGCGCCAGCGCGCAAGGGTTATTTATGACCACCGTTAATGGCATCGGCGCGTATGTCGGGTCTGTGTTGAGCGGTATGGCAGTGGACTACTTCTCGGTGGATGGCGTGAAAGACTGGCAAACCATCTGGCTGGTATTCGCGGCCTATGCGCTGGCGCTTGCGGTGGTGTTTTACCTGAGCTTCAACTACCGGCATTCGGGAAAAAACAGCGAGATGCGCACAGTCGCGCATTAAAGGTTTTCCCTTTGATATTCAAAAGGCTTTAAGGTGAGGGTTTCCGTGTTATCGCCAGGATATGTTTTGATGGAACGCGTTTACCGAACCGATCTGAAGCTACTGCGCTATTTTCTGGCCGTGGCTGAGGAGCTTCATTTTGGCCGGGCTGCCGCCCGTCTCAATATGTCGCAGCCGCCGTTAAGCCTGCATATTAAAGAGCTGGAAAGCCAGTTGGGTACGTTGCTTTTTACTCGTCACTCGCGAAGCGTGGCGTTGACTCATGCGGGTAAAGTGCTGATGGAAGAGTCCCGCAGGTTGCTCGCCAGCGCAAACCAGGCGCTGGCGCGTGTCGAACAAATTGGCCGGGGTGAGGCAGG
Source organism: Enterobacter cloacae complex sp. 2024EL-00214 (assembly GCF_043945575.1). Classification (NCBI taxonomy): domain Bacteria; kingdom Pseudomonadati; phylum Pseudomonadota; class Gammaproteobacteria; order Enterobacterales; family Enterobacteriaceae; genus Enterobacter; species Enterobacter cloacae complex sp. 2024EL-00214. The sequence goes on along the minus strand of NZ_JBIMRC010000002.1, from coordinate 329,402 downwards.
GCGTATTGAGCTGGGGATCGTCGGTACCGCCATGTGGAGTGAGGTGCGCACGGTAATGCGCACCTTTTTAAAAGCGCATCCGAATGTTGATGTTATCTTTCGGGAAAAGTCCCCGGTAATGCAGATGGCGCTGCTTGAGCGCCGGGAACTGGATGTTGGGATCTGGCGAATGGCGACTGAACCCACGGCAGGGTTTACCAGTATCCGGCTACGCGACGCCGCATTCCTGGTCGCGATGCCGGAAGATCACCGGTTAGTGGGAGAAACCACCATTACGCTAACCGACCTGCAGAACGAGTATTTTGTCACTATGCCGTCAGCACATTCAGACTGGTCATTTTTACAGCGCGTATGTCAGCAGGCCGGCTTCTCTCCCTTGATTGTGCGTGAAGCTGTTGAGCCGCAGACGGTACTGGCGATGATCAGTATGGGAATGGGTATTACGCTGGCGGCAGACAGCTACGCGCAGATGCAATGGCCGGGCGTGGTGTTCCGCCCGCTAAAAGAGCGTATACCGGCAGATTTATATGTGGTGTATGACGAGAAGCAGGCTACCCCAGCGGTAGATAAGTTGATAGCGACGCTGACGGCAGGGTAGGGTGTCAAAACGCAGATAGCAAAAAAGCGCCTTTAGGGCGCTTTTTTACATTGGTGGGTCGTGCAGGATAACTCGCTTCGCTCGCCCTTCGGGCCGTCGCCGTAAACGGCTCCGGTGTCTCACTGCGTTCGGCTCGAACCTGCAGCAGGTTCGAATCATCTATATCGCAGATAGCAAAAAAGCGCCTTTAGGGCGCTTTTTTACATTGGTGGGTCGTGCAGGATTCGAACCTGCGACCAATTGATTAAAAGTCAACTGCTCTACCAACTGAGCTAACGACCCGAAATGGTGGGCGATGACGGGCTCGAACCGCCGACCCCCTCCGTGTAAAGGAGATGCTCTACCAACTGAGCTAATCGCCCATTTCGGAACTGCTGCGATAAGGTGAGAATGGTGGGCGATGACGGGCTCGAACCGCCGACCCCCTCCGTGTAAAGGAGATGCTCTACCAACTGAGCTAATCGCCCAATCTCAATTCTTATCTACACTGCGAGTCTACGTGAAGTAGATGGTGGGTGATGACGGGCTCGAACCGCCGACCCCCTCCGTGTAAAGGAGATGCTCTACCAACTGAGCTAATCACCCCCGCTGTGTGGAGTCGCATTATAGGGAGAGTTGAAAATGAGTCAACGCCTTTTCTAAAGTTTTTATTCGTTCGTCGTAAAATTAGACAAAACGATCGCAAAACGGGCTATGGCGCATGATTTCTAAACAAAAATCGTAATCTCCATCACGATACAGGGATCAACATTGAGGAATCGCCCCACAGTGATAGAATATTGCCCATTGTTTTTTCCCCAGGATTTGCCGATTGCCGGCATCTTTATAACGTAAGGCCATTTCATGAAAATCAAAACTCGCTTCGCGCCCAGCCCGACAGGCTATCTGCACGTCGGTGGTGCACGTACTGCTCTCTATTCCTGGCTTTTTGCACGCCACAACAAAGGTGAGTTTGTGCTGCGTATTGAGGACACCGATCTCGAGCGCTCCACGCCGGAAGCAATTGAAGCCATTATGGATGGTATGAACTGGCTGAATCTGGAGTGGGATGAAGGCCCGTATTTCCAGACCAAACGTTTTGACCGCTATAACGCTGTAATCGATGAGATGCTGGTCGCGGGTACTGCTTATAAGTGCTACTGCTCTAAAGAGCGTCTGGACGCGCTGCGTGAAGAGCAGATGGCAAACGGCGAAAAGCCGCGTTATGACGGCCGCTGCCGCCACGATCACAGTGAGCATGCTGCTGATGAGCCTTGTGTAGTGCGTTTTGCTAACCCGCAGGACGGCTCCGTTATCTTTGACGACCAGATCCGTGGCCCGATCGAATTCAGCAACCAGGAGCTGGACGATCTGATCATCCGCCGCACCGACGGTTCCCCAACCTATAACTTCTGCGTTGTAGTCGATGACTGGGACATGGAAATCACCCACGTTGTTCGTGGCGAAGACCATATCAACAACACGCCGCGCCAGATCAACATTCTGAAAGCGCTGAATGCGCCAGTGCCGGTGTATGCGCACGTATCCATGATCAACGGTGATGACGGTAAAAAACTGTCTAAACGTCATGGCGCAGTGAGCGTTATGCAGTACCGCGACGACGGCTATCTGCCGGAAGCGCTGTTGAATTATCTGGTGCGTCTGGGCTGGGCCCATGGTGACCAGGAAATCTTCAGCCGCGAAGAGATGATCGAACTGTTCTCACTGAGCTCGGTTAGTAAGTCTGCCAGTGCGTTCAATACCGAAAAATTGCAGTGGCTGAACCATCACTACATCAATACCATGCCGCCAGAGTATGTTGCGACCTATCTGCAGTGGCACATTGAGCAGGCCAACATTGATACCCGTACCGGCCCTGAGCTGGCAGATCTGGTGAAACTGCTCGGTGAGCGTTGCAAGACTCTGAAAGAGATCGCTGAAAGCTGCCGCTACTTCTATGAAGAGTTCGACGAGTTTGACGCTGACGCGGCGAAGAAACACCTGCGCCCGGTTGCACGTCAGCCGCTGGAAGTGGTACGCGACAAACTGGCTGCCATTACTGAATGGACGGCTGAGAATGTACATCACGCCATTCAGGCAACAGCGGATGAACTGGAAGTGGGTATGGGTAAAGTCGGTATGCCACTGCGCGTCGCCGTTACCGGTGCAGGCCAGTCTCCGGCTCTGGACGTGACCGTTCATGCGATTGGAAAGTCACGCAGCGTGGCGCGTATCAACAAGGCGCTGGGCTTTATTGCTGAGCGCGAAAGCCAGCAATAACTCAGTCTGACAGATGAAAATGAAAAACGGCAGGGTGACCTGCCGTTTTTTTATGCGTGTAATTCAGCAATGCCGAGACGAGCAAGAAACCCTTGTATACCTTCGCGCTTTAGCAATACGTGAAGACGTTCCTGTTCGGTCTGGGTCATGTTTTCCAGCGAGTCAATTATTTGAGGGAGCAACGTTGATGGTGCTGATTCACCGTACAGAGACGGGGCTTCTGCCAGTTGGTAGATCGCCTGACGGCTACGAATGGCCGGGAGACTGATAATGTGCTCCTTCACTCGTGCATCAATATGAATCAGCCGTGCCCGCCCACCTTTCACGCCATTAATCCCTTCGGTTTTCCACCCTTTCTGGCGTATCCAGCGGTTAACCGTTTGTCTGGCTACACCCAGAGTGTCCGCCAGCTCTTCCGTGGTCATTTTATTGCGTAATTTTTTCATATCAGTTCTGGTCGCGAATCCCTAAACGTTGCAACAATCCGGTAATCCCTTCCCGCAGTAACAGCGATGTCATCTGCTTTTGCTCATCCGGCGTCATTTCATTTGCCAGTGTCAGAAGTAAAGTGTGGAGTGAACCTTCATGGTACGCGTTTTCCGGCATGTCAGGCATTTCGGATACCCGGCGTGCGCTGCGAATAAAATCACGCACTTTTTCATTCACATGCACCAGACGGGCTTTCCCACCCTGTACTCCTGGTTTTGGCGATGTAATCCAACCCTCTTTACGTACCCATTTATTGATGGTCTGGCGGCTATAGCCAGTGAGCAGGGCTAACTCTTCTGGCGTCATTCGTTCCTTGATCATGCAATTTCCTGAGTATTAGTGGGGTTAATTAGTGGTTCATTTTATAGCACCGTTTTACGTGAAAATGTGACAGGTTTAACTCCTGACTGCGAGCAGGCTCGCAAAGTGATTTATTTGCATGATTTTTCAGCGATTGAAAGGCTGTAATGGATTTTGACGTTGACACTCAGCAATGGAATTCATATTATGCCGCCCGTCAACATGACAGCTTTACGATGGGGCTATAGCTCAGCTGGGAGAGCGCTTGCATGGCATGCAAGAGGTCAGCGGTTCGATCCCGCTTAGCTCCACCAAACTCTGAACCCAACAGAGTGCGGTATGTAAAGTCACATGTGGGGCTATAGCTCAGCTGGGAGAGCGCTTGCATGGCATGCAAGAGGTCAGCGGTTCGATCCCGCTTAGCTCCACCAAAATTCAGACCCTCGTCGAAAGACGGGGGTTTTTTTATGCCTTTGTAAAATCCCCTTTCACTTTTGTTGCCTGAAAGGGGATGTTTCTATACCTCACCACAATCTACATCAATAAACGGGTCTATAAATGGACTTGAACTTGATTCGCTCAATTAATAATCATATTATCCGCTGGGTCAAATAGTGCTGATGGATAAATAGATTATCTAACTTAATGAATAGAAAAGCTTACAATAATATAAACATATTTATAATTGCCCTGGCGCTATGCCTGGTTGCGGTGCCATTTTCCCGTTATATCTCTCCGCATGCTATTGTTAATGGGCATGATGTATATTTAGCGTGGTTACCGTTAAGTGTCATGCTGGCTGTTATTTTATTGTTTGGTCGTCGGGCAATTATTCCCGTTCTGTTAAGTTTTATCGTTACCAATGTTTATAGTTTTCATTTAACGGTACTGCAGCACGCGGTGTTGTTGTTTTGTCAGACCTTTCCAGCGTTTGCCGTCTGCGGCGTGATTCGCCTGATCCTGGGGAAGCGCTGGCGTTATGGTTTGCCCAATAAGTTCATCGGTATTCGTATTTTCTGGCTTGGCTTTATGTTGCCTGCAGGAATCAAACTGTCGATGTATCTGGCAGGATATTTATTTGATTTTCCACTGACTATCTCGACCTTCTTCGGTGAAGGAACAGCAATTTACAATGTGGTTGATATTCAAAGCCTGATTTGTGCCGTATTGATATTTACCATGATGTTCTATTATCCATTAAGAATGGCACTTAACCCCGGTTATGCCAGAATATTCTGGCGGGGGAGTGTTAAACCCATATTCTTTACTAAACAGCCTGTTTATATCTTTACCTGGTTGATGGTTCTGATCGCTGTGATTGCAATTCTGTGCATGCCTCTGCAATCAGCCATTATTGCCGGTTATCTTATGCCGGTGATTTTTATCCTGTTTACCCTGGGGATCAGTCGTTTGAGCTATGCTCTTATCTCTCTGCTCTGGGCTGCATCTGCATTCCTGTTATTAACCTATAACTATAACTTTCTTAATGGTGTCGAATCAGGACACTCGCTCTCCTTTATCCTGTCGGTACTGATCTCTTTTGCTATCTGTTTGCTCTACATGTCGCGGATCTACCGCAGAAGCGAATGGCTGAAGCAGGGCTGGCAGGAGAGGGCGTTAACCGATCCATTGACGGGGTTACCCAATATTCGTGCGCTTGAAGACTACCTGTTCGTTCATCCTGACGCTAAAGTGTGCTGTCTGCGGATGGACAACCTGGAGTTTTTGAGCCGTCACTATGGCATTCTCATGCGGGTCCACTGCAAACGGATGATTACGACATCTCTGCAGCCATTATTGCAGAAAGATGAGAAGCTCTTTCAACTGCCAGGAAGCGAGCTGGTGCTGGTATTGCTGGGGCCAGAAACTGCTGAACGCCTGCAACATATGGTCGACCAACTGAACAGCCGCAAGATTTTCTGGAACAATACCGGGCTGGATATTGAGTTTGGTGCCTCCTGGGGCAAGGTGGAGAATGGTGAAACGTTGCATCATACGCTGGGGCAACTGAGCTGGCTGGCCGAGCAATCATGCGGTGCGCATAACGTTCTGGCACTGACAAATAGCCTTGAAGCTGCCTCGGGACAAACGACGGAACGGGTTCTGATGTTAGGGCGGGTTAAGCATGCTCTGGAGGCAGGCAAATTTCACTTATATGCACAACCGATCCAAAACGCCGATGGCAACGGGTACTATGAAATTCTGACGCGTATGGAAAGTGAGGGAGAGATTCTGTCACCCGATCGCTTTATCCCGTTGATTGCTCAGTTTAACCTCAGCCACCAGTTCGATCTGAGCGTCGTGGAGAAATTACTGGTGTGGCTTCACGAACACCCTGCGACGCATGCGGGTACCCGTTTTTCTGTCAACCTGATGCCGCTGACGCTGATGCAAAAAGAGGTGGCCAGCGAGATAATCGCGCTCTTTGAACGCTATGCTGTTGCCCCTCAGGCTGTCGTTATTGAGATCACCGAAGAGCAGGCATTTTCCAATTCAGGAAGCAGCATCAAAAATATCCAGCAACTTCGGGATTACGGTTTCCGTATTGCGATTGATGATTTCGGTACCGGGTATGCCAACTACGAGCGCCTCAAGCGTCTGCAGGCAGACATCATTAAGATTGACGGCTGCTTTGTGAACGATATTTGCACCGATAGCATGGATGCCATGATCGTGCAGTCAATTTGCAATCTGGCGAAAACGAAAGCGCTCTGTGTGGTTGCCGAATATGTGGAAACACCAGCGCAGCGGGAGATGTTGCTACGCTTTGGTGTGGACTATCTGCAGGGCTACCTGATAGGCAAGCCCACGCCGCTTAGCGAATTACGGGCATAAAAAAACCAGGAGCATTGGCTCCCGGTTTTTGTCAGTTGTTCTGATTACAGTACCAGTGCTGCGATAGAGGCAGACAGTACGCTCACCAGGGTAGAGCCGTAAACCAGCTTCAGGCCGAAGCGAGAAACAACGTTACCCTGTTCTTCGTTCAGACCTTTAATCGCACCGGCGATAATACCGATGGACGAGAAGTTCGCGAAGGAAACCAGGAATACGGAGATGATGCCTTCCGCGCGTGGAGAGAGCGTGCTGGCAATTTTCTGCAGATCCATCATGGCCACGAATTCGTTAGAAACCAGTTTGGTTGCCATGATACTGCCCACCTGCAGCGCTTCGTGAGCCGGAACACCCATTACCCATGCAACAGGGTAGAAGATATAGCCCAGAATGCCCTGGAAGGAGATACCCAGAACCGCCGCGAACAGGGCGTTCAGGGCAGAAATCAGGGCAATAAAGCCGATCAGCATTGCAGCAACGATAATCGCCACTTTGAAACCAGCCAGAATATACTCACCCAGCATTTCGAAGAAGCTCTGACCTTCGTGCAGATTTGCCATCTGCAGGTTCTCTTCGCCTTCTTCAACACGGTATGGGTTGATCAGAGACAACACAATAAAGGTGCTGAACATGTTCAGAACCAGCGCGGCAACCACGTATTTCGGTTCCAGCATCGTCATGTACGCACCCACGATAGACATGGAAACGGTGGACATTGCTGTTGCTGCCATCGTGTACATACGGTTACGGGACATTTTACCGAGAATGTCTTTATACGCGATGAAGTTCTCAGACTGACCCAGGATCAGTGAGCTTACGGCGTTGAACGATTCCAGTTTACCCATACCGTTGACTTTGGACAGCACGGTACCAATGGCGCGAATAACGACAGGCAGCACGCGGATGTGTTGCAGAATACCGATAAGCGCGGAGATGAAAACGATAGGGCACAGCACTTTCAGGAAGAAGAATGCCAGGCCATCGTCATTCATTTTACCGAAGACAAAGTTAGTCCCTTCGTTGGCGAATCCGAGCAGTTTTTCGAACATTTCGGAGAAGCCTTTCACGAAGCCGAGCCCCACGTTGGAGTTCAGGAAGAACCACGCGAGTAAAACTTCAATAACGAGAAGCTGAACAACATAGCGGATGCGGATTTTTTTCCGGTCATGACTGACCAGTAACGCAAGCGCAGTAACGACAACAAGTGCCAGTACAAAATGAAGGACGCGGTCCATATTTGCTCCAAATATGAGGCAGGTTTAATTTTCATGCACATTCTATGTAACAAGCGTAAAGAAAACGAGATCAAAGCCACACTATAGTCACATCCTGTGATGAGTCTCAAAAATAGTGATCAACAAGACATTTTTGTTATGTTAGGTAAATGAGTGAAAAGTTAAGTTTGTGTGCTAGTCTTCACCAAAGACTGTGCGATTTCATTTTCTGTACGATCGCTCCAGCGTACCTGCCCCATCTATCGTTCAATGCTATCAGAGAAATCACTATAAACTTTCCAAATGATCTTGATAATCATTCTCATTTTGATAGCATTAAACATAGCAAAGGCTATATTTCCAGAGGCAGAAATGACAAACAGTCGCGTAGAGGGTAGCAGTGGCAGAGCAACGCGCAAGTTGCGGTTCGCATTAATGGGACCCGCGTTCATTGCTGCTATTGGTTACATCGATCCGGGTAATTTTGCGACCAACATTCAGGCCGGGGCCAGCTTCGGCTATAAGCTGCTGTGGGTGGTTGTCTGGGCTAACCTGATGGCAATGCTGATTCAGATGCTCTCGGCAAAGCTGGGGATTGCCACGGGGAAAAACCTGGCGGAGCAAATCCGTGACCATTATCCTCGTCCGGCAGTATGGCTGTACTGGATCCAGGCCGAAATCATCGCAATGGCAACTGACCTCGCTGAATTTATCGGGGCGGCTATCGGTTTTAAGCTGATCCTCGGGGTGTCGCTGTTGCAAGGGGCCGTGCTGACCGGGATCGCCACCTTCCTTATTCTGATGCTACAGCGTCGGGGGCAAAAACCGCTGGAAAAAGTTATCGGCGGACTGCTGTTGTTTGTTGCTGCGGCGTATATCGTCGAGCTGATTTTCTCGCAGCCAGACCTGGCGCAGCTCAGTAAAGGGATGGTGATCCCGAGCCTGCCAACCTCTGAAGCCGTGTTCCTGGCCGCCGGGGTGCTGGGGGCGACCATCATGCCGCATGTTATTTACCTTCACTCTTCCCTCACGCAGCATCTGCACGGTGGGACGCGTCAACAACGTTACTCGGCAACTAAATGGGATGTGGCTATTGCCATGACCATTGCCGGTTTTGTAAACCTGGCGATGATGGCAACCGCTGCCGCCGCTTTCCACTTTAACGGACACACGGGTATTGCCGATCTCGATCAGGCCTACCTGACGCTGGAGCCGTTACTGAGCCATGCTGCCGCGACGATATTTGGCCTGAGCCTGGTGGCGGCTGGCCTCTCTTCCACGGTCGTGGGGACGCTGGCAGGGCAGGTTGTCATGCAGGGTTTCGTGCGTTTCCATATTCCACTGTGGATACGTCGCTCCGTCACCATGCTGCCCTCATTCATCGTGATTCTGATGGGACTTGATCCGACCCGGATACTGGTGATGAGCCAGGTGCTGCTGAGTTTTGGTATTGCACTGGCGCTGGTACCGCTGCTGATGTTTACCAGCGACAAATCTCTGATGGGCGATCTGGTTAACACGACACTGGTGAAAAGAGCCGGGTGGGCTATCGTGGTGGTGGTGGTGGCGCTGAACATGTGGTTGTTGGTTGGTACAGCGTTAGGACTCTAAAAAGAAAAAGGAGCCGAAAGGCTCCTTTTTGCTGTTAGTGGTGATGACCGTGTCCGTGACCTCTGCCGCCACCCCAGTCGCCACGACGGTCACTACGATCGTCCCAGCCTTCACGGTAACCACGCTCATACGCGTTGTTTTTATACCAGCCGCGATGGCGACCGTTATCATGTTTCCACCAGCGGTCATCACGCCATTCATAATGACGGTGCCAGTAGTCACGGTCGCGCCAGTAGCCACCGTCCCAGTATCTGCCGTAGTCGTCACGATCGCCAATTTGTAATTTAATTGATGGCAACAGGGTGATTTCGCCGGCATTGGCGACCAGCGGGGCTGAAGCCAGTAACACCGCTGCAAGAATCAGTGACCTGAACATACTTTTCTCCTTCACGATCGGGGCCGCTGTGCGGCCTGTTAACGTAATTTTACGAGTTGGTAAAGCCTCGTTTCATCACCTCAATTCCTAATTCATGAATGAGAGCACTTTTTGCTAAAAGTGGTTTTATTTTGAGCTGTTCAGAATTACTTCAATGGCGGCGAGTTCATCTGCTGAAAAGTGGCGATTTTCCAGCATGCCAACGGCGTCATCAATCTGCGCCGTTTTACTGGCACCAATTAGCACGGAGGTCACGGCGTCATGGCGTAATACCCAGGCCAGCGCCATCTGCGATAGCTTTTGACCGCGGCTTTCAGCCAGCGTGTTCAGCTTACGAACCTTTTCCAGCTTCTCTTCGGTGATCTGTTCAGGATTCAGGAACTTGCTACCGCTGGCTGCACGTGAGTCTGCCGGAATGCCATTCAGATAGCGATTGGTCAACTGACCACCTGCCAGTGGTGAGAAGGGAATACAGCCGACACCTTTTTCCTGTAATACGCTCAGTAAACCGTCTTCTGGCGCACGTTCAAACATGGAATATTTCGGCTGGTGGATAAGACATGGGGTACCGAGATCCTCCAGAATCTCAATGGCCTGCCGGGCCAGATCCGCAGGATAGTTGGACAAACCGACATACAGGGCTTTGCCCTGACGCACCAGATGATCGAGCGCTTTCATTGTCTCCTGCAGCGGCGTTTCCGGGTCGGGACGGTGATGATAGAAGATATCGACATACTCCAGCCCCATGCGCTTCAGGCTCTGATCCAGGCTGGAGATCAAATACTTGCGCGAGCCCCAGTCACCGTAAGGACCATCCCACATGGTATAACCCGCTTTTGTCGACACAATCAGCTCGTCGCGCCAGGGCAGGAAATCTTCCTGTAAAATACGGCCAAAATTACGTTCGGCTGAACCCGGAGGCGGGCCATAGTTGTTGGCGAGATCAAAATGGGTGATGCCAAGATCGAAGGCGCGCTGTAAAAGTTGACGGCTGTTTTCGATGAGCGTGGTGTCGCCGAAATTATGCCAAAGTCCAAGCGAGATGGCGGGTAACGTGAGTCCGCTACGCCCGCAGCGGCGATACTGCATTGTCTGATAACGATTTTTGTCCGGCTGATAACCCATTCTCGTGACCTCTGGCAATGAAAAGAAAAAAGAGTGTATGCGTTTACACTAACGTGAAGAAAAAGAGAATAGCGCAGCCTTTTTTGTAAAGCATTCTTTCCATCCCCTTCTTATTGCCATTTCTGGACAGTCATCACGCTTCTTTAATACTCAAAGTGAGGTCAACATAAGAAGGATACCTGTCATGCGTACCCCATACTGCGTCGCCGATTACCTGCTGGACCGTCTTACAGATTGTGGTGCCGATCATCTGTTTGGCGTGCCGGGCGACTATAACCTGCAGTTTCTCGACCACGTGATAGCCAGCCCGGATATCTGTTGGGTGGGCTGTGCAAATGAGCTGAACGCAGCATACGCTGCCGACGGCTATGCCCGATGTAAAGGCTTTTCCGCGCTGCTGACGACGTTCGGTGTCGGAGAATTAAGTGCCATGAATGGCATCGCAGGCAGCTTTGCCGAATATGTTCCGGTGTTACACATTGTCGGTGCGCCGGGTATGGCGTCACAGCAAAGAGGGGAGTTATTGCACCATACGTTAGGTGATGGTGAGTTCCGCCACTTTTATCATATGAGCGAGCCTATCACTGTCGCGCAGGCGGTTCTTACCGAACAAAATGCCTGTTATGAAATCGACCGGGTGCTCACGACCATGCTGCGGGAACGTCGTCCTGGCTACCTGATGTTACCTGCCGACGTGGCAAAAAAAGCCGCCACACCGCCTGTAAGCGCTCTCACAGTGAAGCCTGTTCATGCCGATAATGCCTGTCTGAAAGCATTTCGCGATGCTGCCGGAAACAAACTGGCTATGAGCAAACGTACTGCGCTGTTAGCCGACTTCCTTGTGCTGCGTTATGGTCTGAAGCATGCGCTGCAGAAATGGGTGAAGGAGGTGCCTATGGCGCATGCGACCATGCTGATGGGGAAAGGGATATTCGACGAGCGGCAGACCGGTTTTTACGGGACATACAGTGGCTCAGCGAGTACGGGGACGGTAAAAGAGGCAATTGAAGGCGCTGACACCGTGCTATGTATCGGTACCCGCTTTACCGATACACTGACGGCCGGTTTTACCCATCAGCTTGCCACGGCGCAAACGATAGAAGTGCAGCCTCATGCTTCGCGCGTCGGTGATGTCTGGTTTACCGGCATCCCCATGCTGCAGGCGATTGAGACGCTGGTGGAGCTCTGCAAACAGCACGTACACAATCACCCTGTACCATCTTCTCACAGCGGTTTTTCCTTCCCGCAGCCGGATGGTTCGCTCACACAGGAAAACTTCTGGAACACGCTGCAAACCTTTATTCGTCCCGGTGACATTATCCTTGCCGACCAGGGAACCTCTGCCTTCGGGGCGTTTGTATTGCGCTTGCCTGCCGATGTGAATTTTATCGTCCAGCCTCTCTGGGGGTCGATTGGTTACACGCTGGCGGCGGCCTTTGGTGCGCAGACGGCGTGTCCGAACCGGCGCGTCATTGTGCTCACCGGAGATGGTGCGGCGCAGCTGACTATTCAGGAGCTTGGCTCAATGCTGCGTGATAAACAGCATCCCATTATTCTGGTGCTTAATAATGAAGGGTACACGGTTGAAAGGGCGATCCACGGGCCAGAGCAACGGTATAACGACATTGCGTTGTGGAACTGGACACAAATTCCACAGGCACTCAGTCTGGATCCTCAGGCCGAGTGCTGGCGGGTCAGTGAAGCGGAACAACTGGCGAACGTCCTCGAAAAAGTGGCGCACCACGAGCGACTCTCGCTGATTGAGGTCATGCTGCCAAAAGCGGATATTCCACCGCTGCTGGGAGCCATTACCAAAGCGCTGGAGGCGCGCAACCGCGCCTGATTATTTGTCGTTTCTCCAGGCCATCATCATCGGTTTGCCCGCCAGCAGGAGCCAGGCGGGCAACATCACGATACAGAGCAGGGGGAACAGCGTGGAATCAGGTACCACTACGGCGGCCATAAACAGGCTCAGCCACGCATCGCGAGTGACCACCAGAACCAACCCCAGAATGGAGCATGAAACGGTAATCGCCGCCGGAACAGCCTCCACATGTTCATGCAACATCAAACCCAGCGCCACGCCGACAAAGACCGCCGGGAAAATACGCCCGCCGCGAAAACCACATGCCGCTGCCACCACCAGTGCTGCCAGTTTTATCAGCGCAAACAGCAGATAATCTGACACGTTAAATACCTGGCTGAATGCCAGCTGTTGCATTTCATCGAGGCCCTTAAATAGCGTCACTGTTCCGCCGATAGCCCCTAAAATCCCCAACATCAGACCTCCGGCACCCAGAATCAGTACCGGATGTTTGAGTCTGTGAATCAGCCGGTGCAGGCGTGGAAGGCACCATACCGCGACCATGCCCAGTGCAATGGCGATAGCCACCACAATCGCACCGCTGAAAATATCGGCTATCTGCATCTGGCCGTAATGGGGTAAAGAGAGTGAAAAATGGGGATGGAAAAACAGGCTGGTGGTGAGAGCCCCGGCAGCGGCTGCCATCAGTGGAGCAAAGAGTCTGTCCCAGAGCGGTACGTCGCTATTGCCGCTGAGCGTCTGAGAGAAAATCAGCGCGGCAGCGACGGGCGTTCCGAACAGCGCACCAATGGTGCCGGCTGAGGCCAGGATCGTCCAGTCCAGTGCGCCGACGCGGGGGAAAATGCGTGAACCAAGAAAAACCGCCAGGCCAATATTGACCGCCATGATCGGATGTTCTGGCCCCAGACTGACGCCGCCCGCCAGACCTAAAATCAGGGCGATAATCAACCCCGGCAGGGCCGAAGGGGTGACCGGAGCACCGATCAGGGGTTCCTGCGCTGGATCTGGCCCGGCGTGTCCCGGGCTAAAACGAATGACCAGACCCACGGCAATACCGGTTAACGTCAGCATCAAAATGATCCAGGCCGGAGAATCAAAGCTGATACCGAGTTTTGCGGGGAGTGAAGTCCATAACATCGTTTGCAGCACCGACGCGACTTTCATCACGACGATGAGCACCATACTTGAGGCAACGCCAATAATTAACGCCGGGATTGCCAATAACAGCATGGTTCTGGCTCGCGGGTGGAGCATGATGATTTCCTTGTACAAAACGGTATAACGTTACTTTGCACAATCAGCCCTGGCGCAATAATGCAAAAGGTGCTGAAACGGTAAAGTGATTCTGTGATGAAGATCGATAATCCTGGGGCATTCACCTTCCGGTCGTTGTTGTTATCACGCCTTGAATTTACAGTGTCCCAAAGATTTATTCTGACTTTAGCGGAGCAGTAGAAGAATGACAAAGTATGCTTTGGTAGGTGATGTAGGCGGCACGAACGCACGCCTTGCATTATGCGATGTACATAGCGGTGAAATTTCCCAGGCGAAAACCTATTCAGGGCTGGACTACCCAAGCCTGGAAGCTGTTGTTCGCGTTTATCTCGATGAGCATAAGACTAGTGTTGAAGATGGCTGCATCGCCATTGCCTGCCCGATTACCGGTGACTGGGTGGCGATGACTAACCATACCTGGGCATTCTCCATTACCGAAATGCAGAAGAACCTCGGCTTTGCGCATCTTGAAATCATCAATGACTTTACCGCAGTTTCAATGGCAATTCCGATGCTGAAGCCAGAGCACCTGATCCAGTTTGGCGGCACTGCACCGGTAGAAGGTAAGCCGATTGCCGTTTACGGAGCGGGTACCGGTCTGGGCGTGTCGCACCTGGTTCACGTTAATCAGCGCTGGGTGAGCCTGCCGGGTGAAGGGGGGCACGTGGATTTTGCACCAAACAGTGAAGAAGAGGGCATCATCCTCGAAGAACTGCGTGCCGAGATCGGCCACGTTTCTGCTGAACGCGTGCTTTCTGGCCCGGGGCTGGTGAACCTGTATCGTGCAATTGTGAAATCTGACGGTCGTCTGCCGGAAAATCTGCAGCCGAAAGACGTGACCTCGCGTGCGCTGGCGGACAGCTGCATCGACTGCCGTCGCGCATTGTCGCTGTTCTGCGTCATTATGGGGCGTTTTGGCGGCAACCTGGCGCTGAATCTCGGCACCTTTGGTGGCGTCTATATCGCAGGTGGGATCGTGCCGCGTTTCCTCGATTTCTTTAAAGCCTCAGGTTTCCGCGGCGGTTTCGAAGACAAAGGGCGCTTCAGAAGTTACGTGCAGGACATTCCTGTGTACCTGATTGTGCATGATAACCCTGGCCTGCTTGGCTCGGGCGCACATCTTCGTCAGGTTCTGGGTCAGATCCTCTGACTTCTGTTACCCTCTCCTGCGGGAGAGGGCGTTTCCCTTACAGGTGCATCAGCTGGCGGAATTCTTTCACCTTGCTGCGGCTCACCGGCACCTGAAAATCGAGATCTTTCAGACGCAAAATGTAGGTGTTGTTAAACCAGGGCTCGATCTCGCGGATCTTATTTAAATTCACGCAAAACGAACGGTGACAGCGGAAGAAGTGCGCCGTCGGCAGTTTGCTGCAAAACTCGGTGATGTTCATCGCCATCACATACGATTCACGCCGTGTATAGACAAACGTCATCTTTTCATGCGCTTCGGCATAGTAGATATCGTCGATGGGCGTCACGATGATACGTTCATCCTTGACCAGATTAATGGTGTCATTCTCACGTACCGTCGGGCTGGTGTTTGCAGGTGCGGCCTGCTGCTGCCATGCTGCTTCCAGTTTTTGCAGCATGCTGATAATGCGTGATTCCTGGTAAGGTTTGAGGATGTAGTCAAACGCTTCCAGTTCAAAAGCCTCTACAGCGTGCTCTTTCCAGGCGGTAACAAAGACAATAAACGGTTTATTGGCAAACTGGTTGATGTTTTGCGCCAGCAACACGCCGTCCAGCGACGGAATGTTGATATCGAGAAAAATGGCGTCGACCCGGTTGTGCTGCAAAAACTTCAGCACGTCCAGACCATCTTCAAAGGTGCCGACAATCTCCATCTGGCTATGCGTTTTGATAAGCCAGCTCAGCTCCTGTTGAGCCAGAATCTCATCTTCCACAATGATGACTTTCATGTGTTACTCCGGCCTATGGCAACAGTGATGTCGGTGCATGAACGGGGGAGCGTTCATTCGGAACGTAAAAAGCGATTTCGGTGCCTGGCTCAAGACGGCGAATATGCAGCCCGTCGCCATACAGCAATTTGACCCGGTGATGCACATTCAGTAACCCAATTTTATTACCCGGCATCTCGTTTGATTCAACGCGTTCAATCACTTTCGGGTCGATACCGTGTCCGGTATCGCGCACCGCAATGCGCACGCGGTTGCCGCTCTCAGTCACGCTGATGGTGACCACGCCTTTCCCTTTACACGGCTGAATACCGTGGACAATCGCGTTTTCGACCAGCGGCTGAATCAGCAGGCTTGGGATCACGCAGTTGACCTCTTCATCAATATCATAAATGACCGTGAGCTTGTCGCCGAAGCGAGCCTGCTCAATCGCAATGTAGTCTTTGATTTGATAAAACTCTTTTTTGATGTCGATCTGCTCGTCATCTTTCAGCTCAATGTTGTAGCGCAGATAGCGCGACAGGTTAAAAATCAGCTGGCGCGCGGTGTCCGGATTGAGGCGAATGGAGGAGGAAATCGCATTCAGCGCGTTGAACAGAAAATGGGGATTTATTTTACTTTGCAGCGCGCGTAACTCTGCCTTATTTGCCATCTCGCGCAGCTGCTCCGCGCGAGACACTTCCAGCTGGGTGGAGATAATCTGTGACAACCCGATGGCCATCTCCTGCAGTGAGGAGGTGATCTGGTGTGCATGGCAGTAGTAAATCTTCAGCGTGCCCGTCACGACCCCTTTCTCCCACAGAGGGATCACCAGCATGGAGTGGATTTCTGGTGTTCTGTAGGCTTCATCATTGTTTTTAATGATGATTTTACCGTAATTGATCGCCTGCTTTGTGGTTGGGCTGATGGTGTCATCGTTATCGTGGTAGTTATGTTCGCCTACACCTACGTAGGCCAGCACGCGGTCGATATTGGTAATGGCGACGGCATCGGCGTGAATATCGCGGCGAATGATATCGCAGACCTGGCGCAAGGATTCAGCGTTAACGTGGCGGAACAGCGGCAGCGTTTTGTTGGCGATATCGAGCGCCAGCTTGGCCTGACGCGCGGCGCTGGCCTCTTTTTCCCCTTCGACGCTTTGCACCAGTAACACAATAAAACCGATGCAGACGCTGCCGAGGATCATCGGAATGCCGATTTTCGAGACAATATCCAGACCCAGAGCCGTGGTGGGTGCCAGGACCACCACCAGGATCATGGTCAGCGTTTCACATGCCATACCTGCGATGATCCCGGCGCGCCAGCGCTGTTTTTTCGGCACTTTGCGGCTAATCCAGCCAGAGAGCACCCCGGCAATAATGCTGGTAATAAAGCACGGAATCGCCGTCACACCGCCGATATCAATCAGGTAACGGTGGGTACCGGCAATAATCCCCGTAATCACCCCCACCCACGGGCCGAATAAAATACCGCCAGACATCACTGCGATAATACGTACGTTGACCAGAGAGCCTTCTACCGGAACCCCAGACCAGGTACTGAACAGGGCAAACAGCGAAAAGATGGCAGTTACGGCCAGCAGCTCTTTTGGCGAGTGTGCAGACTTGTGCAATAGCTCGCGGAACAGGCGAATGCGAATGAGGAAGAACAGGCAAATCAGCATTAATGCCGCACGGTCAAAAACCGCGAGGAGCATATCGAATATTTCGTGCACGAGAGAACCAGCAAAAACGGGAAAGGACCATGATAAAAAACCTGGCGCGTATTGACCAGCTATTCACCTGGTTTATCAAATGGGGAAAAACCATGACTTTCAAAGGGGATAGTTTATGGGAGCCTGAAGACGCCGGATTTTTTATTGGTGGCGAAGGCTGAGGTAACGGGTTTGATATCATCATGTTAAATAACTGGTATTAAAAATACACATTAAGAGGAACAGCTTCCGCATTTAGGCGCAGCAGGGTTCCTGTTTTAACGCGATCTCTTTTTTTTAATTTCCCTCTCGACAGCACGTTTTTTTTCAGGTTATTTTCTAAGCATGCCACATCGGTGGCAGCGTCGCTCGGACGGTCCGGGCGCTAACGTTAATCTGAGGAATCTATGGCTGAATTCAGTCCTGAACGCCGTTTCACGCGTATCGATCGTCTCCCCCCTTATGTTTTCAATATCACTGCTGAACTGAAAATGGCTGCGCGTCGGCGCGGCGAAGACATTATTGATTTCAGCATGGGTAACCCCGACGGCCCTACGCCACCACATATTGTTGAGAAATTATGTACGGTTGCCCAGCGTCCCGATACGCATGGCTACTCAACGTCTCGCGGCATTCCCCGATTACG
Source organism: Enterobacter cloacae complex sp. 2024EL-00214 (assembly GCF_043945575.1). NCBI lineage: Bacteria > Pseudomonadati > Pseudomonadota > Gammaproteobacteria > Enterobacterales > Enterobacteriaceae > Enterobacter > Enterobacter cloacae complex sp. 2024EL-00214. Next base: position 311,243 of record NZ_JBIMRC010000002.1, on the reverse strand, counting down.
TCGTGCTATCTCCCGCTGGTACCAGGATCGCTATCAGGTGGATATTGATCCTGAAAGCGAAGCCATTGTTACCATCGGTTCGAAAGAGGGGCTGGCACACCTGATGCTGGCGACGCTGGATCATGGCGATACCGTTCTGGTGCCGAACCCAAGCTATCCAATCCACATCTACGGTGCGGTGATTGCCGGGGCGCAGGTTCGTTCTGTGCCGCTGGTCGAAGGGGTCGATTTCTTTAACGAGCTGGAACGTGCTATCCGTGAAAGTTATCCGAAACCAAAGATGATGATCCTCGGTTTTCCGTCGAACCCAACGGCACAGTGCGTCGAGCTGGATTTCTTCGAGAAGGTCGTCGCGCTGGCTAAACGTTATGACGTGCTGGTGGTTCATGATTTAGCCTATGCCGATATTGTATATGACGGCTGGAAAGCGCCTTCGATTATGCAGGTTCCGGGTGCGCGCGATGTGGCGGTGGAGTTCTTCACCCTGTCGAAAAGTTACAATATGGCGGGCTGGCGCATTGGCTTTATGGTGGGTAACAAGACGCTGGTCAATGCACTGGCACGGATTAAGAGTTACCACGACTATGGCACCTTTACACCGCTTCAGGTGGCTGCCATTGCCGCCCTGGAGGGCGATCAGCAGTGTGTCCATGAGATTGCTGCCCAGTATAAACGCCGTCGCGATGTGCTGGTAAAAGGCCTGCATGAAGCGGGCTGGATGGTGGAAATGCCGAAAGCGTCCATGTACGTCTGGGCAAAAATCCCTGAGCCGTATGCAGCAATGGGGTCGCTGGAGTTTGCCAAGAAGCTGCTACAGGATGCGAAGGTGTGCGTCTCTCCGGGTATTGGCTTTGGTGATTATGGCGACACCCATGTGCGATTTGCACTGATTGAAAACAGCGACCGTATTCGTCAGGCGGTGAGGGGCATCAAGAGTATGTTCCGGGCCGACGGGCTTCTCTCATCAAAGAGCGTCGCTGAACATCCCGAGTTGTAACGACATAAAAAAACAGGAGCCAACGGCTCCTGTTTTTTTAACTGTGTTTGCTTTGCTAGATCATCAGGGCAAAGGTTCCGGCCCACACTAAAACAATCACCGAAATGCCCATAAAGAAATATTTCACGTTTCATCGCTCCGCGTATCTTATGGTACGCATTGAAAAACAGAGTCCACCTGATGATAGAGAGCTGAAATTGGGCGCTTACAATGCCGCTAACTCCAGCTCAGAATTCTGCGCTTCCCGCTGCCAGACGGCGCTAATGTACGCTTAAATATGAGGGGTGACAAGCGGGATTTTTTTAAATAATTTCCGTTACTTACGACTGTCGTGGAACGGCGACAGTTTGATTTCAGTACGCAATAAATAGGTGTTGAGCGACGTAAAGAAAAAACAGTTACTCAGGGCAATTACAGGTGATTGAAAAGGTTAGTTTCCTGGCGAAACTAACCTTCTGAACGGGCTTAAATATAGAGTGAGGATTCGCCAAGCGGACGCGTTTTAAAGCGGCGGTGCATCCACAGGTACTGCTCAGGCGCGCGCATAATCTCTTTTTCAATCACTTTGTTGATAAACGCTGCGGCCTCACATTCCTTTTCCGGGTAGTTAGCCATTTCAGGCGAAATGTGCAGACGATAGCCTGACTTATCCGCTTTTCTCACCATCGTCACGGTCAACATGGCGGAACCCGACAGACGCGAAATCACAAAGGTACCGTTGGTCGTGGCGACATCTTTAACCGCAAAGAAGGGGGCAAAGCTGCTGCCTTTACGTCCGTAATCCTGGTACGGGGCAAACCAGACGGCTTCGCCTTTCTTCAGGGCTCCGACCATACCGCGCAGGTTATTGCGGCTGATCATTGCCTTGTTGGAACGCATGCGACCGCGCGTTTGCACCCACTCCATCAGCGGGTTGTTGTGCGGGCGATAGGTTGCCATCATCGGCTGACACAGCCCCATCACGCGGCCACCCAGCTCCAGTGACATAAAGTGAACGCCAACAACCATCACGCCACGGTTTTGCATCTGCGCGCGTTTCAGGTTATCCAGGCCTTCCACATCAAACCATTTGCGGACACGCTCATCGGGCCAGAACCAGGCCATCCCGGTTTCAAGCAGCGCCATCCCGATTGATTTGAAGTTTTCAGAAATGAGTTTTTCACGCTCTTCGGCATTGTACTGCGGGAAGCAAAGTTCAATGTTTTTGCGCGCAATAGATTCACGACGTTTGAGGAAATAGCGAGATGCGCTGCCCAGTTTTGAACCCAACAGACGCAGCACAGGGTAGGGCAGTTGCACCAACAACCAAAGAACGCCAAGACCAAACCATGTAAACCAGTAACGCGGGTGTAAAAACGCACGTTCAAATTTGGATTGAGACAAGATAGTGGAACCTATGTAAAGCCTGTAAAGGTAGCGCAGAGTTCGCGATACGACGTGCCGATAAGACCGTTGTTCAAGGTGATGGTTGCAGGCTTTACCGAACTTTACGGCGTTGCCTGGCCACTGCTGACGTTGGGTGGGCGGCGTAATGTAGCACCGTTATACGATATGTGCTATTACTCGTTTTTGATTAAAAAAGCGGCAAGATGAAAGGTGGTTGATTTGTCTGTTTTTTAATCATGGACAGATACCCGATGGTACCTATCCATGTATTCATGAGGGTGATGAATTACGCGTTAAAGGCCGCGTCTCCGGGTTGTACCTGCTTGTACCACGCCATCAGTTCGGCTGTTCCGGCTTCACCTTCGGCGGGAGCCCAGGCCGCGAAATCCTGTTCAGCAACGGGTTGATAACCACCGTGTTTGACTTCAAAGATAACGCCACCGTGATCCAGTGACAGCACGGCGTGCCAGGTTCCTGCATCCATCTCCAGCGCCATACACTCTTCACCCAGTACGGTGCGGCGGGTGACGATACCGTTGTCGTCAAAATTCAGTACCACAAAGCGCCCGCTGAGGGGAAGCAACAGTTCAAAGGTATGCGGGTGACGATGGGGGCGGATATAGGTACCTGGCTCCATCGCAATGGCCAGACGCTGAACGGCGTCGCTCAGTTCCGGGTGAAAATTACGATGAGCACGTAAGCGCGGAGAGTTTACCGCTGCTTCACTTTGTTGCTTCAAATCGCTAAAGGTGATTTGTTTCATTTAAGCCGCCTGAAATGGATACAGAGTCAGTATGTTCGGGTTGAACGAAAGAGTGTACGGGAAGGGGGAAGAATAGTCATGGTGTCCCCTGCAGACAGCAAACATAATAGCTAACTGCAGGGGATTTATAAAGAAAATAAAATGTGAAGAAAATTGTGCCCGCAGTTATGCCCACAAAGGCAATTCATGAGGCATTTTGAAGAGGTTGGAAGTAACTACGTTTCCAGTTTTGGTAATCGGAATAAACCCATCGTGATGAGCTACCAAGTTTGTGAGGTGAAGGCAATCGTCCTTTCTTAATTTCTGCATACAGGAACGTTTTACCCATACCAGAATCTTCCATCATGAACTTTAAGTCAACAAGTGAGTCGTCGCGAAGTTCGCGCATAGGTTTTATCTCCAGATTGGGAATCGAACAGGGAAGGGACAGGATGCACAGGCCTCATCTAGTGTGAGGTTGTGTGATTGCATGGTTATTTTCCTGTCATGGCTGCTATAAAACCAATCTCCATACCTATTTCAATCAGACCCATAAAGAAACCAGCCATGCAGAGCGCTTCGTCTATATCGCCTTTTCTGCACAGGTAAGTAGAGCAAATGCTAATTATCATTATCTATCTCCAATAAAAAACCGCCATTGCGGCGGTCTAGTCGATTACGATTTTTCCTGACTTTATAGCGTCGTAGATAAGCTCTGCTGAGTGTCCGTTGCTAGCTGAACCTCGGCACAATTCAGCAATGGCAAAAATAATCTCCTGTTTCTTCTTATCCGCTTCTGAGCGGATGGGGCGGAATTCGATTTTATCCAATGGCTGAATAAACTCATTCTTGCTTGACCAGTGCTCCATGAAGACATTATGCATACCGTAGGCCAGCACTTTTCCGCGAGAAAAATCAGTGCGATATTTTACTTTGGTAAACTTGTATTCGATATCCACGCCCACCGGAGGCAATCCCTCGCCATCCCATTCTGGCTTGCTGGCTGCAAGTGCGGCTTCGTATTGCTCTCGTGGAATTTCAGCCATCATCCAGTCATCCGCCAATTCTGAATGAAACATGTGATTACCTCCTCCAGCCTGATAAACATAACCACTGCTATCCTGAACAGCAGCCGTGATATTAAAAGGCCATCCACCACGCTTCGGTAACTCCTGAACCAAAATATCAATAAGTTTCACATCCATCTCCTTACGCTAATTTCTTATACACGCGAGGCTCATCAACAGTAGCCGCGCGGAGTAAACTTTCCGCATGAGTTGAGTACGTGCCGTCATCCCATTGAATGTATGCAAGTGGGTCTTTGCTATCAGCATCAATATGATTAACGACAACTCCACGAATAAATCCGAATTTAAGCTGCACTAACGCGCCCACAGCAAATTTAGCCATAACAAGCCCTCTGATTGATGTGCGAGTGAAGATATAGCGCTCAGAGCCATAATTCCGACTATGAGCCAGATAATAGGATTGGCGTGCATGGTGACTCCGGATAAAGAAAAACCCGCTTAGTGCGGGTTTGTTATTTAAGGGGAGGTTTCGGTATCGGCTGCCAGTGGGTGACATCACCAGGAACAGAATAGTAATCGTGTTGTGTTTGCCAGGTATCTCCATCCCACCAACCCTGACCTACGTCATGACCATTTGAGATATGCACATCAGTCATTCCTTCAGGCATCCGCTCACTGCAAGCCACCCAACCATCCGGAATCTCCGGAGAGTTGCCAGCCTCATAAGCAACGCGTAGCCAGTTGAAAAATACCTCCGTCATCACGCATCCACATTCGACGTCAATGGTGCCTGTCTGCTGCGAAAGCCACTGCTCGAATGGCAGCTTGTAAGCCGTCGTTACAGGTTCAGCACCCTGAAGCATGGCGGCGCGGCAGGCGTCAATGCGAACTTCGATCCCCGCCTCCTCCAACGCAAGCAATAAGCCTCGCTCGCTGTCCCCGCAGTCGTCCAACGTGTCATTGAGCACCGAAAGCGCTTTTTCAAAATCCTCATCGTGAATAGCGAGCGGCACAGATACCGGCGCTGGCGGGACTATGAATAAGCGCTCAATCACGCAGTTCTCAAGTTCGAAAGTGTCTGGCTGGCGATGATCTGTATAATCCCAACGCTCACTACCTACAGCAGCAGGTGATTTTAGCTTCGACCTGAACGCCACAGCCTCCACTTCTAGCGATGCCAGCGCGATTTTGAAGATAGCCGCATCAAGTTCAGCCTCTTCAACGTCTGGGTATGTTGCAGCTACTGCAAGCCGATGCTGAAGCTTTGCTATTAACTGCTCTTTGGTGAATTCTCTGGTAATAGTGCTCATGGGTTAGTCCTCACGGAATTTCTGATGCCCTCGGCAATATCGAATAGCGCTTCTGAGTAGTCGCGCTGAGCGTCATTGCTAAACTCAAACGTACCTGTGTCGTTATCGGTTCGCCCATGTTCGCTGTCGTAAGACTCGCGCTGCTTATCCACCCAGTTCGCGGCAGCAATTACACCGTCACTGAAAGCTGATTCGGTAGGCATGAAAGACAGGTCAGCGAAGAACTCGCCAAATCCAAAGCACACTGAGTAAGCAAGGCGACCGTGATGCTTATAGCCAGGGTTGGTGATATCTGTAGTCGCATAGGTTGCAGTTATCTCTGCAACGACTTCCTCTGGTTTTGATGGGGTCTCTACCCATGGGATGCAAATCAGATCAAAGTCACGCGCCATTGTCCCGTGAATAGCCATCGCGTAACCGTGCTTACGCGCTATTTCTGCCAGCGCGGGATATAGAGCGCAATAAACTGGTGCCAAGTTAGCTGGTCTCATGCTGACTCTCCTTTTCCGGCTGCGGCGACGTTGATGCCAGCGTTATCACAGGCGATGCGGAATGCCGCTTGAAGTTCTCGCGCAACGTGTGGCACATAGCCGTCGAAGTTAGGCATTTCGACAGTCTTTTTCTCTGCGGCTTCCAGCGCCTTTACCAGCTCATCAACGGTTCCAGCTGCTTGGCGCGCGTAATCGGTAATTGCCAGCTCGCATTCAATTTCAGTGCCGTTTTCGTTGGTGTGGCAAATAGCAAAGTAGTCGGAGTCGATTTCGTTATCAGCCAAATGCCTCAGCGTGTCAGCAACAAGTTCGCCGTTTTCAATCAGCAGCTCTGTCGCGCGTTTGTCGATGTTGCTCATTGGGCGACCTCCACTTCTGCTGCAGCTTTTTCCACTGCGCCTCTTACCACTGCGTTGATGGTGTAGTGATCTTCAGCCGTAAGCAGATCGCCAACTTCATGCTGGACTGAATCGAGAATCTCAAAAAGGTAATTTTCAAGGCTACTCAGCATGGCATTTGCCACTAATTCGCGGTTTAATTTGCTCATGACTGCAATCCTTTTTTCTGCTTGTTGTATACAGCCCAGCTCAGAGCATCGAGCTTGTCACGACCTGCTTTGTCGTACATGTGGATGCCGTCTTTGCAGGCATGCTCCTGCTTAACCTGCTCCTCAAGAGCGCTTATCTCTTCGTAAGACAAGGTTGACAGTTTGAGGCGATTCCAGCCGAAATTGCTGATGCGTGTCATGACTGCACTCCTTTGCGAAGCTGGGCTGCGAATCTCTCAGCATCAACTGCGCTTCCGCAATATGCAGCGCGAGTCATGGAATCCAATTCTTTGCGGTTATTTCTGACGTATTCCTTCTGGATTTCAGCAAACATCTCCACCCCCTGAGCCCGCACTTCAGCCAGGAAAGCGTCGGTCGCCGGGGTTTCTTTATCGCACCACACCGTGATAATTTCTGGGTCGTTGAAATCTTCCGCCATCATAGTCGCCAGTTTGCGCACATCGATTTTCAGCGCCGCACTCTCCGCAGCCATCTTCTCCAGCTGCATCTGCAGATTCTCGATAGTCGCATCAGCAGCACGGAACTCGCGCTTAGACTCTGCAAGCTTCTCTTTCAGAATATCCTCTCGCTGAAGTGAATCACTAAGATTCAGTTCAAGCTCTTTAGCATTCATCATTTCTTCGCCCTCTGGTTTAACCACGCTGTCAGGTATCTATTGTTGTTGAGGCGCTCTGCATTCCCGAATGAGTCACGCTTCAGCATTTCTTCTCGTGGGATGTCGTTAATTGGTTTGAAGCGGTGTCCGGCGATGAGTTCTTGGGGTTGAATGAATGGGTCGTAAGTTAATCCGATCATGATGAATTCCTCAGTCCATGCGTACATGACCAAATCGGCCGTAGTAAACACGGTCACGGTCATTGCATCTTGATGGTTGTTTAGGTCCGACTGTTTCCCAGCCAGGGGAGAAGGAGGCCATGAAGTTGTCATGCCAGAGCTTTGATTCGTATTTTCTGGTGAGCTTCTCTATCCAGTAATCGTCCTGCGCATCCTGAATCTGCTCCGGCGTGCGTTCATCCTTTGGCAGAGTTCCGTTTTCTTTCTGCTGGTAATAAAGCTCAAGGCCAGCACATATCCTGGCAATAACTTCGTCCTTCGATTCCAGTTTTTTAGGTGCACGGAAGTAACCATTTTCATCATGTGACATGGCTTAATCCTTAAACTGGAGGCGAAGCTATGCCGCCTCCGTGAGGTGAAATAGAATGTTCAGGTGGTGGTTATGCTGCTTCTAGGTCTTCTGGATAGGCAGGTTTGAAGTGCTTGTGCCATTCAACATGGCAGGCTTTACATAGCCACATAACATCGGTTGGCTTGCTGTAGTCGCAGTGGTGAGCATCTGGCGTACAACTGCTTCCACAGGTCTCACACGTTCCAGGCCTAACTAGTTTTCCCTTCTTGATGGCGCGTTTGACGGCCCATTTAGCCTTTTGTTTTAGGGGTTGGCTTTCGTTGTAATTATCTCTGGCAAGCTGTAAAGCGATCCTTCCCTTTTCGGTCTTGTTGTAATTACGGCAAGCTTTATTGTGAATATGCTTGCCTGTTCCTTTTTGGTAATCAGAAACTCGCTTTTTGGTGCATTCTTTGCACACTTTGTTTCGTGGATAGAAGCCATCGAGCGGCTTCTCCTCTCCGCATTTTCTGCAAGTAATCATGATTGCTCCCGTCTTCTAAAAAGGGATTTCATCGTCGAAGTTCATTGGAGGTTCGCCAGCCTGCTTAGGCTGTTGCGTCTGGCTGTTTTGCTGCTTTGGCTGGCTATCCGCTTCGCGCTTACCGCCAAGCATTTGCAGCGTTCCGCCAATACCAACCAGAACCTCTGTAGTGTATTTCTCTGCGCCTGACTGATCTGTCCATTTTCGGGTGCGCAGCTTTCCCTCCAGATACACCTCAGAGCCTTTCCGCAGGTATTCACCGGCAACTTTCGCTATATTTCCACTCAGCACTACACGGTGCCATTCTGTTTGCTCTTTCTGCTCGCCGGTCTGCTTGTCTCGCCACTGTTCCGATGTGGCTACGGTCATGTTGGCAAATGCAGCGCCAGAAGGCGCATAGCGCACTTCCGGATCCTGACCTAATCGACCTAGAATGATTACCTTGTTGACGCCTCTGCTAGCCATTTATGCCGCCTTATCTGCTGGTTCTAAATCTGATTTACGAGCGTCGTAAACCTCTTTTGCTTTTGACTGGTATTCAGTGCCGCGAAGCGTTCTCCATGCCTCTTCAAACAATGGCTTAAGCTCATCCATGCTTTGCGCATTGCCAGCCATATCAACGAATGATTTAAGCGTTTCTTCGTGAGGGTTAACGCCTGACTCCAGCCAGTTAAGAAGCTGCTTGCCGGTTTCCTCGCTGAGGATTACAGGGTCTGAGTTAGAGAAGAGTTTTGTACGGTCCTTACTGGCGATCGCATGATGCGTTTCATGTGTGATATCCAGTACAGTAGTGAACTCGTATTCAACGCCGTCACGCTGCTCTGACTTCATGCCAAGTTTGGCGACCTTCTTGCGGCCATTCTCCTCCACCTGAGCCGTCTCAGTCTTGCTTCGCATTGTGGCGATAATGTGCATAGGCGAACGAAGAATTGCGTCAAGGAACAGGCGGTGACGCGGGTTAATCTCGCTCCATGCTGACCAACTGTTACCGCGATATTTTGCTTTGGCAATAGTGTCTACCAACTCAAGGCAGCCACCGACGCCACCCCATTCGTGCGTGATGCTGTCGATAACCAGAGAGTCATATCCAGCATCCTCTGCTGACTTAATCGCCTCAATGAAGCGCTCTGGTGAGAATGGCGGATCCAGTTCCAGCACATCGAACTCAGCCACATCAGAATAAAGCGATGCGCTTCCTTTCTCGGTGTCGATAAAAGCAATCTTGCCGCCAATCCCTTTGGCAACCAGTAATGCACTGTATGTTTTACCTGATCCACTTGGCCCGGTAAGTGCCAGCCGTAGTTTGGCTTTCTTTCTCATGGCTTTTTCGAATTTCATGGTACTCACCTTTTAGAACGGGCATCCGCCCAGGAAATAACGTTGATTAAGCACTTCTAAGCGCGACAGGTTGAGATACACACGCATGCGCTCTCTGTCACCCTTGTGACGCCACCACAGAGCCTGTGTCGTTGTCAGGCGGCGTTGTATCTGACTCTCTTTCACTGTTGTTGTCGGCTGCATGGAAACCTCCTTCGCTACCAATTAAATCTTGCATGAGACGCACAAAGGCATCTTCTGACCAGGTATCTGCAATGCTCATGATTTGCGATACCACGGCATGCCAACTGCTGACTTCATCTGCTCATTGGCCTGCAGCCACATCTGCGCATTGCCGAGATAGCGAGCGATAACCGCTTTGCTCTGCGCTGCTTTGAGCAGGCTGTGATTTATAACTGGTGACATAAACCCTCCAGGTGCTTACGGGCAGCACGAATAAGACGGCGAACACGTTTGGATAATTCGGATTCGGTTGGGTAATAGGCGGACACGACGGCACCGCCCGCGATAGCAAATGTCATCGTGGGATTCCTTAATTGATTAGTAAGTAATACGAGTGGCGAAGACTTCGCCTTTTACGATTGCGGTGATGATGTTCTTGGCTACTTCTTCGCTTGCCCCGGCCTTGATAAGGTCAGCGAGAATTTTGTTATTCACTTCTTTGCGATGCGCTTTATCTTGTGCGCGGCGCTCTTCTTCATCCTTGATTCGTTTTTCCTCTTCCAGTCGTGCTGCTTCCTTTGCTTCCGTCTCACGCCGAATACGCTCGGCCTCTTCCTGAGCTTTCTTTCTCTCTGCTTCGATAGCTTCCTGCTTCTCACGTTCAGCTCGCTCAAGCGCTTCTTTGGCTTCGCGTTCAGCTTTTTCTTTTTCCTGCTTAGCCAGAAGCTCTGCCTGAGCTTTTGCAGCGATGGCGACAATCACGCGTTTCTTGGCTGCCGCTATTTCTGCTGCTGCTTTTTCCTCTGCCTCACGCTTAGCTCGTTCTTCTGCCTGCCGTTTAATTTCCTCTTCATGTGCAATACGCTGGCGTTCCTGTTCAGCTATCTTTTCCGCTAACTCACGGATGAAAGCGTCATTCATCAGCAATGCCATTTCATGATCGGATTCAATCTTTTTAGCTAGCTCTTCTGCCGCCCGCTTAGCTTCTTCTGCCTGTTTAATTCGCTCCTGTTTGACTTCATAATCAGTCAATGGCTGACGGGCTTTCTCTTTCAGTTCATCCAGGCGATCGCGGACTGTTTTGCGGTTTGCATCGATAAGCTTTGGAATCTCTTTCAGTTCGGCGACAAGGTCTTTGCCAAGACCATCAAGATAGGTTTTTGTCTGTGCAACTTTGTAAGCCAGAGAAGCGATCTCCTTTCTGCCCTTTGCCGTAGTAACATCAGGCACAAAGGACATAACTTCACGCTCAACTTTCTGGAGAATATCTTCAATCTGGTCGGCAGATTTGAAAACCGTCATTGCATTCGCTTTCTCAATAACAACTAAATCCGTTGTTTCACTCATGGGCTGGTTCCTTATGTTGTGTGTGATTGCATAGCGCTGCGTTCGTTGAGCGCACTGATATGCAGTTAAAAAAATGCCCTCACAGTGGAGGGCAAATATGAAACGAGGGGATCTAATCAGACACTATCGAATCGTCTCCGATAGTACGGTGCGGTATTACACCCAATAGCTAACTCATAGAATTAGCTATAAGCTGCTATTCGCTTGGTGGTTCAGGTAATGGCATCCAGTGGGTGATACTCAAATTCAAGCTAATACAAGCGCCTCCGTCATAATTTGATGCGCTAAGCCCATCTTCCATTAGGTTAAACCTTCCATGAAGAAACCAAGATGGAACAAAGGCATATAGTGTTCCACTTTCAATTTCTGCGGCAACGACATAAGTGTCTTCTTCCGGCATCCGCTCACTACATTTGACCCAATCCATCACTCCTCCCGAGCCTTGAGCATTGCATCAGCTAGAGCGTAAGACGCTTCCGCCACCGCATCACATTTTCCACTAACCGATGGGTGGGCGTCCGATTCCGAGAAGCTTGCCAACCATCCAGACATTGCCTTTGCTGCGAAGTAATCACGCAAGGTCATTCCTGAATCCATGCCATGATATTCCGTAGCTGGAACTGGAAACGCTGATTCGTTTTTCATATCACTCCTCCCCCAGAGCCTTGCTGATGGCTGCGCGAGCCAAGGCAACATCCTCACTGTGCAATTCACAATTGCCGTCATCGTGATAGCTGATGATCAACTGAAGTGCTGCGAGCAAATCAGGAGCTGCTGCTATCAGTAGCGCATCCTCCCTTTCATTTCTTGTTGCTGCTTCAATGTATGTGTCACCAATCGTCACACCATGGAACGTAGTCATCATCTCGTTGACGTTTCTAACCGTGTACTTCCATTTACCAGGCGTACCCTTAAACTCTTTCATATCCACCTCTGTTGTTTATGCCAAAAGAAGGCCGACTATGCGGCCTATTTTGTTTTCACTATTATTTTGAAAAACCAGCATCAACCAGATGTTCAGACAATGCATCGGCAATAGCGGCGCTTCTGGTGCGTCCTCCATTTCCGTCTTCTTCATCAAATTCAGCAGGGTCAAAACTGCGGAGAAATTCACAAATGATAATTGATAATTCATTTGCCTTATCTTGTTCAATGCTACTCATATCTACCTCGCTGTAACCTGTTTACTTGTACGATGACCAGCTGCTAATGCGTCAGAGAAGTTAGCAAACTCACCGTGATACTTGTTTCTTGCTTCTGACAGGGCGTTGTATGCCTCATCACAGGTTGTGAAATAACCAATGTGAATCTCCTTGCCATTTGCATGAATTCTTGCTCGCCATCTCCCATTGCTTGCCATGTCAATACCCTTTATCCCGCTTGTGTTATTTGATTGCATGCCTCTATTCATATTGTTTTGGCTTATTGTTGCCTCCCTAAGATTGCAGATTCGGTTATCTGTCTTTATCCCGTTGATGTGATCAACAGTTATTGGAAGGTATCCATGAGTAATAAAAAAAGCAGCACGATGAAGTCTTATATTCTTTCCATTTATCAATAAACAAAAGTAACCTGTCACACGATTAAGGAATCCAGCATTTTTAAGCGAATACTTTGTATTCCAAGATTTAGAAGACCTTTCATCTGTAAAGTGATGAACAGGTCTAACCTTCCATGTAAAAATTCCTGTATCAGCGTTGTAATCAAGGCATTCACGAAGAAAATCTTGGGAAAACATACTTACCTCGCCGTAATTTGTTTGGTGTTTCTGAATCCAGCATTGAACATCGCCACTTCTGGCAGACACACAGCGGCGCTCACATCCTGTTTACGCCCGAATTCATTCGCATACACAATCGCTGCACGCTCAAGGTTGCGTTTATATTCTTCCAGCTGCCAGAACGCGTCCTGCACCATGAACTTGATCGGCTTAGCGTCTTCAATACGCTTAGGTGTTTCGTGAGTGCCTTTAGCCTGAATCTGCGCACGGCTGAGAGTAGGACGATGCATTACTTCTGAGCTTGCCGTAATCTCATTCTGGAGCGCGGCACGACGCTCACGACGACGACCTGATGCTGAGCCATTGAAAGCTGTTCTGCGTGTCATAGTGACCTCCTGATGAACTTTGGTGATGCGAAGGCCGGTGCTTATCTTCGGCTTGCCTCAATGGGCTGCATTTCATCGCATCCCAAAGTTCACTTTGGTTGTTAGGCTTTTCAGCCTCGTAGATTCATCTCTGAATCGTTGTATGTTCACCGTCCTGGTGAGTAGTGCGTCCTGCTGATGTGCTTAGTATCACCGCAAGTGGTATTGCAGTCAACACCGCGAGAGATATTTTATTACCGCAAATGGTTATGTGTATGTATTTCATGGTTATTTATTTTCATAAAAGCTTCATGCGATACTGCTTCGAGTGAAAAATGAGCGAGGGATTGGTATGAAAAGTGAGGATGAGTTCTTTGCAGAGCTTCACCCGCAGGTGGTGGAGGTGCTGGGCACGGCTGTTATGCAGATACTGGTAGAGCAGCGCGAGCCGTCAAGAGAGGCGCTGATAGAGATGATTCAGGTGCTGTGGCAGGAGGATGATGTGGACTTGGCTGTAGAACTGGCTATTGACGTGCTGAGCTTGCCGAAATAGTAGTGAAAAATGGATCTCGGTAGAACCTGCATCGTTGCTGGATTTGTTGGGGCTTTTATGGGCAAAAAAGGCCTAAAATAGATCCAGCGAATTGGCAAAGAAAACCCGGCTCGGTGGCCGGGTTGGGCTATAAATCAGAATTTTGAAATGTCGATGTTGTAGATCGCCATCCATGCCTCTGCGGGATAGGAGTTAAGCGGTACTGATTGGTAATGCGGGGTAAGAATTTCAACAGATAAGCTGTGATAACTGCAGTAGTTTGCCAGCATCTGCCAGCTATATTTTCCAGGAATAACGCTCTTTACATGCGCAATCGTGGCATGCCTAAACCCTTCACCTTTACTATGAACGTATTTGTTATGCTGCATGACGTGGTGACCGAAAGAGCCGCGTACAGACTTAAACTGGCCGTCTTTCTTTTCCAGCATCATCTGAGCGCGTTCTGCCGCTTCCGCCTGATCTGCCAGTTGGCGAAGAGCATCAGCGTATGTTTGTGGCACCATCTTATACCCGCCTGTTTTACGGATGGATGGAAGCACCTCGGAGGTAACCCACTTTTTAAAATGTTTTGCCTCTACTTTCTGCGATCCCATGACTGCATTATATAGCCCAGATTCATTAATAAGTGTCTGATTTGTATAGTTTCGTCCATTTTGCAGGGTTTGCTTTCTCTTTTCATCATCATCCAGTCTTTCTGTCATGTTACTGGTTTCAGCATACCCAAGAATATCTGCAACGTCCTTAGCAACAAACCACACTTCTGAATCATCGTCAGTCATAGTCCTGACGGCATTGCCGTTAAAATCAAATTCATTTAGAGCTACTGGATGACTCATCATTTCACCTAATAAAATTGGCATCCAATGCTTTACATGGGAAAACGCTTGAGGTAATCTCCCCAATCGAGATCTCAAGAAAACATTCTAGCCGATGTTTTTGTGGGCCCAGAAGGTTGCTGCCTTCTGGGCTTTTCCTTTGTTGGCGAGCAGAAAACGATCACACAACAGCGGGATCCTACCCAGGCTAAACAGAAACTTCAACAAAATGATCAGCTTATAGCTGATTTTTTTCACACCTGTAATTCCATCCAATAAAAAAGGCCGCATCTCTGCGACCTCTCTCTTATCAGAACTATCACCCAAACGTCTCGTCAGGCCACTGGCTGGCGACAACCTTCCCTACAACTCGGCAGTTCTCATTGCATGGAATCATAGGGAACTGTGGGTTTAACGGCTGAAGGAATGCCTGTCCGCTATCCTTGATCAGTCTCTTGAAGGTGAACTCATCACCATCCAGCCGCGCAATGCAGAAATCACCTGGGTCAACCGGTTCCTCTGGATCAACAAGGATAAGCATTCCTTCAGGGAAGCTTGGGCGTGAACCGGCAGGGGCAGTCATTGAGTGCCCATCTACCTCTAACCAGAACGCAGCATCACTGGCTTTCTTCGTTGTACTCACCCATCCCTCAGCATCTCGCTGAGTGAACGTTCGAAATTCAGGAGAAAACATACCAGCTTGCACATGCGAGAAGACTGGATACTCATACTCGTTTCTCTTCTGTACATCTGCGCCTATGGCTCTGTACAAGTCAGAAATCTCTTTGGCTATTGACGGACTAAATTCCTCTATTCCTACCTGAAGAATATTTGCCAGCATAGCTGCATTGTTCGCATTAAGGGCATTTACGCCGTTTAAAATCGCCCCAACAGCTGATTGCCCGATCCCCATGGAAAAAGCAATGCCTTCTTGAGATAGGCCAAGCTCTGATTTCTTTTTCTCGTATATAGCCTTCAAACGCATAGCGTCTTCAAGCTGCTCTTTGGTTAGTGGTTTCTTTTTAGCGCTCATACGTCAAATTTATCACCGCAGGGGATAAACATCTAACACCGTGCGTGTTGACTATTTTACCTCTAGCGGTGATAATGAATCCATGTACTAAGGAGGTTGTATGGAACAGCGCATAACCCTGAAAGATTATGCCCTGCGTTTTGGTCAAACCAAGACCGCACAAGATCTTGGCGTTTACCAAAGTGCAATTAACAAGGCTATTCGCTCTGGTAGAAAGATTTTTTTAACAGTTAAACCTGACGGCAGCATTGATGCGGAAGAAGTGAAGCCATTCCCAAGCAATAAGAAAGCCGCATAAGCACCACTCCCACAACGGACATTCGTCCTACGTCGCTGAAAAGCGAATCTAAAACTTCAAATCGCATCAACCGATGCGTAAACACTTATTAACTAAAGGAAGTATTACAAATGGAACACGCAAACAAACGCAACGAGGCAATGCGCATTGAGAGTGCCTTGCTTAACAAGATCGCCCTGATTGGCACAGAGAAAACAGCAGCAGCTGTAGGTGTCGATAAAGCACAGATTAGCCGGTGGAAGCGAGACTGGATTCCTAAGTTCTCGATGCTTCTGGCAGTGCTTGAATGGGGAGTTGTTGATGATGAGATGGCGAGACTTGCTCAGCAGGTGGCATCGATTCTCACAAAAGAAAAACGCCCAGCTGTTGGTAGCAGTCTGAGCGCTTAGAACACTGTGTTACGTCAACACATCTAACAGGAGAAATCTTAATGCAAAAACGCAAAAAGCACCAGGAAAAAGAAGAGATTCGACACCCTGATTCACCTGAAGGATTAGTGAATACAGCTGCCAATAACCGGGCGTTCGCAGAGCGTCTTATTGGCGTTTACAGACTAGCCAAAGCAGGAGTGAAGAATGGGCGTCGTTAAACAAATGTCCGATTACAGGCCACCGCTGGAGGCCGTGGAGCCAAAAGTGGCGCAGCTTGAAGAAGGCTTTACTCGGTTAGCCAATGAACTGCTTGAAGCAACAATGAGCTCAGGTCTGCCAGAGACTGAGCTTTGCATCGTGATGGCTGTATGGAGAAAGACATATGGCTTCAGCAAGAAGATGGACTGGATTAGCAACGAGCAATTAGGAGAGATGATTCTCAAGCATTACACACATTGCTCAACAGCTAAAAACAACCTCATCAGGAAGAAGGTGCTTGTTCAGGAAGGACGGAAAATCGGCATCAACACAACCATTTCTGAGTGGCAAACAAAGAATAACGGAAAGTGCTTAACATTAGCGGAACCTGCTAAGAAAACATTAGCAGAACCTGCTAACGCACCTTTGCAGAATCTGCTAACCACAAAAGAAACTACTCAAAAGAAAGAAATAAAACAAAACACACAGTCATCTTGCGATGACCGCTCGCCGGTTAAACCTGCAAGACGAAAGACTGTTCGCATCAACTACGAAGAGTACCTGGATGCCTACAACGAAATCGTGGGTGACAGATTACCTCACGCTGTAGAAGCCAACGCCGAGAGAAAGCGCAAGCTGAAAACGCTTATCGGCTCTCTGGCGACAAAAAACCTTGATGGCTTCAAGGCATACGTGAATGCGTTTATGCGCATGGCAAGACCTTTCCACTTTGGCGATAACGATCGCGGCTGGTCAGCTGATTTTGATTATCTTCTCCGGCCTAAAGTTTTAACAAAAATCCGTGAGGGAACACTATGAGACAGGATATCGAGGCCAGTGTAATCGGCGGACTTCTCCTTGGAGGGTTAACGCCATCTGCAAACGATGTGCTGGAAATGCTTGAGCCAGAATCTTTTGCCATTCCGCTTTACCAGAAGGTCTTCTCTGTCATCCGCAAACATGCTCGCACAAGAAACATGATCGACGGCCTCATGGTCGCAGAGGAGTGCGGTGATGAACATTTTGCCGATGTGATGGAGGCTGCCAAAAACTGCCCTAGCACAGCAAACCTGAAGGGTTATGCAGGAATGGTAGCTGATATGCATGAGCGCCGTATGGTACTCAAGCTTATTGACGATGTGCGAGGTGTTATCAGCAACGGAACGCGTGACACATCGGCGGCAGCCATAGACGAGTTAACGACAAAGTTATCACTTATTCGAAAACCTAGAGGGGAGGTTAAACCTGTCCATCTGAAGGAAGTTCTCACTGAGTACACGGATATTCTGGACAAGAGACTACGCAATGGAGAGGAATCCGACACGCTTAAAACTGGAATTGCTGAGCTCGATGCAATTACTGGCGGAATGAACCCAGAAGACCTCGTGATCATCGCAGCTCGTCCCGGGTGCGGAAAGACGGAAATCTCTCTCAAGATAGCCGAAGGTGTTGCATCGAAAGATATACCCGGAACAAATCGCAAGCGTGGTGTGCTGATTTTCTCAATGGAGATGAGTAAGACGCAGATCGCGGAGAGGAGCATTGCCGGTAGTGGGAATATGTCAGTAAACGTTCTTCGAAATCCAGCCAAGCTGGACGATGAAGGATGGGCGCGTATCGCGAATGGAATATGTGCGCTCAAGGAGTTGGACGTTTGGCTGGTAGATGCTTCTAAGCTCACGGTAGAACAAATTCGCAGTGTTGCAGAGCGTCACAAACAGGAGCACCCAGACCTATCTCTCATCATGGTCGATTATCTCGGACTGATTGATAAGCCAAAGTCAGAGCGAAATGACCTTGCTATTGCTCATATCTCCGGAAGCCTGAAGGCAATGGCAAAAGAGCTTCGCACAACGGTTATTTCTCTTAGCCAGTTATCGAGAAAGGTAGAGGACCGTCCTAACAAGCGTCCAAATAACTCAGATCTCCGTGACTCAGGAAGCATCGAACAGGATGCGGACTCCATCATCATGCTTTATCGCGAAGCGGTGTATGATGAGAACTCCCCCGCAGCGCCATTTGCAGAAATAATCGTTACCAAAAACAGATTTGGATCGCTTGGGACAGTGTACCAACGATTCATTAACGGCCATTTTCATGATTGCGACCAGGAAGAGGCGCGCAAGGCATCAACAGATAGTAAGCCAGCGCAAGGCAGAAGGTACGCAAAAGGAGCACCGGTATGACGTTAAAAAAGTTTGATGCACAGGAATACATTCGCCGAGAAGAGGAGCTTTCACGCATCGTTACCGTTGATGAGACTCACATCGTTTTTCACATCCCTGGTGATCACATCGATGGAAACTATGAAATCGCCTTAAGCACATGCAAAACAGGTGAGCAGATTGTCAGTTGGATTTTCCACCTTACCGAAAAGCAGTGGGTTGACAGAGACATCTTGCGTCGCTTCATCAAAGAGGCCAGCCATCACGCAGGAATAACACTTTAAAACATTGCGGGGGAAGCAGTGAACACACGAGACAAAATACTCAACCACCTTGAAACAAACATTCCCACCTCAGCAGCACAATTCGCAAAAATCCTCGGATGCCAGAAATCACACATCAACCTGCTACTGCGTGACCTTATCGCAGAAGGACTGGTTGAGGTTGATCGCATCAGCAACAGCGTTAAGCACTACCGGCTTGCTTTACTCCATCATGAGCGCACAGAAGCTGTTCTGCGATATCTGGATGAGCACGAAACAGGAATGGCAGTTGAGATATCTACAGCAACAGGAATAGACAAGCGACTCGTTACGAAGATGCTCAAGCACCTTCATGAAAACGGTGATTTGCATCGTGACTGGTGCCACAAGAACGCATGGGTATACAGCAAGAAGCAGGTATTTAACTTTGGTGCAGCTAACCCACTAACTGCATTTATCAACAAGGCATTAAGAGAGGTGCGAATGTGAAGATGGAAGTAGGGACAAGAGTTTCTTCTGAATCAAATGGAACAGGAACAATTGTAGGGCATGATTATTATTTCAACGATGAATATAGATATGTGGTTGATCTAGATGATAAGTCACGGTGGATATTTTCACATATCGACCCAACGAAAATGCCGCGTTTCTTTCCGCGAGAATTAACGAAAATTACTAACTAACACCCCAGCACGCTGATGGAGAGGAATGATGAAGAGGTACAAATTCATTATTGGCGACAACCTGATGTACAACGCCACTCATCTTCGAAGGGTGCGCTGGTACAACTTCCCGTTTGTGCGCTCAGGCCTCATTAACATCCTCGAATGGGAAAGCATCGAAGTAAACGAAAAGGTCGCGGAAGGCTTTGCTCGACTGTACTTCGAACGTCGCGGGATGGTTCCGCATGTGATGGGAAATGAATTGTGATGGAGAGGAATATGGACGAATCAAGAAAGCAGTTTGAAAGGTGGATAAGCAGTTTGCCAATGTGTTCAGCAGAAAGGCATCGCATAGACAATGACCGCTATCGATTTAATACCACCGAAGTGGCGTGGAAAGCATGGCAGGCATCTCGCGCAGCTATAGAGATTGAGTTGCCAGAAGGAGAGCTTGTGTACTCCACTGCAACAGATACATATGGCGAGGATGGTTGCTTGATGCTGCCGGTGGAAACGATAGCGAGGGTGCTCGATGACGCTGGAATCAAAGTGAAGGAGTGAGTATGAGGGTTTATATTGCTGGACCAATGTCAGGTTATCAAAAATTTAATCGACCTGCATTTAACTCAATGGAGTCTATTCAGCAACAATGTGGGAATGTTGTGCTGAACCCCGCCTTGCTACCTGACGGCTTAACGCAAGCGCAGTATATGGATATTTGCTGTGCAATGATCAGGTGTGCAGATGCAGTGGTTATGCTGAAAGGTTGGGAAAAATCAAGCGGCGCGTTTGCAGAGCATGCACTAGCAAAAAAGCTTGGTCTTGAAATTATCTATCAATTCCCGGTGAAATCAATAAATGCAAATCGAGATGATCAAGACAGCAGGGGGAGTATTTGCTCCGGCGTTTGAGCATGACCTTCCCCGCCTTACCAAGTTTCAAAACGGCGAGATGTACACTGCCGAATTCAAGTTAACCCGCAATCCAGCATTCCATCGAAAAATGTTCGCGTTCTTCAACTTCTGCTTTCAGCACTGGGCTGCTGATAAGGCTGGGCATGAGAATGCCGACGAAACCACTCAGTTCAACCGGTTCAGAAAAGACCTGACGATTCTGGCTGGCTTCTACGACATGGTGACGAACATTCGCGGAGAGGTTAGGGCAGAGGCTAAAAGCCTGTCATACGGCAGCATGGAGGCAGATGAATTCGAACGTTGCTACAGCTCTATGATTAACGCAGCTATCAAGCATGTGTTTGGCAAGACGAAAGACCAGAACGTGCTGAATCAGCTCTATTCATTTTTCTGAGGTGCATATCGACATGATCCAATGTGACAGATGCGGAGAGTGGAAAGACGATAAGCGATTCCGTCCAGATCAACCTTGCTGGAATCGATGGTGCATGCGGTGCGAAAGGTCACCGGTAGGCGACTTCCCACTGCCCGAGACAAAGGAGGATGTGTGGCAAGACAGCGACGAAGCATAACCCAAATCGCAATGGACAACCTGATATTCATCCCCACCAAACGCTCCAGAAACAAACCCAAGCCAGTACCTACCGAATCAGACGTAACATCCTATGACCCTGTATGGCCTCTCTTGTCAAAGAGATGGCTACGCCAACGTGCGAGGAAATAGCTATGAGCCTTATCGAAGATTACCAGGGGCGACTCGATGACCTCCTTAATGATGCATCAGGAGACGACATCGACCCCATCGACCTACTGGTCAACTCAATCGCCGATTATCTGGAAGGCGAACTTGAGGATGAAGAAGACAAAACGATTTGCGTCGATTTCGGCGGAAAGAGCCTGATTATCAGCATCGTCAGCAATGACGAGCAGCCAGTTAGCGAGAGGGTGCATTGATATGGACTATTCACAGTTATCAGACCAAGTAATTAACGCAATGGTTGGGAAGATAGTCAGCAAAGATGGTCTCTCAATTATCGCATCAGATGGAAATGCTGTTATCCATGAATATGCAGATTGTGGTGAATTCAAGGGAATATGCCTTGGCTGGAAGGTATTTGACCCATGCAACAACGCGGCAGACGCATGGCCGATTATCGTTGGAAACGATATTTCTCTGAACAGTTACGGCAGTGCATGGGAGGCATCTTTCGAACATGACGCGCCAATAGGAGCATACGGCACTGACGAAACAGTGACGTCAGGATATGAACACAGGAACCCATTAAGAGCAGCAATGATAGCTTTCCTGATGAAGCAGGAGTATGCCAGTGCTTAGCCAATCAGAAGCCCAATCCTACGAGCAGCAGAGCATACGTCGAACGTTTGGATGTTTATTTATTGCAATGTTAAAAATGGAAAGAGAGAAAATCAATTCAAAACATACCCATGCCTTACTTCTTAGTCATCTTGAGTATGATCCAGATACTGGAAACTTCGTGCGTCTAATTTGCCTTCCTGGATGTGGCAGTAAGCCTGGTGATGTTGCTGGCTACAAGAGGAAGAATGGGTATGTCGTAATTAGATTTAATGGAAAGCAATACAGAGCTCATCGCCTGGCTTGGTTTTATGTTCACGGCGAATGGCCTGATGGTGAGATTGACCATATCAATGGTGTGAAAAGTGACAACAGATTACGCAACCTAAGAATTGCAAACAGAAGTGAAAATACAAAGAACATAGGAAGGAGGAGGAGGAACACAACCGGATTCAAAGGTGTAAGCAAGGTTACAGGAATGAAAAGCAGATGGTGCGCAAGAATCACATCTAATAGGGAAACTATACATATTGGATCATTCTCTACGCCTGAAGAAGCATATGATGCGTACTGCAAAAAAGCAGCCGAACTTCATGGAGTATTTTCCAATACCGACAACAACCCTGCTTATCTAAGTGAAGAATGCGCCTCACTTGCAATAGCGTATCGCGACCCTAACGGATTTATGACGGAGGAAGATGATGAGTGAGTTACGAGTAGGTGGCATGGCCTTGGTTATAAAGACATACCGAATCCACGAAAACTTAGGTAAATCCGTGATAGTGGAAAAAATAATTAATCCAGGAAAACGCTTCAAAAGCATAAAGACAGGAAGCATTAACGAAAATGCCACAGATGAGATTCTTTTTTATTCATCTGGCGATTTGAAAAGCCCATTTCCAGGTGAAGATGGTGCCGTTTGCTTTGGGAGAGAGCAGCTCATGCCTATCGACGGAGAAGACTTCTCTCACGAAGATGAGCGACAGAGGGAACTGACCAATGACTAAAGCACCCCGGAGAAAATGCAAGGTCTGCAATGAATGGTTCCACCCGGCCTTCTCAAATCAGTGGTGGTGTAGCCCGGAACACGGAACTGAATTAGCAATAGAGCGACGAAGCAAGGAGAGAGAAAAAGCAGAGAAAGCAGCAGACAAGAAACGACGACGAGAATATCAGCAGCAGAAAGACAAGTTAAAGATTCGAAAGCTCGCCTTAAAGCCCCGCAGTTACTGGATTAAACAAGCCCAACAAGCAGTAAACGCCTTCATCAGAGAAAGAGACCGCGACTTACCATGTATCTCGTGCGGAACGTTCGTATCCGCTCAGTTCGACGCTGGCCATTACAGGACAACGGCAGCAGCGCCACAACTGCGGTTTGATGAACGCAATATATCAAAGCAATGCATCGTGTGTAATCAGCATAAGAGCGGGAATCTTGTTCCATACCGTGCTGAGCTAATCCGGCGCATAGGCATCGAGCAAGTCGAGGCAATTGAATCTGACCATAAGCGCCATCGTTGGACTACAGAAGAGTGCAAAGCGATTAAGGCGGAGTATCAGCAAAAGCTTAAAGACCTGCGTGACAGCAGAAGTGAGGCAGCATGACGGATAAATCAAATACCCCAGCAGAAATTAAAGACCTGTGGAGAACGCCGCCAGAGATATTTCACGCACTAAATGCTGAGTTCAATTTCGTGCTGGATGCGGCCGCAAGCGCTACGAATGCTCTTTGTCGCCACTACATCACCGAGCAGCAAAACACGCTATTCACCTCATGGGCAGAAGTCATGCCTGATATCCCTGGCTACGCGTGGATGAATCCACCATACAGCCGACCAATGCCATTCGTACAGGTCGCTGCTCAGGAGAATGCTGATAGCGGTATCGGGTGCGTGATGCTACTACCGGCTGATACGTCCGTGCTGTGGTTCAGGGAGGCTATCAAGACCGCGCATGAAGTTCGGTTTATCACAGGTGGGCGTCTCTCATTCCTAAATGCAGAAACCGGTAAGCCAGTAAATGGCAACAACAAAGGCTCGATGCTCATTATCTGGCATCCATATCCACGCTCTGGCGAATGTCGCATGACTACGGTTGATCGCGATGTGCTGATGCAATACGGAAAACGATTCATGAAGGGGGTCTTATGTGCAGCGTAACTAACATCCAGCAAGTCAAATGGCAGCGTCAGCGCGATATGCATACCGAGCAGGTGCTGATTGGCAAAGAGCATGAGCTTGAGCGCAGTCTTGATTATGTGCGCGAGCAGCTTCGGGAAGTGCGTAACCGGCTCGGAACGAATAAGCCAGACCATGACCCGGAGGCAGCGTAGATGATAAAGCCAATCCATAACCGAGATGCAATAAACATCCTCTCAGCAACATTCTTCTTCCCACCAATCAGATTTAAACGCCGCTCACTTCTGGCAAGAGAGTGCAACGCACTTATTCAGGCTGACAGGTATTTATCTCAGGCAGATAGGGGAAGGGTATGAACAGAGCATTCGAATTCTATATGCGACTGAAGCATGGCGATCGGTACGACCTGACCAGAGATACCGACGGGCTTTATTGTAGGGAAGTGGTTAAGCGCATGTTTGAAATATGGTGTCACTGCAAGGGAGAGAATTACTAATGAGACTTGAATCAATAGGACGGTACTTTGCGCCAAAATCACCAATGTTCAGCGACTCGCCGCGTGCAACCGCAACAGACTCTCTGGACATCAGTGGGGTGATGGCCGCATTAGGTTTGGCAGAATCAAAATGTGGCATCGGTATTGAGCTTTACCTGGCAAAGATTGGCATCAGCTCACCAGATAAAGCCGTCATTGGCGTATACGAAATGGCAAAACGTCTGGCAGGACGTACTAAGGCATTCGATGGACTACAGGAAGATACTAAACAACGTGTATTGCAATTGCTCGCAACTTTCGCTTTTCAGGATTATTCACGTAGCGCTGCTAGCGTACGTAAATGCGATTGCTGCAATGGCGAAGGATTTATAGACGCCGAGGTATTCAGCACCAAAACCCATACGCCATCCAGGGAAAGGCGATTCGTCAAAGCAGCATTGCAGATGGGCGACAAGACGATTCGTCCTTCATCCTATCAGGTATACCGCGAGCAACGTGATATCGAAAGGGTTCAGTGTCCATCTTGCAAAGGGAAGAAGGTGCTCAGCAACGCCTGTAGATGCCACGGGAAAGGGAAGGTTGTTGACCAGGAAAAGACAAAAGAAATGGGCGGTGTACCGGTATGGAAAACCTGCGATAAATGCTCAGGACGCAGATACCGCAGACTCAAGTTCTCAACCGTCTTTGAGGGTGTACGGACAGCATGGGATGTGAAGAAAACCTTTGCTTATGACCACATCCAGCCATTCTTTGAGTCACTGGTAACTGAGTGCCACAAAGAAGAAGCATTTGCTGATAGTGTTATTGCAAAAGTGACCATGTGAAGCAAATATTTCTACCGATACGGATGTTGGTAGAAATAACACTTTACTCTCGCGGAAAAATGGACTAATCTGAGTTCTAACACTAGAAATCCGTCTGATGTTACGGTGGATTAAATGGTGGGCGAGTCGGGAATCATGAGGCGGCACCCGACAAGCTGATCCCGCCTAGTTGGTAAAACCACGTGTTTGCGTGACTACTCCAACCATCGAAGGCTGAGAGGTCTGCAAAAGCGTACGACTCCACCGCTCGGCAAGTAGGAGTCCAGGGTGACCAACTTAAACGCCTGATGAGCTTCTGTGATGAAGCGAAACGCAATGCGTCGCGTAGCCTTCCGTGGTCACTTGGGTGGGAAGGGTGAGCCGAGCAACTATTTGAAGCCCTGAGTTAATAGCTCGGGGCTTTTTCATTGGCGAAATCTGGTAAGGGCATTAGGCAGACGGCAACCAGCATCCTCGGAATAGCAACCGGTGAAACGCTGATGCGGGATTGTGACGACGCTCGTCAGTGCTCTTTCCAGTTTTCGTCACGTTAGCGACTTTGCGGACTTTTAAGAAACGGACCACAAAGATAAATGCAAACGATGATCAATTCCTGGCAGTAGCCTAACGGCTAAACACCAGTGAGGTCTTCCGACTCCTCATCAAAGAATTCGGCGCACTGGCCCGGTGTGATTAATAATGGGCTCCCATTCCTGAGTTTGTTTACGAGCTGATTCAGGCACGGGCGCGAGCGTTAATGCTGAAAATAAGTTCCCGACAGGTGCGGTCTGATCACCCGCCGTCAGCTCCACGAAACGGAGCCCATAACAGGTAAGGGCGCTTGGGCTCCCTGATATTCACAGTCGGTTGAAATATATTCCGCTCTGGCGAGTGTCCTTTCCGTTGTGGTGAATGCGCAGGCTGATGCGCGGAAAACATCTGGGTGTGCGGTCATAGCAGCCGTTTGTTTGGGTGAGAGTCCCAAAGGCTTTTCGGTTCGAAAGCAACATCGACCAGAGTAAAGCCGAATGCCGGAGATCAGCACCGGTCACCACACTCTAACCTGCTACCTCAGGCAATCGGTCGAAAGACGCCGGATAAACGTAACCGGCATGCTCTAATGCGGATGTACCATGCGTACATGCTGCGTACGATTGCGTCGAAAGGCGCATTCAGCACGACCTTTCTGAAAGCGCATCCCACCAAATACCAGACAGACAATACCCTCACCTTATCCGCTGTGGCTACGGTGGCGTATGCGCTTTCATCCCTTCTGCGCATCTCACGCGCATATCAACGAGAGCCTTTCAGTAAGCGAGCCTGAGAATAGCCGTTATAGGTGGCGACCTCTCTCGGGCGGCTTTTCTGTGAGACAGGCTCACTTTCTAAAAGGTAATCGCCGTGAAGTTCGAAGAAATATTCGAATACAACCCTGATACCGGTGAATTGAAGTGGAAGGTAAGTTTTTCAAACCGCATCAAGGTTGGAGATAAAGCAGGGTCAGTAAAAAAAGACAGTGGCTACATTCGATTAAAACTTAACGGAAGGTCTTACCAGGCTCATAGAATAGCTTGGCAAATATGCCATGGAGAAATTCCGGCAGGTATGGAAATTGACCACATCAATAGCGTTAGAAGCGATAATCGAATATCTAACCTTCGCCTTGTTACGCATCTTGAGAATGTTAAAAATCAAAAGAAACACTGCACAAACGTTTCTGGCGTGATGGGCGTTAGTTGGAACAAGAAGCGACAGAAATGGTACGCGTATATCCATGCAGATGGAAAGAGAAAGTATCTTGGGTACTACGACTGCATGGAAAGCGCTGTAGCTAAGAGAAGGCAAGCTGAAAGGCATCTCGGGTATCACAAGTTGCATGGAAACAAATGAAAAACCCAGCATTGAGCTGGGCTTCGTGAAAATGGGCGACCGTAAGTTGGTGGAACAACCTACGGCCATCTTGCCCATGGTATGAATCACGAACAAAGACCGAGGCACATATCGTCTGATCAGGCGGGCAAAACATTAGATCGGATTTGTTCGCAACACAATGCTTTACCTCTCAATAAGAACATATCCCCCAATCATTTGGGGTCGCTAATATGCGGCCTGGTAGTCTCATGCCAGACGCTTTAACAGGCCACCATCATGGTGGAGACTACGCAATGGCAAACGGAACAGACCTTATTCCGGCTTTGCTTCTCGCGCTCATCATGACGGTGCTTGGTTCGTGGGCAAAGTACGAAACCAGACCGGCAGCTGAAAAAGTCAGCCTTGGTAGTCATATGATCGTGTCAATCTTTGCCGGAACAATGATGGCTCTATATGGGCTGGACAAACAGTGGTCACTTTACATCCTTGGTATGGGATGCGGTGCTGCGGGATGGCAAGGAGCAGCAATCCTCAAAAAGTTGCCATGGTTCAGCCAAAGTGACAATGGTGATAATTATGGCAAGAACTGAGATCAGGGTAGGGCGATACATTGTCGACCTGGTACCTGTCGTATTCCTTATCTTAACCGCCATCCTCTGCAATCAATTCAACGACTCGGTAAACAGTAGTCGTGATGCCGTAAAGCTTGCCAGTGATATGAACCGGCAAAGAACGGCAGCTGAGATGCGAGCGCATAACGCAGAGCAAAAGCTGGCGAATAACACACAGAATGCACCTGGCGTAGTGATTATCTCGCCGGATGGTAAGACCGTTCAGGCTATCGAGCCCAAAACGAGTTACAGCAGCATTCAGCGTGAAGTTTCCTTCTGAGGTAGACCATGACAAAAGACCAGTTTATGCGAGCTGCAGGAATTGCTCCCGCGCTTGCTGATAAATGGTATCCGCATGTCGTAAAAGTCATGGACGAGTTCGGCATTAACACTCCTTTGCGCGAAGCTCACTTCATCGCTCAGATTGGTACCGAATCAAACGGCTGGCGTTCTGTTGTTGAGTCACTGAATTACTCGGTAGCAGGTCTGGCAATTTTCGGCGATCGGCTTACTGCAGCACAGCGCGAAAAGCTTGGGCGTAAACCCGGGGAGCTATCTCTGTCGCCATCGCGCCAGGCTGATATTGCGAATATCGTTTATGCCGGTAGGTACGGAAACTCAGCGCCAGGTGATGGCTGGAAATACCGTGGGCGCGGTCTGAAGCAAGTCACATTCAAAGCTAACTACGCCGATTGTGGTAAAGCTCTTTCCCTCGACCTGGTGAATGACCCTGATTT
Source organism: Enterobacter cloacae complex sp. 2024EL-00214 (assembly GCF_043945575.1). NCBI lineage: Bacteria > Pseudomonadati > Pseudomonadota > Gammaproteobacteria > Enterobacterales > Enterobacteriaceae > Enterobacter > Enterobacter cloacae complex sp. 2024EL-00214. Next base: position 282,896 of record NZ_JBIMRC010000002.1, on the reverse strand, counting down.
ATTGCTTCTGGACCAAAACGCGGCGCGTTCTGCTGGTTGGTTCTGGAGGGCTAATAACTGCAACTCCTTTGCAGACAAAAATGACATTGTCGGACTGACAAAACGTATCAACGGCGGGACTAACGGTCTGGACGATCGGAAGGCTCGTTATAGCGTCGCTAAAAGCGTCCTGGTGGGATAAGCATGAAATTCATCGATAACCTTCCTCAGCTCTGGAAAATGTGGTCAGTGCGCATTCTTGCGGTGCTGGCTGTGATTGCTGGTATCTGGGACCAGGTACCTGATGACGTAAAAGCAATGATTCCGTCGCAATACCTCGGTTACATCGTGGCCTTTGTTTCTGTCTGCGGCATCATCGCTCGTGCAATTAAGCAGTTCGACAATGACCAGCCAAAATGAACATCTCAACGGTGTTTCAGCCTGGCTGGAAATGGTGCGGAATTGCGTTGCTGTGTGGTGCCTTGCTTGGCGCGCTTGCCGGTTGGTGGGTGACTGATAATAAGTTCACCGCTGATATTGCCACGCTTAAACAGCAGCACGCCGAAGACCTGAAAGCCATCAGCGACGAAGCCAGTGCTCAGCGTGACAAAAACGCAGCGCTGGAACACGCATTCTCAAGCACTGTGGCTAAAAGCGACCAGAAGCACACGCAGGAGTTAAACAATGCGCTCGCAGAAAATAAAGCTCTTCGTGATGCTGTTACCTCTGGCTCTCGCCAATTGCAATTCGCCAAAGCCGGACTTGCAACCTGTAACCTGTCAAAAAGTGCAGCTGCAAGCGCCTCCGACATGGGCGATGGAGCCCAAATCGAATTCAGTCCAGATTTTGGACGAAACATTTACGATATCCGATCCGGTTCAATCAGCGACCAGGCAAAATTAGACCAGTTGCAGGATTACATCCGAGCAGGTCAGGAAGCTGGCGTAATCGCTAAGTAAAGAACAACCCCGACAAGGTGAAGAATGTGTAACCCCGTAAGGAAGTGATCACATCTTGGCAGCCGGAACAGACGGAAGTGGCAAAGCACCGCTGAAAAGCAGAGCGAAAGCTGCGACAAGAATTAACAAAGCTCAGTCAGAAATGGCTGGGCTTTTTTATTGCTCCAAACCAGCGCACTCGCGTGCGTAACTCAACAAGAGCTTTCCGTAGTGTGAGTCTGAGACAGGGCGGTGGATTTCATCGTTTCGCTCTTGGCTGCCCATGTCTACGCGAGCAGGCTCATACCACAGAAAGGTAAATACGATGACCAACATTATTCCTTTGAATTATGACGGGCTGAAGATTCGCTTTAATGATGAAGGCTGGATCAATGCAACTGATGTTGCCGCAAAATTCGGCAAAGATACAACATCATGGCTTCGACAGATAGATGTGCTTGAATATATGTCCGCTCTGTCTAAAAAGCTTTTCTGTAATTCCGGGTTTCTGACAGAAATTAATGAAATCAGAAGGTTAGATACATCATCAGCTGCATCAAGATCAAAGGTGCTGAGGTTTGTTAAGGCAACTCGTCTTGTTGCAACAAAGACTGGCCCGCAAGGTGGTACATGGATTCATCCAAAGCTTGCAATCAGGTTTGCCCGCTGGCTTTCAGTTGACTTCGAAATCTGGTGTGACGAGCAGATTGATGCGATTGTCCGTGGTGGTGCCTTCTCAACTACCGATTCACGCATTACTGCGATGTTCCTGCTGGATGAATCAGTGCCGTGGGAAAAGCGATTTAGCGATCCATTTTATGCGGCATTATTCAAAATGTCCGGGCTTCCACGTCACAGGCCAAACCGCAGACCTGCATTGTTCGGAATGATTAGCGCCAAATGGGTTTACGGACCTGTGCTGCCAGAGGATGTTTACCAGGAAGTAAAATCACGCTTGGCAAAAGGTGAAAAGATTCATCAACACCTAAAGCCTGACGCGCTGAAGCTGGTAGAGCATCAAATTATCGCTGTGACCAGTATCGCGAATGGCTGCGCTGACTACCGCGATTTCGAATCCCGCTGCATGGCGGCGTTTCACGTAAAAGGGCAGATGAAAATGCTCTATGCCGCATAGGGTGCCCCATGACTAAATACCTGATAGCCGCTCTCGTAGCGGCTTTTTCGTTTTCAGCGATCGCTGGTTCAAACTGCCCGGGTAAATTCCTGAATGACAATCCTCCTCCGGTTAAGTACGACCAGGAGATTTGCTTCACTCAGTTCTCAGTGCTTTACAGCGATTCCCTGAAAGATCCGGTGGTAAGCGCTCAGCACCTAACGGCCGAAGACGTGAAAGGTTCTCTCCAGCTTAAGCGCAAGGACGCCTTTCACAGCGAGCCAAAAGTCCCTAAGCAGTTTGAGTCCACACAGAAGGATTACGCTAAGTCCGGATACGATATGGGACACATGACTGCTGCAGGCGACGCAGGAACAGCCCAGGAGCAGTTAGAAACCTTCAGCCTTGCAAACATGACACCTCAGTTACCAGACCTCAACAGAAAGGCCTGGCGACTGATGGAAGAAGCCGTGCGCAAACAGGTGCTGGCTGAGGGTGATGCCTGGGTGGTTACCGGAATGATACCAGGCGATAAGACGATCGGAAATGGCGTCAACGTGCCATCGGTTATCTGGAAGGCAGTGAAAGCCAAATCAGGTGAGGCTGTCTATGTCGGTGACAACACAGCCGGCACAGTAACCAAAATGACCTCAGCGCAGTTCGCGCTGAAATACGGCATCAAGCCTTTCTGATAAAAAGTTGGTCGAGATGAGTAGCTTCGATTGGGCAATTTTATTGCCAATAGTTGCCTTGGGTGTCTACGGCTTTGCCCTCGAAGGAAAGCTTAATTTCAAAGATGTATTCATTGAACCATTGAGAACGCTTTTGTCAATGCTCAGGCCATAAAAAAAGCTCACAAGACATTTAAATCAATGTCCATTACAAGGCTCATTTACGAGTGAGCCTGATAACGGATACTTGCTCGACCCTAGCCGGTGAGTGGGGATGTAACCCCGGCAGCCATAGTGTGTGATACCTCCTGCGCCTCCTTATGCGCAAAAACATCACATAGTTATGGCGGACACCTGGAGAGACAGGGTGCATTACAGAGCTTTCTATCGTGAAGGCTCGATAATGCAGTGAAGAGGATGCATATGCCCACGGGCAGAATACAAACTGAGCAGAGGAATATGCTGAAATGTCACAACAGAATGTCATAAAGATGGATATCACTGATGGTACTGTTGATATCAGCAAATATCTAAGCCCTGATAACGCAGGAATGCTAATCGATGTGGCGGCGGTTGATTCATCTGGTAATCAGGTCTCTCTTTCTCCCGGGATGGTCAGAATTTATGTATCACCGTTTCTCGATGTGAATGCCTGGTTCCCGTTTGATTCTGGAGCGTATGCTGGTCTCGCCTTAAGAGCGAAGATTGTTAAATCCGGTATTGTGGCATCAGCCAGCCAGCTTATAGTTAGCGTATTTCGTGACGTATACCCTCATCATTCAAGCCCGAACGGGTTGTTCACGGGTGCTCGCAGTATTACCCAGCAAAGCCTGGTTGAGGCAGCAATAAAAAACGGTACATTGTTCACCGCATCGCGTCGCGTTACTGGTGTTGCTGCCGGGGCGTTCCTCGATTCGACATTCACTACTGGTTCGAAGCCATGCATTCTTGTAAGGCGGGATGTTGGCTATACCGGCATTGGTGTTGCCGCGTATGTATACCGCAATGCCACAGCAACTGGAACGCCAGTACCTGCTGATATTAACAACCCGAACGACACCAATCCGGCGACAACCACAGTTACGCTGAATAGTGGGATGACATTTACATCTGGCACACTGACTGTTTCCGTGGCGTACAGCGAAGGTAATGGCAGTAATCAGGGGCAGGGGAATTCTCAGGCTAAGCTTGGCGAGCCAATCATCATGCTTCCCAATACAACGTATGTGTTGCGCATTCAGTCGTTAGATACCGCAACGCAAAATATTAACGCCTATGTATCGTGGATTGAAGGATACCCTGATTTTCCAATCTGACCGATTACAGCCTTAAGGTATCCTCATGGCAAAAACAAAATGGCCTTCACCTCCGCGCTACTCAGTGCCGCTTTTTAATTGTGCTGACATAGTGCTTTTGAGGGATAGGGAAGAAGCAACTGAATATCTTGCTCGCCTGGATTTATCCTGGGACTTATCAGGATTTAATGGTTTCGCATACAGTCACCAGCGCGCCAGTAAGACGCCACTACTTATCATGGGTGTTTTCATCCATGAGCCTCAGGTTCTTGCGCATGAGGTTTGCCACATTGCTTTTGAGATCTGCCACCACGTAGGCGTGCCAACAAATAACAACGAAATGAACGAGACGTTTTGCTACCTGGTGCAGCGCATCATGTATGCATTCCTGCCGCATATCCAGAAAGACCAAAACAAAGAATAAGGTAACAACATGGCAAAACCTGACTGGGAGGCCATTGAGTCGGCTTACCGGGCTGGCTCATTGTCCATCCGCGCAATAGCTGATAAGCATGGTGTAAGTGATACCGCTATCCGTAAGAGAGCAACACAGAACGGATGGCAGCGAGACCTAACAGAGCAGGTACAGAAAGCCACACGGCAGAAGCTTGTTCGCAAAGAGGTTCGCAATGACGGTTCGCGCGAACAGGTGCGAACTGATGAAGAGATCGTTAACGAAGCGGCTGATGAAGCGGCAGCGGTAGTCCTTGAGCATCGTGTCGATTTGGCGCGCTGGCGTCGTATCGCAAGTAAGCTTGGCGACTTCCTGGATGATGTGGACTTCACTGAGGAAAATCACGCTTCTCTGGCTCGTTCACTTGTTGCAGGTGTAGATGCGCAGATTAAAGTCATCAAAGCTGAGCGTGAAGCCTACAACATCGATAACGGCGACAAGAACAACGATACCGACAGTATCTCTGACCTGATGGATTCATTGTCTCAGGGGGCTTAATGAAACCTGAGCATATCAAGCTGCTTAGCGACAAGCTCTGGCGGCTGAATAATCTTTACTGGATCACCGACAAAGAAGGCAAGACTGTCCGGTTTAAAATGACGCCGGAGCAGCTTGAATACTTTGAAGGCATGCACACGCGCAACATCATCCTCAAAGCGAGACAGCTTGGCTTCACGACGGAAGTTTGCATTATTCAGCTTGATGCAGCCTTGTTCGAATCAGCCAAATGCGCACTTATAGCCCACACACTGAATGATGCAAAACGCCTCTTCCGTGAAAAGGTAAAATTCGCATATGACAGGCTCCCTACTGAGATCAAGGCTGCCAACCCCGCAAGCAACGATGCTGCTGGAGAGCTGGTATTCAAAAAGGGCGGCTCAATTTATGTGAGTACGTCATTTCGCGGTGGCACGCTTAGATATTTGCATATTTCTGAGTTCGGAAAAATCTGCGCCAAGTATCCTGATAAAGCGCGCGAAATCGTCACAGGTGCTCTTGAGGCGGTATCGACTGGATGTTTTGCCACCATAGAAAGCACAGGGGAAGGGCGTGCAGGTTACTTCTTTGAATATTGTCAGGCTGCAGAAAAGGCGGCGCTGCAAGGTAAATCGCTCTCCCCGCTCGACTGGAGGTTTTTCTTCTTCGCCTGGTGGAAGAATCCGCAATATGCAATTGACCCTGTTGAGCCTATACCCCAACGCCTGACTGATTATTTCAACGGCATCGAGCAAAAGCTTGGCATCGTCATCAACGAGCGCCAGCGAGCATGGTATTACGCCAAAGAGAAGACTCTTGGCGATGACATGAAGCGCGAATACCCTTCGACGCCGGAAGAAGCATTCCAGCAGTCTGTTGAAGGCGCTTATTACGCCAAGCAGTTCAACTGGCTTTATTCGCAAAAGCGCATCGGCGCTATTCCTGATAACTCACACCTCCCGGTTCACACGTTCTGGGATATCGGGGTGAGTGACTCGACGGCGATCTGGTTTGTGCGCGAGTTGAGCGAAACCGAGTTCCACATTATCGACTACTACGAAAATTCCGGTGAAGGCCTACGGCATTACATGAAGGTGCTGAAAGACCGTGGTTACACCTACGGTGAGCACTGGGGGCCACACGACATTGATAACCGTGAGTTCGGCAGCGACGCGAAATCACGCCGCGAACTGGCGAAAGAAGGTTACGAGATTGATGGGCAAACCTACTCGCTTAAATTCAACGTTGTGCCGAAAGAGTCGGTGGAAACAGGTATCGAGATGGTGCGTGAAATCCTGACCAGTTGCGTTTTCGATGAAAGCAAGTGCGAGGAAGGGATTAACGCACTGGAAGGTTACCGCAAGGAATGGGACGACAAACGCGGATGCTGGAAAGACAAACCACTCCACGACTGGACATCTCACGGTTCTGACGGATTCCGCTATTTCGCAGTCGTTAAAAACAAACGCAAGCGTCAGCCCATTACCCAAACAAATATTCCTCTCATGGGGCGTTAATTATGACTATTAAGATCAAACCTTCACATGAAGGTGATTTGCATCGTGCGCTCGGTGTCCCTCAGGGCGAAAACATCCCAGTTAAAAAACTGGAGCAGGCGAAACAGTCATCTGACCCACATTTGCGCCAGATGGCTAATTTTGCAATCAACGCGCGCGGGTTCGTTCATAAAGGCAGAAAATAATGGATTTTAAGACGATTCAGGCAACGTGGCAGAAAGATGAAGATATGCCGGAGCGTTCCTGGCGTCTCATGATGCTGCGTAAGGTGTTAAACGGTCAGCTATACGACCAAATTAAGCACTCATTCAGCGAAGAACAGACGGGTGCGGGAGAATATATCCCACTACGCAAGCGACGCCCTTCTGTGCGAACCAACCTGTGCCGGACTGTAGTAGATGACAGTGTTTCGTTGTTGTTTGGTGAAGACCATTTCCCCACGGTCGACATAAAATGTGAGCAGAAAGCCGTTCTCAGCCGTTTGTTGAAGGAAATTAAGCTGAATGAGGTGATGATCGACGCGGCCACAAAAGGTGCAGTTGGTTCAGTAGCCATCATGTTCTCTGTTATCAGTGACCGAATTTTCCTTAAGGCTCTAGAAACCGAATATCTTACGCCAGTGTGGGATCCCAAAGCGCCAGATACTCTCTTGTCAGTAGTTGAGTGCTACAAGGTGAAAGGCAATGACCTGAAAATGGCTGGCTACAACATTTCCCAGGATGATATAGGCAGTGACTTCTGGTTTCGCCGGGAATGGGATACTGAAACTGAGATTTGGTATCTGCCAGTCAAAAAATCAGATACCAAAGCAGAGTTTGTAAAGGACGATAAGCGCTCAGTCGATCACAAGCTTGGGTTTGTGCCAGTTGTATGGGTAAAAAACCTTCCCGGCGGCGATGACTGTGACGGCGCATCGACACTTTGCGGGGAGTCTATTGATTGCCAGATAGAGATTGACTATCAGCTTTCTCAGGTTGGGCGCGGCCTGAAATTTATGTCAGACCCGACATTGGTACTCAAACAGGACGAAAACGGAGGCGCTCAGCCTTTAGTAAAAGGTGCAAATAATGCCCTTGTTGTGCCCGCTGGCGGCGATGCAAAACTACTTGAAATCAGCGGCGGTGCTTCCGAGGCTGTGATCAATTACGTCAAACATCTGCGCGAGGTCGCACTGGAAAACATGCACGGAAATAAGGCCAGCAACGAGAAAATTGCCGCCGCCCAATCTGGCCGTGCAATGGAAATCATGAATCAAGCGCTTATCTGGCTCGCTGACCGTCTTTCAATCAGTTATGGAGAGGGCGCACTGATTGACCTGATCAACATGATTTTTGCCGCATCACGGAAATTTAAGCTTATTTTCAAATCTGGCGAGGAGGTAGGGGAGTTTCCCGAAGATCTCGTACCTGTGCTCATCTGGCCTGCATGGTACACCGCCACCACTCAGGACATCATGAATACGGCCAACACTATGGTCAGATTAACCGATTCCGGCCTGTTAACGCGGCTCACTGCGATAAAAGCCCTGGCGGCTCAGTTCGACATTGAGGATGCTGAGGCCGAGTCAAAGTTGGCACTCGCTGAACTACAGGCCCGTAATGCAGGCGCAAAAGTGAGCGCAACAATTTCTGAATGACGGGAAATGATTCCCAAACCAATAACCCGCCTGGAGCGGGTTTTTTATTATCTGGAGAAACCTAGATGGTTGACGAAACTAACGAAACTCAGCAGCAACAAACTCAACAGCAGCAGCAGGAGCAGCAACAGCATCGACAGCAGCAAAAAATGGAAGAGAAAACCACTTTCTCTCTTGAGTATGTGCAGGAATTACGTGCTGAGAACGCCAAATACCGCACCAGCGCCAAAGAGGCACGGGAGCAGCTTGATGCAGCCCAAAACGATGCCAAAAAGAAAAGCGAAGAAGCCGATCAGAAAGTCCAGTCTGCCGAAAAAGCAGCAAACGCCAGAATCATCCGCGCTGAACTGAAAGCAGTTGCTGTCAAGGCTGGCATGGTTGATCTGGATGGACTGAAACTGGCTGATTTGTCATCTGTCACGTTGGGCGAAGACGGCGAGGTTACAGGTGCAGAAGATTTAATGGCGAAACTCAAAGAAGCAAAGCCATATCTCTTTGCTGAGCCTTCGAAGTCAACCACCAATACTGATGTAAGGGTGCCTCCTAAGAAAGAACCTGAGAAATTCAATGCCTCCAAGGCAACACCAGAAGAACTCAGGGCTAAGGCCAAAGAACTTGGCCTTAATATCAAAGTTTAAAAACCCTCATGGCTCCGGAGTCCAGACGACTGAGTGGGCAGAAAAAACAAACATTCTTTTTAATTGAACAGGAATACATAAATGGCTGTTAATAACCTGCCCTCATCAATTCAATCTGTTATTCAGACTGGATTTCTGGAACATCAGTTCGGTCTTCCGCTAAAGGCACAGCTCGGTTTCCGCGCTATTGCTGACCGTGAAGACTTCATGGCAAACATCGGTGAAACCATCACCAAAACCCGTACTGGTCTGCTGCCTGCAATCACTACCGCAATGTCACCTGCGGCAAACAGCGATATTACCAGCGGCCTGACTGCGCAAAACTATGCGGTAGAACAGTACGCTCTGGCGATCGCCCAGTATGCAGGTATGATGCAACTGAACGTGGCAACCAGCCGCGTAGCGATTGCCGACCTGTTCCTGCGCAATGCCTATGCGCTTGGCGAGCAGTCTTTCCGCTCCATCGATGCGCTGGCGCAAACCTCCCTGTTTAACACCTACATGGGTGGTAATACCCGAGTCCGTACCACTCTCGGTTCTGCTGGTGTGACAATCGCAGTTGATGATATTCGCGGCTTCCAGACCACGCTTAACAGCAATGGTCAACCAGTCGCAGTGTCCAGCTCAAACCCTGTCAACGTTACTGTAGGTGCAAGTGTCTATTCACTGACTGGTTTTGCAGCTGACGGCACCAACGTATCAACCACCCCTGGCGGTGTTTCCGGTACGCTAACATTCTCTTCCAGCGTGTCTGTTTCTGATGGTACTGCCGGTAATGCCGTAATTTCTGCGGTTGCACCTTACATCATTCGTCCGAGCACTTCTGCAGCAAACGTAATGGCGGGTACTACTGCTGCAATCAGTTCATCTGCCGATATCAACAACGGTAAGCTGACCATGCAGATGATCCTGAATGCCAAAGCAACAATGGCGGCAAACGGTGTCCCTCCGGTTGATGCAACGGGCATGTATGTCCTGTATTGCGACCCACTCCAGGCTACCGGTCTTTATCAAGATCCGGCATTCCAATACTTCTTCCGTGGTCAAATTCAGTCTGAAGAATACCGTCGCGGTATCGTGGCAGAACTGTTGGGGGTGCGCATCCAGGAAACCAACATGAATCCGGTTCAGACGCTGGCAAGCGTTGGCGTAGTTCGCCGCGCTGTTCTGTGTGGTCAGGGCGCGCTGGTTGAAGGCGTGTTTACCGACGATGCATATGCCGCTGCTTCTGAAGCAGACGATAATGACGGTTCAATCATCGTGGTTGACGGTATCGCTCACGTGACCCGTGAGCCGCTGGATGCGCTGAAACAGGTTGTCACTCAGTCCTGGTCCTACATCGGTGGCTTTGTGGCTCCGTCTGACACCACCGCTAACCCGAATACCATTCCGACCGCGACTAACTCTGCGTTTAAACGCGCGATCATCCTGGAATCTCTGTAATCAAGATGGAGGGGTTCGCCCCTCCCTTCAGGAGACAAAATGGCTCGTAAAAAATTAGCAGAAGAAAACGAATCTGCCGCAAAGGTTTGGGTGCTTACCCATAACCACGGCATCGTATCGTATGGCAGAAGTGGCACATTTCTGGAGGCCGGAAAAGAGCTTACAGAAGGTGAAGATGATGATCTTATTGCTCAGCTTGTCAGGTCTGGTGCAGTTTTAGAGGAAAAATAGATGTCCTTTACGCCGTATGCATTCACTGACGCTCAACTGGTCGATATCCGGCGCTACTGTGGTTATCCGGCATATGGTGATGGGGCGGTTGTATTTCCTTTCCCGTGGATTTACCGCCAGTATCTTGCTCTGGAATATCGCCTTCAACATATGAGCGCAACCGAGGCAAATGTTGTTATCAACACCTACCTTGCGAACCTTGTGACTCTGGAAACAGACATCGTTTCGGCCACTGAAAACCTCGATACCGATAAAGCTGCGGTGTGGACACACAACAAAAATGAAGTGCGTGACCGCGAAGCGCTGTTTGATAAATGGCGAATGAGACTAGTGAACTTCATGGGTGTGCAACCTGGCCCTAACTTTGGTGGTCAGCAAAATAGTGTAACCCTGGTGGTGTGATATGGATGGCTACAAAATCCAGCAAAAGCTCTACAAGGGTTATGCGAAAGCAGCAAAACGAACAGGGACTAACTATCAGCATTACCGCCCATCTTCTGCAAATAATCCACTCGATGCATCTAACCGGCTGCCAGACCTATACGCCTCACTGAACGCAGATGACCCGACATTCTCGCGGCCCAACGTTTTCGGCAAGGCGACATGGTACGGGATTATGGATGGCGCACAGTGTCAGGTTTTTGACTATGTCAAAGGTATAGAAGGTACGCTGTATATCGCAGCAATGCAGCAATTGCTTCCGATATATATGGTTGATTGCAACAGAGTGGTGTCAGTTCTGCGACCTGTGATGGATACCGGACCTGGTGAGCTTGGCTATGGTGGCGACACTGCGGCGAATGAAGCACTTCTGATGACTGGCTGGCCTTGTTCAATGCTTCAGGGCAGCAAAGGCGAAAAGAACGAAGTAGGCCTTCCGGCTGATGCTAAAAACCCCTGGTTTAACGTCCTGCTCCCATTCGTTGACGGCGTCTACCTGCGCACTGCTGACATCATCACCGACGAAATAGGTGGTCGATACAAGCTGACATCGGCAGAGCTTACAGACCTGGGCTGGCGACTGACAGCACAACAAGTGAGGCCGTGATATGGCTGATGTATACGGCATTCAAAACACTCTGGTGTCGATTATTGCCGGGATTATGTACCCGAATGGAACATCAAACCCATCGGTGACGGGATTTGCAGCGTACATCTATGCTGGATGGCCTCAACCAGAACGCCTTGAGCGCGACCTGAAGGCTGGAAGTTGCCACATAAGCGTTTATCCGCTGACGACTGAAAAAAAGCTCACAGAGTCTCTCGGAAGGCCGTGGCGACGGTTATCTAAAGGCGTTTCAGGTATTACAGCTACGGTGAACGGGCAGCAAATCACGCTGGCGGGTACGGTAACAATCCCGACAAACATCAACCTGTTCTGCGATAAGCAGCATCACACCTACGCAGTGCAGTCAGGTGATACGCTTGCAACCATAGCAACGGCTCTTGTGGTGCAGATATCAGGCGCTTCAAGTTCAGGCGCGATTATCACGCTACCGGCAACAGCCTCATTTGAGATTCGAATCGGATCAGAAGACGTAGTAGGCCGCATTCTTCGCCGTCAGGAAAAGGACTTTCAGGTTACGGTATGGGCAGGGTCTCCTGCTATTCGTGCTGCCACAGCTCTTGCTGTAGACAATGGCCTCTCGGCGTTAACTTCACTCAATATGCCAGACGGGTCGCCGACAGTGATCAGGTATAAACGCTCAATGCCAAGCGATTCGGCTCAGTCATACCTTGTTTACCGTCACGACATGATTTTCTGTGCCGATTTCAGTTCTCTCCAGACAGAAACAGCAACCCAGATTGTCGCACCGACGATGAACGTCAGCGATATGTCGGGAAACCTAATCAAAACCATCCCGGAGTAACAAAATGGCCGACAATGCCAAAGCTAACGTATCAGCCGATCTCGGTTACGACCTGGTTGTGCGTCATGCATTCATGGATTACCAGATTGGTGATCGCATCTCAGACGCAGCCAAAATCCAGGAGATTTTAGCTGGAGAACTGGCCTGCTATGTCTATAAGGCAGCAAAAGCAGAGTAAACCATTCATTCAACTAATAACCCGGCCAATGAGCCGGGTTTTTTATTTGGGGAACCAATATGCCCGTTTATCAAGTAGGTAGCTTAAACACTACTGCTCTGTCTGCTGCTGACCTATATGTTGGCATCCAGGCACCAAAAACACGCTATATCAACGGCGTGCCTAGCGATGGCCTGGGAATTGTTGGTATTGCTTCATGGGGGCCAGTTAATTCACCAACCCTCATTGGTTCAGATACAGACCAGGCTATCTACTTTGGCTCTCAGCAGGTGCGGAAATATGACCTGTGTACGGCGATCGCCATTTCTCTGCAAATTGGGGCAACCAATCTTCAGTGTGTTCGCGTAACTGATGGAACAGATCTTGCCGCATCAATTGCAGTTAAAGACACAGCCGGAACCCCCGTGACAGGTATGACACTGACCGCCAAATATACCGGCACGAAAGGCAACACGATTTCAGCGCAAGTTACCACTGGTACTGCAGTAAATAGTTACAAGCTGACCGTGTTTTTCAACGGCCAGACTCCGGAAGTATTCGATAACATCACCGGTACTGGTGCTGCGGTATGGACTAATCTGGTAAGCGCGGTAAACAACGGAATCACAGCTGTTCGTGGTGCAAGCCAGTATGTCGTCGCCACTGTCGGCACATCTTCCGCCGTACCTGATACCACCACAGTCTGGGCGCTGACAGGCGGGACTGATGGTGCTACTACCATCACCGATTCAGTGCTGATTGGCACTGACGGAACCAGCACCACCCGTAAAGGGATGTATTCATTACGCGGTGCTGGCGCTCAGGTTCTTAACCTGGTGGATGTAACCGATTCGACACAGTGGCCTACCGTGAACACCTTCTGTCTGTCAGAGGGGATGTTCTGCATTTCACAGGGTGCGGCAGGCGTAACTTACTCTTCTCTGTCCACAACCCTGAATACGTCAGGCGTTGATTCCTGGCAGATGAAGGTGCTTGTTGGTGACTGGATTTACTGGAATGACACGGTTAACGGCCTGTCTTCCCGTATGTGCGCACCGGCAACGTTTGTTGCGGCGAAATATGCAGCACAGTCACCGCATATCTCTGCGCTGAACAAGGCGATCACCAACGTCGTAGCGACTCAACGCCAGCTCGCTAACCAGCCATACAGCATTAGCGAAATTGGCGCATTGAGCAACGCACGCCTGGACGTTATCACCAACCCATGTCCTGGCGGAAATTACTTCGGTTTGCGCTCGGGTCGCAATGCTGCTTCTGCTTCAACACAGAACGATGATACCTACACCCGCATGACCAACTACCTGTCAGCAACACTGGCCGCATCGTTTGGTTACGTTGTAGGTGAGCCGCAAACTACCGACCTTCGCCGCTCCACAAAGTCCACGATTGAGTCATTCCTGCAATCACTGGTGGATGCCGGGATGATTGGCGACCCTAACGGCGGCCCGGCGTTCAGCGTCAAACTCGATGCCAGCAATAACCCAAGCAACCGCGTCGCTCTCGGCTACATGGTTGCAGACGTACAGGTTAAATACCTGGCAACTACGCGCTTCTTCCTGATTAACCTGGAAGGTGGCGCAAGTGTAACAGTGTCCGTTTCAAGCAACGCCACCCTGTAAACAAGTCAAATATAAGCCCTCTGCGTGAGGGCTTTTTATGGAGCAAAAGCTATGCCTTTATCTAATTACACAGTGGGTCGCGACGTCCAGATTGACATCAACACTGCTTACGGAGTTGTTACGATTCCTGTTGTTATCTCTTTCGACGCAAAGCCGAAAGTAAACCAAATCGACGTCACAAAAATCACCGGCGAAACCGATACGCTCATGATCCCCAAAAACTGGGAGGGCACTATTGAGGCCGAACGACAGGACTCCACGCTTGACTCATGGTGGGCTCAGTGGGAATCAGACTATTTTGCTGGCATCAACCGCGCTGCAGGCACCATCACAGAAACCATTACCGAATCCAATGGCGGAACATCTGTTTATCGCTATACCGGCGTCCAGTTTAACTTTACTGACCCGGGCAAAAAGCAGGGCGATCAGACTGTTCGTCAAACCTTCACATTCACTTCTAAACGCCGTTTACAGGTAGCATAACCCATGCCGAAAATTACCGTAAAAGAACAATCAGCACCTCAGCCTGCGGCTTCTCAGGAGGAGAAAACTGTTCTAACCGATTCAAAAGGTCGCCACATCACCCTTCGCGAGCTGGACCCGCTGGAAGAATCACGCATCTTCATCGCGGTTGGTGCTGCTAATGCTGCTAACCACACCTACATGAGCGGATATGCCTTCCCTGCCGCCATGGTTGAATCAATTGACGATATTGATTACCAAATCCCGGTAAATCAGGCGCAAATTGATGGCAGGCTTAAGCATCTTGGCCGTGAAGGTATGCTTGCAATCCGAGAGTACATGATTGACGCCATGAAAAATGCAGGGCTGGATGCTAGCGAAGATGATGTGGAGCAGGCCGCAAAAAACTGACAGGGAACGCTGATTTCAGAAACAGATGTTATCTGATGAAGAACGGCGTTCCCTTCTCTGTTTTGTTTAATGGTCTGACTCACCTGATGCCACATGAGAAACTCGCCATGCAGATAACCATTGGTGAGATAGACAGCGGGCAGAAATTCAACTGGGTAACTGGTGAATACGAGGAGAGGAAATGAAGGATGTTTCTCTTGCAGACCTCTCCTCAATACTGGAAATGGCTGCCGCAAATATTAAGGTTGAGGCTGACCTTGCAGTGCTTGCAATAGCTACAGAGATTAGGGAATCCGCGAAAGAGAAAATAGGACACTATCAGGGCGCATCCCATGGTTTTGCCGCATGGGCTCCACTGACACAAGCCACCATGGATCAGCGAGTGAGGCTTGGCTACTCCGCCAATAACCCACTCGAGAGGAGCGGTGAACTACGCGATTCAATAAGTATGCGTGTAGATGGGAATGGCGCGATCATAGGCACGTCAATGGATATTGGTTTGTATATGGAGAATGGGACGGAAAAATCACCACCAAGACCGTATCTTGGTCCGGCAGCAGCAGAGGTTTCTGATAGGCTTGGCGAGATATTTTCACCGCATGTCAGAAAGGCATTTAAGCGGTGATAGCCCACTTATGTGGGCCATGCCATTGGTCAATTATTTCTTCCCTCTCGAGTCCTTATAGCGACCCTGAGAGAGACTGTAGTTTGCATACTTCTCAAGGCGCTCAGCAATCTCGTCTAGTCGTTTAAGTCGCTCATCAAAAGGGGTGTTCTGGTCAAACTTAGCATTAGCCCAGAAATCCTGGCTAACGCTGTGAGCTTCTTTAACTAATTTCTCGACTTCACTATGAGGCATGGGGCGGATAAGCTTGTCTCTATTGATGCGAAATTGAGAATGAATAGCAACGCCAACTATCTCGATAAAATCAGGTTGAAACATCGGATATAAGGGATTTAGCGGTTTCAGATAGATTTGGCGCTGATCCAGTATGAGTTGCTTAAATGCAGCATCAGAATCATCGTTCAAAACGCACATCACAAAGTCGCCTGAGACAGCTTCGAGCGATGAGTCAAAAGTCACTATTGTACCAGGAGGGAAGCTTATCCCTTCGCCAGAAGACATAGAGTCGCCCTGAATCTCTACGGCGAAACAGTATTCATTTGCCCCTTGAGGCGCGGGTATGAAATCTTTTATGGATGCCGTCTTTAGCAGATCATCCAGCGATTCGAACCTTGCCTGCACGTGTGTTAGCACTGGAATTTCACGCACAGTAACAGTTCGCTTGACGCTGCTTACATCTGGGCCAGTTCCTTTACCCTGTGTAAGCCACTCAGTTGTTGTTCCCAATGCCGCCGCTAGGTTTTGCAGGGCATTGATTCTCGGCCGAGCCTCACCACCTTCGTAAGCCGCGATCTGACGCCTGACCACTCCAACTTTTTGGGCTAGCTCGTCCTGAGTCATCCCGATAGCAGTTCTGGCTATCGCTACCCTGCCAGGAAATGAATCATCAAATTTCATATGTGCATACCTAAAATGCATTGACACACAAATCATCAAGGATAATAATCATCCTACAGATTGCGAGTCTGTGAGTTTTAAAAACGACTGAGGTGAATAATGGAACAGAAGAAAAAAGATATCAAGCCGATCTCTTACCGCCCGACCGCAGAAGTGCGTGAGTTTCTAGAAAGTAACGCTGTGAAAAGTTACCGCTCAACCCAGGGGATGATCGACTTCTTCATGGCAAAGGTGATGGATATGGAGAAGAAAGGTGAGATTGTCATCCAATAAAAACAGTGAAGCCCAACGGTGGTCAGACCGTCAGGCTTCGGCATCGAAATTAACTGCGTAGGAAATATCGACATGACAAGTTTAACACTGCCCCAACAAAACTGCACCATCAACGTACCTTTTCACGGCACTGAGCTGTATGTCGTCAACCACAATGGCGAGCCGTACACGCCTATGAAGCCGATTGTTGAAGGCATGGGTATGGTTTGGGCTTCTCAATTTGTGAAGTTAAAACAGCGATTTGCAAAAGGTGTTTTGGAAATCGAAATACCTTCAGTTGGCGGCATTCAGAAGATGATTTGCCTCGCTCTCCGCAAGCTTGCCGCCTGGTTGAACACCATCAGCCCAAACAAGGTTAAGCCGGAGATCCGCGATAACGTAATCCGCTACCAAGAAGAGTGTGACGACGTTCTCTACGAGTACTGGACGAAGGGGCAGGTGACTAATCCGCGTAAAACTAGCACTGATGAACGCACGCCGTTACGTGATGCGATCAACCTTCTGGTTGGTAAGCGCGGCATCATGTACCCGGAGGCTTATAGCTACGTGCATCAGCGCTTCGGTGTGTCTCATATTGAGGAGTTGCCGTCCGAACAATTAGCGATGGCAGTTGAATACATTCATCGCCTGGCGCTGGAAGGTGAGCTTATGCCAAAGGAAGAGGTTAAAAGCACTCCAGCCAAGCAATTCTCCGATGAGGAACTGGTGAGCCTTTGTTATCTGCAACTGTGGATGGAGAAGTGCCAACGCTTGAGCAAACATCTTTACCCCTCGATGCGTCAACTTGGTTCTGATGTGGCTGGAACTTTACGTGATATTGCTTATGAAACGCGCTATATGACCAACGAATCCAAGAAGGCACTCCTCCGTGAAGCGGATAATCTGGATAAAAACGAATTTATTGTGAAGCGTGCACAGCCAATGCTGGCAATGCTTCGTGGTGAAGAGTGGATTCACTGATAGGCGCACAGGATGGCGCAAAAAGAAAAACCGCCAGTGTGCAGCTGGCGGCCATCATAAACTAAGCAGAAGGTCAAATCATGCTTACAGGTAATTTAGCAGTACAGAACGAAATTGTCACTATGTCCAGCCTGGATATTGCGTCGCTGGTTGGTAGTCGTCCATCTGATGTAAAGCGCAGC
Source organism: Enterobacter cloacae complex sp. 2024EL-00214 (assembly GCF_043945575.1). NCBI lineage: Bacteria > Pseudomonadati > Pseudomonadota > Gammaproteobacteria > Enterobacterales > Enterobacteriaceae > Enterobacter > Enterobacter cloacae complex sp. 2024EL-00214. Next base: position 265,025 of record NZ_JBIMRC010000002.1, on the reverse strand, counting down.
ATTGAAAGGCTTGCGAAATCTGGTGTCATTCAACTTCCGCCAATGGCTAAAGTTGAAAATAAACAATCGGTTAGCCCAAACAAATTCGTCAGCGCCTATATCTTTGAAGGCGAACAAGGCAAGCGCGACAGCATTGTTGTGGTCGCTCAGCTCTCTCCTGAGTTTACTGCTCGACTCGTTGACCGCTGGCAGGAGCTTGAAAAGCAGATTGCCAAGCCCATTTTCGATCCTGCGCGTGCGCTCAATGACCCCGTATTTCTGCGTAATGCGCTGCTGGAGTATTCGGAGAAGGTTGAGCACCTTCAAATTGCTAATAAAAGCCTGGTTAACAAAGTTGAAACGATGGAGAACCTCTTCAAAGAAGGCATGACGCCGACCCAGTTCTGTAAGATGCTGAATGGCGTTAATGTCATGCTGATCTGCCGTTACCTTGAAGGGCGCAAGTGGCTGTACAACGAAAGCAAATCCCGCACTCGCTGGCGTACCGGTAATTATGCCCGTGATAAATATCTCACTGAGCATCAGACTACCATCAGTGTGCACGGTGGTGAAGACTTCATTAAATACACGCCAGTGCTTTTGAAGAAAGGTGCTGTTCGCATTTACCAGCTTTACCTGAAGGGCGAACTGCCAATGAAGAACACCTGGAACGGTGAATACTCTCACGATAAAGAACTGAAGGGGTAATAACATGGCGCTATGTGTATTGGCAGAGAACCTTCTTGCGAAAAGCCGACATCGCATTGATGGTGACAGTGTTACAGCGAAATTGTCGGTCCTGATATGCGAGAACGATGAAGGTGATGAGGAATTCTTGTACTGGATTCAACTATTTGACAGCGAAGGTGAAATTATGATGAAAGAAGCTCTCATTGATTTCATTTCTGCCAGCGAGACCTTCGAACGCCTGAAAGGCACCCTTGGATCGGCAATCGAGTAGAACCATGTGACAACTAACATCACAAACCTCGCTCCGGCGGGGTTTTTTGTTGCGATTGATTGCAGTATCCGCAGTGCTATGATGTGGTTAACTATCACACATGGATGCTCGGTATGAAGAAGATAATAATCATGGCACTCGCCGTATTCATTCTATGTTCTTGCGATGAACCATTTCAGCCACTCCAGGATTCAGATATCGCGAAATGTGATTCTGATGTCATGTTAAAAAACAGAGGTGCAGTTAGCGGTGCTTCATCTATTGATATGCTTGGAGAATGCGAAGCTCTTGCCAAATATCTTGGAGCTTATCCAACATTTGGCCTTTTAAAAGAGACGGCAACGGCAGTTGTTGCATTTAAGATAAAAGGTTATGACGTCGATCCAATGAGTTTAACTGAAACACTTTTGCAGATTTCTCAGTTGCGCGATCAGTTAGGAAAAGGTGATTCCGCAATAACAAATAATTATGACGTAGCTTTCAAAATGTATTCGGCATGGGGTGGAGATATCACTCCAGTAGATATAGTCTCTTTTTTAAAGAATAGCGGGCCTCTAGCCAAAACCATATCAGATCATGGATTAGTTGCAGCCATGGCGAGCCAGCGTTAATAACCGAAACATCAGAAAAACCCGGCCACTGCGCCGGGTTTTTTATTGCCCAAAGGAAATCACATGGATACTCAGGCTTATCGCGTCGCCGTCCTTCTGACACTTAACGATCAGTTGAGCAAAAACCTAGCAAAGGTAGGCAGGGATGCAAAAGAGCTCGGCGGTAAGTTTGATGCAATAAACAAAAGCATCCTGGCGATCACAAAAAGCTCAGAGGCAGCATCAAAGGCTTTAGAGAAGCTTAATCGCAGTTTAAATAGCCCTGCCTCATCCCAAGCCTTAGGTGCTAAAGCATACGCCGATTCAATGGAGCGCGCAGCCAAGGCTGCAAAACAGATAGCAAGCAACGCACCGGCTTCAAATGCCATGATTGGTGGACTTGTCGGGATTGCCGCAACATCAAGTATTGCAGCAAGAACTAGCGCAGCAAACATGCTTCCTTCCAGTGGTGGCGGTAGGATGCTGCCCCCGGCAGGTGGTGCGTTGTTACTTACTGGGCCTGGTGGCGGCGGCAGCTGGAAAGGGTGGAAAAATGGTGTTCCACCTGGCGGGTGGGGGCCTGGCGGTGGTGGCAATGGTGGCGGCAGCGCGCCTGGCAATGGTCGCACTGGGGGCGGTGGAAGTCGTCAATATGGTATGGAGAATCTCGCCATTGCATATGGCGGCTTTGAAGCCTTAAAAGCCATATCAGATAAAGGAATTGAGTACGAAAGAGAGCTTGCACGTTTGCGACAGATGGGTTTGGATAAATCGCAAATAAACTCATCGGTCGAATTCGTAAAAAATACAAAACTTCCGTACACATCCCAACTTGACATGATGCGCATCTACACAGATGCACAGGGATCATTTAGACAATCAGGGATGTCAGGAAATGAAGCACTAAAATCTGCCATGACAATGGCCCCACTGCTTGCGACATATGAAGCCGCAATGGGGGCGCTTGGTGGAGAAACGAAAGCTGCAACATCCCAAAACATGCGCAATCTTAATAAGATTGTTGAAATAATGGGTGGGTTACAAGATACAGGGAAAGCATCAAATATTGTAGATGCTGTATTTAAAGCCTCTCAAGCTTCTGGACGATTAGTTGATGAGAATCAATTAAAGCAATTTGTTGCTTATGGCAGTTCCGCAACTAACCATCAGAGCATAAAAACTATTTTTGCTGGATTAGAGCCAATAATAGCCGAGATGGGTGGTAGCACAACCGCAGTTGGCATGCGGACGGCATATACAAGAATGAACGGCATGATGTCTATGCCGCCGAAGTTATTGCAACATGAGATGCAACGTCTTGGCATTGCAGATAGTACTGGAAGGAAGCAGAAGGAAGAGTTTTATAACCTTCAGGCAACCGATGCCATTGCCTACGCAAAAAAAATGATGGAGGTGTATAAGCTTCACGGCATCACAAAACAAACTGATATTGAACGTGAAAACTCCATATTACTTGGCACTAATGGCGCAAAAATATACAACCGTATTATGGCCCAAATGAGCACCCTTCTGGAGTCTGAAGAGGCCTATGATCGATCCAAAGGTTCTGGTGACGTAGTAAATAACCCGCTAAATAAACAACTTATGGCGCAACAAAAATTAGCTGCAAAATGGGCTGATTTGGAGCTTGTTCTAGCAAAAGATGGCGGTGCGCTGGATTTGTTTACTTCTGGACTAAGTAAACTTGCCGATATTATGGAGGGATTAAGCAAATTTGGTGCGGCCAATCAAAAAATAAGCAGTGCGGTTGTTAACGTGCTTGCACTGGTTACATCTATCGCAGCTCTTAAAGGGGGCGTATGGCTACTGAAGCATGCCGTATCAGTCTTATTTAGCCCTCTTGAACTAATCACCGGGACCAAAGGCCTTCCTTTGCTTACGTCATCACTTGGCGGGCTATATGGCATCGTGGCAAGGCTTGTTCCGCTTCTTGGCTTGTTCATTCCAACCAATAACACGCCAACTACCACGGAAGAACTGAAGACAATTCAGAGCAAGGGTGCTGAAAACTGGAGCAAATCAAATCCAGGTAAGCCTTTTGCTGGCACGTGGCAAACTCAGGTAATGGAATGGATGGATAAACATCCTGGTGAGCCATTGTCTAACTACAAAGGCTCTCAGGGTGGCAATGTTTACCCTGAAGTACGTACAGGAGGTAACAACCCGAAAGTAGAGGTTCACAACTACATCGATAACAAGGAAATCACTAACGGTGTAGTTAAAACAATCACAAAACAGGCATCGCGAGCACCTACAGGCCCATCAGGCGTAGACCCATCAATGAACCTAATTCACCCCGGAATGGGCAGCCTTGTTCCGCGCTAACAGGAGACTAAATGGCTATTTTTGGACAACTGTCTTCGCTTGCTGGCGTAGCGCAGGGGTTTGACCTTTCCGCAACAAGGTTGATTCTTTCCGGCACGTCAGGAACCTTTGAGTTTCTGGACTTTGAAATACCGGAAAGGATAGTGATACCAGGCCGTCAAAAGGTTGCAATTCACCAGATGATTGGTGGGAAGCGGCTTATTGACGTGCTTGGCGTTGAGTACGATCCGATTACCTGGTCTGGTATTTTCACCGGCTCAACTACCAAGTCGCGCGTCTCGTTTTTGATGGCCATGCGTGACGCCGGGCAGAAGCTAACGCTGACGCTTGATAATTACTCGTTTGACGTAGTCATCACTGACTTTAACCCGACATACGAGTTTGCTTATCGGCAGCCGTACTCGATTTCTCTGGCGGTGATTAAGCGTAATGATGAACCATTGTCGGTTGACGCACTCACCGGTGCGTTGAATGCACTTATAAATAGCGACATAGGGAAGGCTGTAGGGCTGTCAAATATCATCGACATCCAGACAGTTACAGATGCAGTGAGCACGGTTCAGAGCGCAGTACAGACTGTTTCAGACTTTGCTACGGCTACCGTGGATACAGTGCAAACTGTAGTAAGGCCAATAATCGCCGCCCAGCAGATTATCCAGACCAGTATTTCATCACTGGAAAGCTCGCTTAACACGATTACCACGCTTGGCGGGATTGTTCCTGGGTTCCCGATTTCAAAAACCGTGAACAACCTTCTAACTCAAGCCGACGGCATGACGCGCATTCCAGCGCTTTACAACCTCTCTAATGTGCTTGGGCGTGTTGATAAAAACGTCAGAACAGGCCAAACGGCTAACGGGGTTAAAACCATTACGCTTTCCGGAGGAAATCTCTACCAGATTGCTTCCGACCAGTATGGCGATGCTACCTTGTGGGAAAGTCTGGCGAAGGTTAACGGAATTGACGATCCGCAACTCACAGGGATTAACTCGATTCAGGTTCCAACAACGCCATCAACTCAGGCATCAAAAGCTTCCTATCCGGGGTAATTTATGGATGTGAACAACCCTATTATCGCGCCAGACGTGAGGCATGTGTCTGGCCGCTGTTATCTGAATGGGGTATCAGTTCCATTCAAATCGTACGATGTGACAAGCAACGGATTCCGTGGTGCCAGTACCTACAGCGTCGAGCTTGTCATATCTGCGCTGCCAACTGATATGCAGTTAGATTGGTGGGCGAAAACTACAACGGTGACGATAGAACTGTGGGCAGACATTACCTCTACGGTAGGGGTTAACTCAAAGAGTCTGATTAAGGGTAATGTTGATACGTGGGACTATGACCCGGCCAGATTCAGTATCACATGTGAGGGTCGCGATTTCGCGGCCCTTTTCATTGATGCCAAAACAGCAGGTGAAACGTTCAAGAACTACACCTCAAGCCAGATAGCGGAAATCCTGGCTAAGCGGCAGGGTCTGAAGGTTAGCGCCACTGCTACCACTCAGCGATTTGGTGAATTCTATCAGATTGACTCTGCGCACCTTACTGGTGAGCAAACTGAGTGGGATTTGCTGACAACGCTTGCAGCTCTTGAGAATTACTCTGTCTGGGTTGATGGAGATACGCTTAATTTCCACCCTGAGGCGAGCCAGATGTCTGGTGACAGTTATGTCATCAGGTATCAGCCACCTGGGACGATAAACCTCTATCCGCAGGCTAACGTCTCTGAAGACCTGAGATTCTCCCGTGCACTGACCATCTCAAAAGGCGTTACAGTTGAGGTTATGTCGTGGAATTCAAAAACTAAAAACAAACAGTTTACTGCCTACTACCCAAAGACGGCGAAAAACCTATCGCCTGGTGCATCAACACCAAAAACACAGGTCTATCGCATTATTCGTAACGGGTTAAACCCTGAACAGGCGCAGGCGATGGCAGAGAAGATTTACCGCGACGTGGTTCTTCATGAGCTTAAGTTTTCCTGCTCAACAGCTGGTGACAATCTGCTAACGCCACGCACGCTGGTCAGGATAGAAGGCACACAGTCGCTTTACGATCAGAATTACTGGTGTGATTCCGTTCGTCGGAGCATGGACTGGGATAGCGGCTATACGATGTATATCACCGGTAAGAATCATTCTCCGGCTCTAGAGATAACAACAGAATGAATCAGCTAAATAACCTCATTGCGATGAGGGCTCAGCAGGCTTTTGCTGGATTTTCTGGCACGAGGCAGGGGGTCATTACAGCCTATGACCCGAAAGAATATGCCATAAAGGCATCGCTGCAGCCGACAGGTGAGGAAACAGGATGGATTCCTCTTGGCACTCCATGGGCAGGGAATGGATGGGGATTTGCGGCAGGACCGATGATTGGTGCAGAGGTTCAGATTGATTTTGACTCAGGCACGATCGGGGTTGGAATGGCCGGAGGTCAGTTTTATAACAACGAAGACCGTAGCCCAGGGCCGCCATCTGGTGAGCTATGGATAGTCCATCAGTCAGGCTCGATGCTTAAGTTCCTCAACTCCGGGAAGGTTGTCATTCAGGATAGCGCCGGGACTAGCATCAACCTGAATGGCGATGGCTCAAGAACAGATAGTGCCTCAGGAGCAGTAACACAGACGGCATCTGGAGGCATGACCATAGTCGCCAACATCCAGAACAATGGAAACTTCCAGTCGTCTGGTTCAGTAACAGACCAGAATGGTTCTCACGGTTCACTTGGTGATTTGCGTATCAAATACAACGGTCACAAACACAACGGCGTTCAGACCGGCAGCGGTACAACAAATACCACGGATAGCCCAACCAGCTAAGGCCAAATCATGTTCGACATTTTCCATTATGTGGGCACGGATTTATCCGTTTCGCCCAGCGGCGACCTTTTGTCTGTGACTGGGTCTGAGCGAAGGAAACAGAAAATATTACGACGGCTGATCACCAACCCTGGCGAGCTTGTTTTTCACCCTGAGTATGGGGCAGGGCTTGGGAAGAAAATCGGCGAGCACGTTAACGTCTCGGAATGGAAAGCGCTGATTCTAGGTCAGATGAAGCTAGAGGACTGCGTGGCAAGGATACCGGAGCCAGTAGTGACGTTAAAAACGATAGATAACGGCGTAAACGTAGATGTCAGATACAACGACTCAGTCTCGGGAACTGCTGAATTCCTTAATTTCGATATTACGAGGTAAGCCGTGGCACTAAATATTAAGTCGTTCTCCGACATTGTAACGCAGCAGGTTACAGCCATTCAGGCCAAAAGCACTCAACTGCTGGATTTTGCTATCGGCAGCATCTTGCGATCTATTGTTGAGTCGAATAGCGGGGTCATCCTTTGGCTGCAGCAGTTAATTGTTAATCTGTTGGTCATTACCCGAGCTTCCACATGCTCTGGAGCAGATCTGGATTCGTGGTTTGCTGACTTCGGTTTCTATCGTGAGCCAGCAGTTTCCGCCACGGGTAATGTGACATTCTCTCGTTTCACAGCGACAAATGCCGCACTTATACCCACCGGTTCGCAAGTTCAGACCACTGACGGCACGCAGTCATTTCTGGTTGTTGCTGATACATCCAACCCGGCATATGATGCAACGCAATCTGGTTATGTAGTCCCGGTGCTTACAGCATCAGTAACCGTACCAGTATCGGCAGTAACAGCGGGAACCGCAGGAAATGCCTCCGCAAATACCGTAACGGTAATTGTGGGGTCCATCCCAGGCATAGACACGGTAACAAACGCTAGCTCTTTCTCAAACGGCGCAGATGCCGAATCTGACGATGCAGCAAGAACGAGATTTCAGCTGTGGGTGGCATCTTTATCAAAAGCAACTAAGTCAGCCATTGAATATGCGATCTCAAGTGTTCAGCAAGGCGTCTCATATCAGGTTGTTGAGAATCAGAGCTATGCCGGAGCAACGCAATACGGATATTTCTATGCCGTGGTTGACGATGGCTCTGGAAGTCCAACAAGCACCTTTCTTGATACTGTTTACACAGCGATAGATGCAGTTAGAGGGTTCACAATCACCTTTGGCGTGTTTGCGCCAGTTGTTGTCACAGCAAACGTGTCAATGACAATAACAACCTCCCCGTCAGCCGTGCATGGTGACATCACAGCCCTGGTAAATGCCGCGATATCAAATTACATCGCCACACTGACACTTGGACAATCACTGCCAGTGACGAAACTTGCATCACTTGCTTACGGGGCAAGCCCATACGTTACCAACGTAACCAATATAACAATCAACGGACTTACTGCTGATTTAACCGCTACCGTGAAGCAGGTTATTTGCGCCGGTACCATCGTTATTAGTTAAGAGGATAATATGGCAACTGGTGACCAGGATGATTTCGTCAAAAGGCTGAAATCAGTTCTTCCGGTACAGTGGTTTAATGATTCTAACCAAATACTGGACGCTGTATTAAATGGCCTTGCTTCTGCACTTTCATGGGTTTATCAACTCTATACTTATGCGGTGTTGCAGACGAGAATACTTACCGCAACAGACAGCTGGCTTGATATCATTGCCAATGATTTCTTTGGAGAAAGGATAAAGCGCCAGGCTGGGCAAACTAATGATGAATTTCTTAATGTAATAAGAATTAATCTATTCAGGGAGAGAGGCACAAGGCAGGCGATAATTAAGGTACTGGAGGATTTAACAGGCAATACTCCAAAAATAATTGAGCCAGCAAGGCCGCAAGATTGCGGCGGCTACAACATGCCAAACATTGGTTATGGCGTGGCTGGAGCGTATGGATCTCTTTTAATGCCATATCAGGCATTCGTTATAGCTTACAGGCCAACAGGTGAAGGCGTTCCTTATGTCGGTGGCTATACCTCTACTGTGTCAGGATATAGCACGCCTTCGCGTGGTAAATATGCCTCATATTCAGAATTAACAGGTGTAACAGATACACAAATTTACGCTGCAGTAGCCTCTGTCAAGATGGAAGGTACTACGGTGTGGGTTCGTATCGAATAACCAACCGTAAACTTAAATAATAAACAGGCTGCATGATGGTGGCCTTTTTGTCATGGGAAAATTATGAATCGTCAGATTGTATATACTGGTGCTATTCCTTTAGAAACAGACCTGCTCAATACCAATAAATATGCGATGCTTGGGCTTGCAAAGCTGGCATCATCATTAATGGGCGGGAATACTTACGTTCATGGACTTGCATGCACCCCATCAAGCCCACCATCAATGATTGTAAACGTGGCTGCAGGGCAGGTTTATAGTCTTCAGAATATTGATGGCACGGCATATTCATCACTACCAGCTGATACAACTCATAGTATCCTTAAGCAAGGCTATATACTTGATGCCCAGCAGTTTACTTTAACAGCCCCACCAACTGCTGGATATAGCATCAACTATCTGATCCAAGTTACCTATTCTGATGTTGATGGTGGCTCGACAGTCCTACCTTACTATAATGCCAGCAACCCTTCTTCAGCATGGACCGGTCCAAATAATAGCGGAACTGCGCAATACACCGTGCGACAGGGTGTATGCACGGTCTCACTTAAGGCTGGGGTAGCGGCAACCACAGGAACTCAAGTCACCCCATCTCCTGATAGTGGTTGCACAGGCCTGTACGTCATTACAGTTGCCCAGGGAGCAACAACCGTCACTGCAGGAAATATATCTACGTATGCAAATGCGCCATTCCTGCCACAAGGTGGGATTGTTGATGGAATTCAGAGGAATGCGATGCGTTATGCCGCTGATACTGGGGTGGCAAATGCTTATATTGTAAATATCAATCCAGGCGTCCTGTCCCTTTCTGACGGGATGGAGATAAGCTTTAAAGCAGCCAATGCGAACACGGCATCAAGTACTCTGAATGTCTGTGCTTTAGGCGCTTATCCAGTTCTTAATAAGTTTGGGCAGACGCTAATTAGCGGAGAGATTGCATCAGGAAGTCACGTTACCGTTAAATGGTCATCCACTGCTTCTTCATGGTTTATTCTTGACAGTACAAATGGGGTTCCTACTGTTCCTACGGCCCCTCCAGGAACTAATTCTACCCAAGAAGCATCTACAGCGTTTGTGAGGGCGGCAATAACTGCTCTTTCACTAGGTACTGCATCAACTAGAGATGTAGGAACCGGCGCTAACCAAATCCCTGATATGTCAGCATATACTTCTGGATCTGGATGGATTCGATTTCCTGATGGAACAACCATCCAATCAGGTAATGCCAGCTTTGCTTCTGGTATCAATAACATATATGTGAATTTCCCTAGAGCCTTCAGTAACGCTGGCTACCGAGTTTCTTGTGTCTGGAATGATGTGGGTGTGGCGCAAAGCGGATCTGGAGCGCAAACTCCGTCCAACATCGGTATCAGTGCAACATCGAAATCTGCAACAAGGTTTGGTCTATGGCAGGGCGGACCGGGTGGTTTTAACGTTGACTGGATTGCAATAGGAGTTTCATGATCATGGGTACTGCATATGTGTGGAGTCCTTCTAGTTCTGGATTTTATCCTGAGAGTGAGAAGGAGCGTCTAAAAGAGATTGGGGCGTGGCCATCTGATGGCGTGGAAGTAACAGAGGAAGAGTACGAAGCTCTTTTCCAGGTTCCCCCTGGTAAATACATTGATACAGTTGACGGAAGGCCAGGGTGGGTTAGTGCTCCCACTCCACCAAACTCTGAACTTCTGGCAAAAGCCATTTCTGATCTATCAGCGGTATATAAGAGCGACATTAATGAACTTAACACTGCATACCTAGCAGCAATTGTAAATGACGGGCCTACCGAGGCTACCAAGCAATTGGCAGTTAGAAATCAAATTACAGCAAGAAAAGCAAAATACGCTACCGATATTCAGGAAGCAAAATCACGATATCCAGTATAAGGAGTTGCTATGAGTGAAGAAGAGTCAAAAGATACGGCGCAACCTCAAGTTAAGTTTTGCCCGATCTGTGGAGGTTTAATGAGCCAGATTGACTATCTCGGCTCGAAGTGGTGGCTCTGTGATGATGAAGAATGCGGATATATGGAAAAGGTAAGCTGATTTGCAAAGGCTCGCAACAGCGAGCCTATTTTATTAGGTTTTAAATTTTCATGGTATCTCATGAAATGTATTTTGATAAAGATTTACCGATCATAATAAATCTCACTTCAATAAACCTGAATATTAAGGATGAAAATAAAACAGAAAGAGCAACAGAGAATGCGAAATAAGCCACACTGCCATGAGTGTTGATTCCCATTGGAGCAATAATATAATAATTTATTGCGAATATGGTGATTATATGTGACAAATACAATGAGTATGAAACATCCCCAAGTTTATCTAGCCATGAACACCTAGGAAGCAACCCTGAGCGTTCGAATGAAATCCCTGAAATAACAATTAACATGCCAGCGAGACCATAATTTAATGGCCCATGATAGTTTGAGGTGCCAAATATAAACATTAACATAAATAAAGTGAATGTTATAGCCGATATCAAAATGTAGATGATTCTGCTTTGTTTTAACTTTGTAAAAACGAATGAAACTGCGATGCCGTAAATAAATTCCACTAACATTGGCGAAGCAAGTAGTTTGAATATTCCTTGTGAATACATCGTTGGAGATGAAAAATCTAAAGCGACATGCTTATTTGATATGAGTTGCAGGATGACAACAAAAAATAAAATTGCTGCGGAGGCTAAAATCCCCCTTTTGGCATGCGAAAAGCATATTGCAATAACAAAGATGGAGTAAAATAATAGTTCGTACGTTAGTGTCCATGCCGGGTAAAGGAAGTTATACCCGAAGAATGGGGCTGGAGCGTCAAAGTTAAGAGGAATAAACATCAACCCCTTAACTAGATCAACCGGCTGTGGTGTACCTGGCGCAATAGAGATGAAAGCAAGAACGCAAAACAGAAACACAGGATAGATCCTGAACGCTCGTCTTATAACGAATGTAAGAGGTTTGCTGTGTTCTCTCTTCAGTGTGGACTGATGAATAATAAAGCCACTTATGATAAAAAAAAGGTCAACACCAAAAATTCCGTGTGAAAAAAATTTGTATCCAATATCGGAAATTCCGAATGCACCGTTCAGATTCTCCTTTAGATGCGTGAAGACAACCATCAGCGCTGCAATCCCTCTCAAATACTGGATGCTGTGAAAACGTTCCTGCATTTCATGAGTTCCCGAAAAAAATATTATCAATGATAACAGCACGGTGAATACGATCAACGAGACCGTGCCATGTTTTGAAGTTGATCTGCCTGTCGCTCTGATTATACTGTATGTGCATACAGTGTTTTCGGAGGTGTACCATGGGATTCCCTAGTCCAGCACAAGACTATGTAGAGCAACGCATATCACTCGACCAGCGCATCATAACCAGGCCAGCGGCTACGTACTTCATGCGAGCTGGTGCGACACATTACCGTGAAGGCATTCTGAGTGGGGCTTTGCTTGTTGTGGACGCATCACTGAGTCCGTGTGATGGTTCATTGCTGATTTGTGCATGTGAAGGCGAGTTCCGCATTAAAAGGTATCGCACTCATCCAGAGCCTCACCTGGAGAATCTGGAGAATGGAAAGATGGAACTATTGAGGCAAAAGAATGAGATGGCCGACTCTGACCGGCCAGTGTTCGGGGTGATCACCTACATCATCAACGATGCGCGTTCTGGCGAGTTTGATGATTGTCCGGTGATGTAGGTGGCGCTACGCCACCGTCTCATCTAGCCAGTCAGCCCACCACTGCATCATTTCACGACGCGTATCGAGGTACTCAGCGTGGTTGTACACTGAGCGCGTACCGCCGCTAACGTGTGCAAGTTGCATCTCTATCGCGTCTTTGTTCCAGTGCTTCTCGTTGAGTACGGTGCTGAACTGGTGTCGCATTCCATGTCCGCTTGTCTGGCCTTCGTAGCCAATGCTTCGTATCACGCCGAGCACAGCGTTCTCGCTGATAGGCTTCTTCCTGTCGGTTCTACCCGGGAAGCACAGCTCATACTGTCCAGTGACTTGTTGCAGGAACCTGAATAGTTCGATAACCTGATCTGACATCGGAACCACGTGTAGCTTCCTGCCTTTCATGACCTCAGGGTCAACCGTGATTAGCCTGGTTTCGTAATCAATTCCCGCCCATACCAGCGAACGCAATTCCACAGTACGCATAGCCGTATAGTGAAGAATCTGCGCTGCTATCTTCGAGACAATCCAGCCGCCATACGCGTTTAAAGCCCTCTGGAATTCGTGTATGCGGTGCATAGGAAGGAAAGGGTAGTTCTGCTTCCTGTACCCCTTCATCGCGCCAGCAAGGTCTCTGGATGGGTTGTACTTAGCCCTTCCAGTTATGATCGCATAACTGAACACCTCGCCACACCTTCTCCTCGCCTTATCAGCGCGTTCCATTGCGCCCCTGTCCTCAAATATCCTGATGATTTTCAGCAGCGTCATTGGTTCTACATCATCCATGCGTAAGTGACCGATGACCGGAAGAATGTCGTCAGTGAACATGCCCATCATCTCGTCAGCATATCCCTTAGACCACACCTTTGATTTGTGTGCATGCCATTCTCTGAAGATATCACAGAACGAGTCAGCGGCTTCTTCTTTCACTTTCTTCTTTAATGCCTGCTTCTGTTCGGCCGGATCAACCCCAGTCAGCAACTTCATTTTTGCTTCAGATTGTTTAGCACGAGCCTCTGTGAGAGAAATTTCAGGATAGGGTCCAATTACTAGGGTTTTCTCTTTTCCGTCGAACCGGTAACGCATACGCCATACCTTTTTACCTGATGGCGGAACGAACAGGAAAAGGCCTCCGGAATCTGCGAGGCGATATGATTTTTCCGCAGGCTTGGCTGCGTCGATTTGCTTTACCGTAAGCATGTGGGCATAAATCCGTGGTCATTTTGCAGTGTGCCCACAATATGCCCGCAAAATTATCTGGTCGTCAATGATCGGATGAGAACGCGAGTGAACGCAAATATGCTTAAACAGAAGGTTATGGAAGGGAATTCAGGACTGGAGAGAACGCTTGAGTTCAGAGAAGTGGTGTCCCCTGCAGGAATCGAACCTGCAACTAGCCCTTAGGAGGGGCTCGTTATATCCATTTAACTAAGGGGACGAAGCGGCACGAGTATAGCGTTATTTGCACTTTGCGTTAAGCGCACAACCACCTGACTGCTTAAAGAGTCACCATTCAGGCCGATTTTTTTGCTGATTTATCATTATTTTCCTCATTTCTGGTTTCTCTCTTCACTTTTTTTGCGCGTGGATTTCCGTCATCGCAGCCCAGGATTAGGGAGACGCTGGTGGTGAAGCGCAGTCAGCTTTGCCTGGCAGCCGTGGGGATGCTCTTAAATTACCGGCGATGGCAACAAAGGCGATACATCTCTTTCAAAGTTATTATAAAATTCCCGGCGAAACGAAACCTTAAAGCCAGGCTATGCTGAGATCAGAGTGACGGTGATTACTGCCCGTAATTGTGTTCGTGGACATCGGTAAACGTGCTGTTACAATCACTTGCACGTGTACAGACGGAGCGCCAGATGCTCCGTTACGGATGGCAATCAACGATAGCCATACTGAACAGGGAGATATTTATGAAACTTCGGCTGTCGGCGCTTGCGCTGAGCGCAACGGTGCTTGTGGGTTGTGCCAGCACTGGAGAACAAACGGGACGCTCCGATCCTCTCGAAGGATTTAACCGTACCATGTACAGCTTCAACTATAACGTGCTGGATCCATATGTTATCCGTCCGGTAGCAGTTGCATGGCGTGACTACGTTCCCCAGCCTGCACGTAACGGGTTGAGCAATTTCACCAGTAACCTGGAAGAGCCTGCGGTGATGGTGAACTACTTCCTGCAAGGCGACCCGTACCAGGGGATGGTGCATTTTACCCGCTTCTTCCTGAACAGCCTGTTAGGGATGGGTGGCTTTATTGATGTTGCCGGTATGGCTAACCAGAAGCTACAGCGCGAGCAGCCTCACCGCTTCGGCAGTACTCTGGGCAATTATGGCGTTGGTTACGGCCCGTACATGCAGTTACCGTTCTACGGTAGCTTTACGCTCCGTGATGATGGCGGCGATATGGTGGATACGCTGTATCCGGTGCTGTCGTGGCTGACCTGGCCGCTGTCGATTGGTAAATGGACGGTGGAAGGGATTGAAACACGTGCGCAGTTGCTCGACTCTGATGGTCTGCTGCGTCAGTCTTCTGATCCATACATCATGGTGCGTGAAGCCTACTTCCAGAACCATGACTTTATTGCCAATGGCGGCAAGCTGAAGCCGGAAGAGAATCCAAACGCGAAGGCTATCGAAAACGAACTAAAAGATATTGATTCGCAGTAAATAAAAAAGGTGAGCAATGCTCACCTTTTTTGATCCCTGCGCGATTAGAACGCGTAGTTGAAGTTAGTACCGAACAGCCAGGCTTTACCTTCAGAACGGAACTCGTACGGGCCTTCTTTGATGTTCACGCTCTGACCGTGCATGTAGGAGGCACCGACGTCAACAGAAGCATCTTTATTGAACGCATAAGTGGCACCCGCGCTCAGCCAGAAACGGTCCTGATCCGGGATAGAGATGGAACGGGTCTGAGCCGGAACCGGGCTATCATCAAAGGCGATACCGGTACGGAAGGTCCAGTTAGTATCGTAGTAGTAGGTTGTACCCAGCGCGATACGGTAAGAGTCTTTAAAGCTCTCATCTTTATAGAACAGTGTCTGACCAT
Source organism: Enterobacter cloacae complex sp. 2024EL-00214 (assembly GCF_043945575.1). Classification (NCBI taxonomy): domain Bacteria; kingdom Pseudomonadati; phylum Pseudomonadota; class Gammaproteobacteria; order Enterobacterales; family Enterobacteriaceae; genus Enterobacter; species Enterobacter cloacae complex sp. 2024EL-00214. The sequence continues at coordinate 249,434 of NZ_JBIMRC010000002.1, read as the reverse complement.
TTGAGCCAGTTGCTTTCAGCTCCTGGAACTGACTCCAGCTGGTATAAGCCATGCTGTAGTGAATTGCCCATTGCGGTGCAACGCGGTTGTAACCGGAAACTTCCCACATCTCTGGCAGGTTGAGCGTCAGAGAGCCCGGAACGGTCCTGCCACCGGTTGGGTACGGGAAGCCCGGGATAGCGGTGTTCATATTACTGTTGTAATCGCCGTCGAAGTCGATTTTAACTTCAGAACGGTAGGTTAAACCCCAACGATTGTTTTTATCCAGCTCATACAGAATACCGGCGTTCCAGCCATAGCCCCACTCGCTGCCTTTCAGGCGTGCAATCTGGGTATCGGCCGGGATGGCGGCCAGCTGTTTCGCTTTTGCGATAGCGGCTGGACGTGCTGCTGCAGGCAGGTTTGGTACCTGAGCCAGAATCTGACCGGCAGCCAGCATACCGGCATCACCCGCATTGCGCTCGATTTTTGCATCGGCGTAGACGGCATCAAAACCAAGACCAAAACTCCAGTTTTCGGTCAGACGATAAGCGCCACTCAGGTTCAGGTTGACGGTTTTCAGGTCAGTTTTACCGCCCATCGTGCCCGCAGCATAGTTATCGCCATACTCGGTCGCCAGACCAAAGTTAGAAGTAACAGATGCTCCCCAACCAAACTGATCGTTAATAGGTGCAACAAAATGTACGTTAGGAACCCAGGCGTTTGGGGCGATATTGTCCGCATTCAGGCTCTTACCGGACGGTGATTTGCCGGAGATATTGACATCCGGGTCAATATAGACCGCACCGGCAGAGAACGTCGGGCGGTCAAACATCATAATCAGTGCTGGGTTACGACTTGCGTTACCTGCATCATCAGCGATAGCGCCTTCCCCGGAATACGCACGGCCCAGGCCAGAGGAAGAAAATTCGTTTAACTGAAATCCCGCTGACCAGGCGGAAGTAGAGACGATTGCCACTGCGACTGCCAGCGCAGTCTTGTTGAACAGGGTTTTCTGGCTCATGACCATAACCTCATCGAGTTATTTTTATTCAATAATTGTTACATACCGTAACAGGAGCGCGAAGTGTAGGGTCTGAGGTATAACAGACAAATCAGACCAGTGGCGTGAGTATAGGTCTGACCAGCTAGAATGTTGCAAGTTTGTTTATTAATATTTTCAAACATGTTTCCTGAAACGAGATCTGGTTGGCAAAAATGTGACCATCGCGACTCACTCAAAAGGGTGATTTTTGTTTTAGATCATTTTTTAGTGTGATATTGGTCACTTATCCACTTTTACGCCATTAACGGCTGGAGAGCGTCAGCATCGGGGCGTAAAATATCAGTATCGTGTTTATCTCGCGCCTGGCGCGAATACAGAGGAAATTGAGCTATGAGTAAATGCAGTGCTGATGAAACCCCGGTTTGCTGCTGTATGGATGTTGGTACCATCATGGACAACTCCGATTGCACCGCCTCCTACAGCCGCGTGTTCGCTAACCGTGCTGAAGCGGAAGAAACCCTGACCGCACTGAGCAAGCGCGCGCGCGATGTGGAATCCGAGCCGTGCGAAATCAAGTCCACTTTCACGGAAGTGGAAGGTGGCGTGAAGCTGGATATCGATTTTGTATTTGCCTGCGAAGCCGAAACGCTGATTTTCCAGTTGGGTCTGCGTTAACCTCTGCGGCCTGATACTCTCACTCCCGACCATTTCCCAGGGGTGAGCGTGCAACCACTAAAAAACGGTAACCTTCGGGTTGCCGTTTTGCTTTTACCTCCGTGACGTTTTCTTTTTCTTCTCTGTGTTTTAGCTCGCACTTTTTCGTTTCCCTGATTGGCTGAATGTAAAAAAATGGTTAAGACTATTATCAGGTCAGACCACTTTGTGTTTGCGCAAAAAATTTTACAGGGGAGTGTTATGAGTCAGGCATTACCGCTTATTACCCGTCAGGGCGATCGCATTGCCATTGTCAGTGGATTGCGTACACCGTTCGTGCGTCAGGCTACGGCGTTTCATGGCATACCCGCTGTCGATTTGGGGAAAATGGTGGTGGGGGAGATGCTGGCTCGCAGCGAAATACCGCCTGAGGTGATCGAACAACTGGTTTTTGGCCAGGTGGTTCAAATGCCGGAAGCACCAAATATTGCGCGTGAAATTGTCCTGGGCACGGGGATGAATGTACATACCGATGCCTACAGCGTCAGCCGCGCCTGTGCGACCAGCTTCCAGGCCGTCGCTAACGTGGCGGAAAGCCTGATGGCAGGGACTATCCGTGCCGGGATTGCCGGCGGGGCAGACTCCTCCTCGGTGCTGCCGATCGGCGTGAGTAAAAAACTGGCGCGCGTTCTGGTTGACGTTAACAAAGCCCGCACTGTCGGGCAGAAGCTCAAACTCTTCTCGCGTTTACGCTTACGCGATCTGATGCCTGTCCCGCCCGCTGTGGCTGAATACTCCACCGGCCTGCGCATGGGCGACACCGCCGAACAGATGGCGAAAACCTACGGTATTACGCGTGAACAGCAGGACGCGCTGGCGTATCGTTCGCATCAGCTTGCGACAAAAGCCTGGGCGAAAGGCAAACTGGCCGATGAAGTGATGACCGCCTATATTCCGCCTTACCGCGAACCCCTCGTGGAAGATAACAATATTCGCGGTTCGTCGACGCTGGCCGATTACGCAAAACTGCGTCCGGCATTTGATCGTAAACATGGCACCGTCACAGCGGCTAACAGTACACCGCTGACGGATGGCGCAGCTGCAGTGATCCTGATGACGGAGTCCCGCGCCAGAGAGCTGGGTATCAAACCGCTGGGTTATCTGCGCAGCTACGCGTTCACGGCCATTGATGTCTGGCAGGACATGCTGTTAGGGCCAGCCTGGTCCACGCCGCTGGCGCTGGATCGTGCGGGGCTGACACTTGCTGATTTAACCCTGATTGATATGCACGAAGCCTTTGCCGCGCAAACTCTGGCAAACGTACATCTTCTGGCGAGCGAGCGTTTTGCCCGTGATGTTCTTGGTCGCACCCATGCCACGGGTGAAGTGGATGAAAGTAAATTCAATGTGCTGGGGGGCTCCATTGCCTACGGTCATCCGTTTGCGGCGACAGGGGCAAGGATGATCACTCAGACATTGCATGAGTTACGCCGTCGTGGTGGCGGTTTTGGTCTTGTCACCGCCTGCGCGGCAGGTGGCCTGGGCGCAGCAATGGTTCTGGAGGCGGAATAATGGACATGGTATCTGCATTTAATCTGACCGTTCGCCCCGATAACGTGGCTGTTATCACCATTGATGTACCTGATGAAAAAATGAATACCCTGAAGGCCGAGTTTGGCGTTCAGGTCCGTGAGATGTTAAAGCAGATCCGCGAAAACAAGATGATTCGCGGTCTGGTATTTATTTCGGCAAAGCCGGACAACTTTATTGCCGGGGCCGATATCAACATGATCGCCCGCGCACAAAGCGCTCAGGAAGCCGAAGCGCTGGCACGCCAGGGGCAGCAGGTCATGGCGGAAATCCATGCTCTGCCGATCCCGGTGATCGCTGCGATCCACGGTGCGTGCCTGGGCGGTGGTCTGGAGCTGGCGCTGGCCTGCCATAGCCGTATTTGTACTGACGATGCGAAAACCGTATTGGGGCTGCCAGAAGTGCAGTTAGGGCTGTTGCCAGGCTCTGGTGGAACGCAGCGCCTGCCGCGCCTGATTGGCGTCAGTACGGCGCTGGAGATGATTTTAACCGGTAAGCAGTTACGCGCCCGCCAGGCGCTGAAAGCTGGCCTGGTTGACGAAGTGGTACCGCATTCTATTTTGCTGGATGCCGCCGTTGAGCTGGCACTGAGGGGACGTCAGGCAAAACGCCATCTCCCGGTACGTGAACGCGTCCTTGCCGGGCCGCTGGGGCGTGCGCTGTTGTTTAGCATGGTGGGCAAGAAAACCGAACAAAAAACCAAAGGTAATTATCCGGCGACGAAGCGGATCCTGGAGGTTATTGAAACCGGGTTGTCGCAGGGCTGCAGCAGCGGCTATGCCGCAGAAGCAAAAGCCTTCGGCGAGCTGGCGATGACGCCACAGTCGCAGGCGCTGCGCAGCATCTTCTTTGCCAGTACCGACGTCAAAAAAGACCCGGGCAGTGAGGCCGAACCTGCTCCGCTGCGCTCGGTTGGCGTACTGGGCGGTGGGCTGATGGGCGGTGGTATTGCGTTTGTCACCGCAAGTAAAGGCAAATTGCCCGTCCGTATTAAGGACATTAACGCGAAGGGGATCAACCACGCGCTACAGTACAGCTGGCAGAACCTTGATCAGAAGGTCAAGCGCCGCCATATCAAGGCTAATGAGCGTGATAAAACCCTGGCGTACATCACTGGTACGACGGATTACAGCGGTTTTGCGCATCGAGACCTGGTCATTGAAGCGGTATTTGAAGACCTGGCACTTAAGCAACAGATGGTGGCTGACGTCGAGCAACACTGTGCGCCGCACACCATTTTTGCCTCAAATACGTCGTCATTACCGATTGGCGATATTGCGTCGAAAGCCGCACGGCCGGAGCAGGTCATTGGTCTGCATTTCTTTAGTCCGGTTGAAAAAATGCCGCTGGTAGAGGTTATTCCCCACGCCACGACCAGCCCGCAAACCGTTGCCACTGTGGTGAAGCTTGCGAAAAAACAGGGCAAAACCCCCATCGTGGTAGCAGACAAAGCGGGCTTCTACGTTAACCGTATTCTGGCTCCCTATATCAATGAAGCCATGCGGTTACTGACGGAAGGGGAGAAGATCGAACATGTGGATGAGGCGCTGGTAAAGTGTGGTTTCCCTGTCGGCCCAATCCAACTTTTGGATGAGGTAGGAATAGATACCGGCACTAAAATTATACCTGTACTGGAAGCAGCTTATGGCGATCGTTTTAGCCCACCTGCAAACATTGTTTCTGCAATTTTGAAGGATGATCGCAAAGGCAGAAAAAATGAACGCGGTTTCTATCTTTACGGTGCAAAAGGGCGTACAAGCAAGAAACAGGTCGACCCTTCAGTTTATGGGCTTATTCCGACGACCGGGCAGGGAAAATTATCGTCAGCCCAGTGTGCTGAACGCTGTGTGATGATGATGCTTAACGAAGCCGCTCGCTGTTTTGGCGAGCAGGTTATCAAAAACGCGCGCGATGGCGACATCGGTGCTGTGTTTGGTATTGGTTTCCCGCCGTTCCTCGGCGGCCCGTTCCGGTATATGGATACCCTCGGTGCGGGTGACGTGGTTGCGACCCTGCAACGTCTTGCCTCTCAGTATGGCTCGCGGTTTACACCGTGTGATGAATTATTGCAGATGGCGGAACGGGGCCAGACATTTTGGTCTTCAAGGGAAACTGCTCTCGTAAGTTGAGGTCAAAGAAGGGTAAATCCTGAAGTGAGTAAACCTGTTCTGGCGAATTTGTAAACAGATATTGACTATACTTACGCCATTGAGGTAAAAAACAGCGTTTCATTCACCGAATGGATCAGGCACAATGCCCGACCACCAGGTTTTCTACCTCTCCGACGTTATCGCAGGTAGTCAACGCTGGTGATTCTGGTTAACAAAAGCGGTGCAATATGCAAGTTTTTATCATGCGTCACGGCGACGCGGCACTCGATGCCGCCAGTGACTCAGTACGTCCTTTGACCGTCTGTGGCTGCGACGAATCCCGTCTGATGGCTAACTGGCTTCAGGGGCAAAAAGTGGACATCGAACGTGTGCTGGTGAGTCCATTCCTGCGCGCAGAACAGACGCTGGATGTGGTAGGGGAGTGTATGAACCTGCCGGCCGGTGTCGATGTTCTTCCTGAACTTACCCCGTGTGGCGATGTTGGCCTTGTGAGTGCCTATCTTCAGGCGCTGTGCAATGAAGGTGTCGCGTCTGCGCTGGTCATTTCCCATCTGCCACTGGTTGGCTATCTGGTATCTGAGCTGTGCCCGGGTGAGACGCCACCGATGTTCTCGACGTCCGCTATTGCCAATGTTTCCCTTGATGAAACGGGCAAAGGGGTCTTCAACTGGCAAATGAGTCCGTGCAATCTGAAGATGGCTAAAGCTATCTGACGTGACGTGCGACAGGGCGGGGTGCAGGCTGTGCCTCCCGCCATCCTGTCAGGGCAGCTCGGGCGGCTGCCACTCTTCAACCTCAATCAACACCAGCAATGCGGCATCACCGCCGTACTCTTTTGGTGCCTGATGAAAAGCCATTACGTGTGGATGCTGAGCCAGCCATAGCGGCGTCTGTTGCTTCAGGATATGTTTACCGTGCCCGTGCATCACGCAGGTGCAAAAAACATGCTCACGGCGGCAGGCGGCAATCAGCGCCCCCAGCTCCTGTTTCGCCTGCATCTGTGTTAACCCGTGCAGATCGAGAAACAGCTCCGGCGAATAATCCCCCCGACGTAATTTTTTCAGCTCAAAGTGGCTGACGTCTTCACGGACGTACTTCACGGCTCCCTGCGTATTAAGCAGCGGCTGAAATTCATCTGAAAAATAGTGGCTGTTATCGGCCTGTTCCTGCAGAAGACGCTTGACCGGTACTTCGGTGATTTTTTTGCGCTGCGGGCGGTGGACAATGGTGTCCTGCCTGATTTGACGCGTCCCGGTCATAAGCTGTCGGAAGAGCGTCTGATCCTCCTCGCTGAGCGATGTTTTCTTTTTCATTTGTCTGTCTCATCTCTGAATTCCCGTAGTGTACCTGACTAAACGCATTTTTTAACCTCAAGCGGTACGCGTCATTGCTGATTTATCGCCGTCTTCATGGCAAACTAGCCGCCGAAAATTATGCGAGCATGCCCTGGAGGAAAGAGTGGATAAAATTTTTGTCGATGAAGCAGTAAACGAGCTGCATACCATACAGGACATGTTGCGCTGGTCGGTTAGCCGCTTCAGCGCCGCCAATATCTGGTACGGACACGGTACCGATAACCCGTGGGATGAGGCCGTTCAGCTGGTGCTGCCGTCCCTCTATCTACCGCTGGATATTCCGGAAGACATGCGCTCCGCGCGCCTGACGTCCAGCGAAAAACACCGCATTGTTGAGCGTGTGATCCGCCGCGTTAACGAGCGCATTCCGGTTGCCTATCTGACCAACAAAGCCTGGTTCTGCGGTCACGAGTTTTACGTGGATGAGCGTGTTCTGGTGCCGCGTTCACCGATTGGTGAGCTTATCAACAACCACTTTGATGGTCTGATTAACCATCAGCCGCAGCACATTCTGGATATGTGTACCGGTAGCGGTTGTATCGCCATTGCCTGTGCGTATGCCTTCCCGGAAGCGGAAGTGGACGCAGTGGATATCTCCACCGATGCGCTGGCCGTAACCGAGCACAACATCGAAGAACATGGCCTGATCCATCACGTCACGCCAATCCGTTCTGACCTGTTCCGTGACCTGCCAACGCTGCAGTACGATCTGATTGTCACCAACCCACCGTACGTTGATGCGGAAGACATGTCGGATCTGCCAAATGAATATCGCCATGAGCCGGAACTGGGTCTGGCATCAGGCTCTGATGGCCTGAAACTGACGCGCCGTATCCTGGCCTGCGCGCCGGATTATCTGACTGATGACGGCGTTCTGATTTGTGAAGTGGGCAACAGCATGGTACATCTGATAGAGCAGTATCCGGATGTGCCGTTCACCTGGCTTGAGTTCGACAACGGCGGTGATGGCGTCTTTATGCTGACCAAGGCGCAGCTTCTCGATGCGCGCGAACACTTCAGCATTTACAAAGATTAATCCAGCGGGCTTCGGCCCGTTTCACAACGCTCACACACAAATAACGACATCGGAGCCGTGATGGCAGGAAACAGTATTGGACAGTTATTCCGCGTGACCACCTTTGGTGAGTCGCACGGGTTGGCACTGGGCTGTATCGTTGATGGCGTACCGCCAGGCATCGAACTGACCGAAGCAGATTTACAGTACGACCTCGACCGTCGTCGTCCGGGCACCTCTCGCTACACCACGCAGCGTCGCGAGCCGGACCAGGTCAAAATTCTTTCAGGCGTTTTTGAAGGCCGCACCACCGGCACCAGCATTGGTCTGTTGATTGAAAACACCGATCAGCGTTCCCAGGACTACGGTGCCATCAAAGACGTATTCCGCCCGGGCCATGCTGACTACACGTATGAGCAAAAATACGGTTTTCGCGACTATCGCGGCGGTGGTCGTTCTTCCGCACGCGAAACCGCCATGCGCGTGGCCGCAGGAGCGATTGCCAAAAAATACCTGGCGCAGAAATTTGGTATTGTGATCCGTGGTTGTCTGACCCAGATGGGCGATATTCCACTGGCCATTAAAGACTGGGATCAGGTTGAGCAAAACCCGTTCTTCTGTGCCGATGCCGACAAACTGGACGCACTGGACGAACTGATGCGTGGCCTGAAAAAAGAGGGCGACTCCATCGGTGCGAAAGTGACCGTGGTCGCTGACGGCGTGCCGCCAGGCTGGGGTGAGCCGGTATTTGACCGCCTCGATGCCGACATCGCGCACGCGCTGATGAGCATCAATGCGGTGAAAGGGGTAGAGATTGGCGACGGTTTTGACGTGGTTCAGCTTCGTGGCAGCCAGAACCGCGACGAAATCACCAAAGCGGGTTTCCAGAGTAATCATGCGGGCGGTATTCTCGGTGGTATTAGCAGTGGACAGCAGATTGTTGCCAATATTGCGCTGAAGCCGACATCCAGCATTACCGTGCCGGGTCACACGATTAATCGCTCTGGCGAAGAAGTTGAGATGATCACCAAAGGACGTCACGATCCGTGTGTGGGGATCCGCGCGGTGCCGATCGCAGAAGCGATGCTGGCGATCGTGCTGATGGATCACTTCCTGCGCCAGCGTGCGCAGAATGCGGATGTGACGACCACCATTCCACGCTGGTAAACATGAAAAAAACCGCAATTGCTCTGCTGGCGCTGTTTGCCAGCGGAGTCAGTCTGGCCGCGACGCCGTGGCAAAAAATCACCCACCCGGTGTCGGGGAGTTCGCAGTCTATTGGTGCATTTTCGAACGGCTGTATCGTTGGTGCGCAGGAACTTCCTCTGCAGTCCAGTTCTTACCAGGTAATGCGTACCGATCAGCGTCGTTACTTCGGCCACCCGGATCTGGTGCTGTTTATTCAGCGGCTGGGGAGTCAGGTGCATAACCGGGGTCTGGGAACGATGCTGATTGGCGATATGGGAATGCCTGCCGGTGGTCGCTTCAACGGTGGGCATGCCAGTCACCAGACCGGACTGGATGTCGATATCTTCCTGCAACTGCCGAAAGGTCGCTGGAGTTCAGCACAGCTGCTGAAACCACAGGCGCTGGATCTGGTGGCGAGTGACGGCAAAAGCGTTGTGCCGTCGCTCTGGACACAAGATATTTCCAGCATGATCAAGCTGGCGGCAAAAGATAATGACGTCACGCGGATTTTTGTTAACCCGGCTATCAAGCAGCAGCTTTGTCTGGATGCAGGAACCGACCGTGACTGGCTGCGCAAAGTGCGCCCGTGGTTCCAGCATCGTGCGCATATGCACGTTCGTCTGCGCTGCCCGGCGAACAGTCTGGAATGTGAAGACCAGCCGTTACCACCGTCAGGCGATGGCTGTGGCGCGGAACTGCAAAGCTGGTTTGAACCGGCAAAACCTGGAACCTCTAAGCCTGAGAAGAAGACACCGCCTCCGTTGCCGCCTTCCTGCCAGGCGCTACTGGATGAGCATGTACTTTAATGGATAATTTCGTCGATCTGTTTATGGTGTCACCACTGCTGCTGGTGGTGCTCTTTTTTGTGGCAATGCTGGCCGGGTTCATTGATGCCCTGGCGGGCGGCGGTGGTTTACTGACCGTTCCGGCGCTGCTGGCGGCGGGCATGAACCCGGCTCAGGCGCTTGCCACCAACAAGCTTCAGGCCTGCGGTGGGTCGCTCTCTGCGTCACTCTATTTTATCCGCCGTAAGGTCGTAAACCTGGCCGACCAGAAGCTCAATATCCTGATGACTTTCATCGGTTCAACCACCGGTGCGCTGCTGGTTCAGCACGTGCAGTCTGACATTTTGCGCCAGATCCTGCCGGTTCTGGTTATCTGTATCGGCCTGTACTTTTTGCTGATGCCAAAGCTCGGTGAAGAGGACCGGCATCGTCGTCTGCATGGCCTGCCGTTTGCGCTGATTGCCGGGGGCTGCGTCGGCTTTTACGACGGCTTCTTTGGCCCCGGCGCGGGGTCGTTTTACGCGTTAGCGTTCGTGACGCTGGCCGGATTTAACCTCGCTAAATCGACCGCTCATGCCAAAGTGCTTAATGCGACCTCGAACGTGGGCGGCCTGCTGTTGTTCATTATTGGTGGCAAAGTCATCTGGGCGACCGGTTTTGTGATGATGGTGGGGCAATTCCTGGGGGCGCGTGCAGGTTCACGTCTGGTGTTAAGCAAAGGACAAAAGCTGATCCGCCCAATGATCGTTGTGGTGTCGGCGGTGATGAGTGCCAAACTTCTTTATGACAGCCACGGACAGGAGATCCTCCACTGGTTGGGGATGAACTAATGAACAGTACGCATAAATACGAACAGCTGATTGAGGTCTTCGACGGCTGTTTTGCCGGTGATTTTAATACCCGTCTGATTAAAGGCGACGACGAACCGATTTATCTTCCAGCTGATGACGAGGTTCCGTATAACCGTATCGTCTTTGCACATGGCTTCTATGCCAGCGGCTTGCATGAGATTTCTCACTGGTGCATTGCGGGGAAAGCGCGTCGTGAACTGGTGGATTTCGGTTACTGGTATTGCCCGGACGGCCGCGATGCCGCGACGCAAGGGCAGTTTGAAGACGTGGAAGTGAAACCGCAGGCTCTGGAATGGTTGTTGTGCGTAGCGGCAGGTTTCCCGTTCAATGTCAGCTGCGACAACCTCGACGGTGACTTCGAGCCAGACCGTATTGTGTTCCAGCGCCGCGTTCATGCGCAGGTGATGGAATATCTTGATAAAGGTATCCCGGCGCGTCCTGCGACGCTTATCAGGGCCTTACAGAATTATTACCATACGCCGGAGATCACGGCGGAATGCTTCCCGTGGCCGGAAGATCTTTAACAGAGGAAAGAAGATGATCGCAGAATTTGAATCACGCATTCTGGCGTTAATTGATGACATGGTGGAACACGCCAGTGATGATGAGCTGTTCGCCAGCGGTTATCTGCGTGGTCACCTGACGCTGGCGGTAGCCGAGCTTGAAACAGGGGACGATCACTCTGCCGACGCTGTGCATGTTGAAGTCACCCGCAGCCTGGAGAAAGCCATCCAGGCCGGTGAGCTCTCTCCGCGCGACCAGTCCTTAGTGCTGAGCATGTGGGAAAACCTGTTCCAACAGGCCAACGTTAAGTAATGGTTTTTCTGCCTTCTCCCTGTGGGAGAGGGCATCATACCGCACTCTACTTAACCATTTTTCCTTTCAGCAATTTCCGTACCCACAACCGGTTTGGGTTGAGTCCCGCGAGCGTGGTACTGTCCAGTGGGATCGGCTCATCGCTCATCTGTGCGGCCAATACTTCAGCCAGCAGCGGTGCCGAGCACAATCCGCGCGACCCCAGACCACCCAGCATAAACAGCTCCGGATATACCGGTGCGCTCACCGCGGCATCCTTGTTTTCAGCGAGGTCCTGATAGGCTGCGAGCGTGGCTTCATAGTCAGGCACGCTACCTGCCATCGGCAGATGATCGCGTGTCGCGCAGCGTACGCCGCAGCGTGCTTCACCTGTGCTGACATCAACGTCTTTCGCCCAGCCAGCCTGTGGGAAGCAATCGATCAGGCGCTGGCGGTTTTGCTGCTGATCCGCGTCGCTGTAGTGCATGTCAGTCTGGCCGCGATGGTAGCTGGCACCAATACAGTGGTGGCCGTTGGATGGGTTTTGTGGTGTCAGATACCCGTCGTAACACAGCACCTGCCGCAATTTCCCCAGCTCCGGCGTCGTCGGTATATGGCTCACCTGGCCGCCAACAGGGTAAAGCGGTAACTTTTCCGTCTGGATAAACTGGTTGATGTGATGACCATTCGCCAGCACTACGCTTGCATGCTGTGCCTGTTTGCCATTGGCAAAAAGCAGATTCCAGTGCTCTGTCCGGCTAAGTGATTCAACCTTGTGGGAATAATGCACTGCCAGTCCGCGTGACTGCGCGAGGGCTATTGCCGCTGTTGTCAGTTCAGCCGGGCACAACCAGCCGCCGAGCGGGTACTGAATACCATCGCACCCGGTATCAATGCCCGCGGTTTCAGTGACCTGCTGTGTTGTCACCGCATGTGCTATCTCTTCTGGCAACCCCAGTGACAACATTTGTGCGATTTTTTGCTGACTCTTCTCGTCCCAGCTGAGCTGCGTAACGCCGCACCACGCGTGGTCAAACGCGACCGGTAGCCTGTCATACAGGCGACGGGCGAAGGTAAATGCCGCCGGGAAGAACTGACTCAGTGCCGGATCGTGGGCACTGAGCAGGGGATAGAGTGCCCCCTGGCGGTTACCTGAGGCACCTTGTGCCGGGGCATCGTCAGCACAGTAGAGCGTGACCTGCCAGCCCCGGTGTAAAAGTGCAAGTGAGAGCAGGGCGCTGGCAATGCCTCCGCCAATGATCGCGACTTCACGGGCGGTGCTGTGGCTGCGGGCAAACCAGGGAGCCTGTGCGGGGATCGTCAGCTCTTGTTCCATTACCCCGACCAGCATCTCGCGCTTACGGCCAAAGCCTTTGGTTTTTTGCATGGTAAAGCCCACTTCCTGCAACCCACGGCGAACAAAACCTGCCGAGGTAAAAGTGGCGAGCGTTGCACCAGGACGCGCCAGCCGCGCCATCGCAGCAAAGAGATGTGGGCTCCACATGTCCGGGTTTTTGGCAGGGGCAAAGCCGTCCAGGAACCAGGCGTCCACGCTTTGATTCATTGAATCATCAAGCTTATCGGTCAGGTCGTTGATATCACCCAGCCATAAGTCCAGGGTGACGCGCCCGCCGTCCAGCAGCAGACGATGGCAGCCGCCGACGGCGGGAGGCCACTGTGCCTGAAGTTGTTCTGCCCACGGCGCAAGTTCCGGCCAGTGCTGATGAGCCAGCGTCAAATCGTGCGCAGTGAGCGGGAATTTTTCAAAACTGATGAAATGTAACCTTTGGAGCGTAGTCTCAGGGTGAGCCGCGTGAAACTGGTCAAACGCTTGCCAGAGGGTCAGGAAATTCAGTCCGGTACCGAACCCGCTTTCTGCCACCACAAACAGGCTGCGTGGGTGTAAGGGGAAGCGGGCGCTGAGCCGGTTTCCCTCAAGGAAAACATAACGGGTTTCTTCCAGTCCGTTATCATTAGAGAAATAGACGTCATCAAAATCTCGGGAAACAGGTGTACCCTCAGCGTTGAATTCGAGGTTGGCGGGTTGTATAGCGTTTTGTTTCACGTAAGTTACTCGTCTGACAGGCAGTGGCGCGATCTTAACGATGTGAGCTCATCGGTGCAAATTTCCGCAGAAATTGGCTGATCGGACTTGTTCGGCGTACAAGTGTACGCTATTGTGCGACTCGAAACTTACTTTAGTGTGACTTACAGAGGTATTGAATGAAACGTGCAGTGATTACTGGCCTGGGCATCGTTTCCAGCATCGGTAATAACCAGCAGGAAGTCCTGGCATCTCTGCGTGAAGGACGCTCCGGGATCACTTTCTCTGAAGAGTTTAAAGATTCAGGTATGCGTAGCCACGTATGGGGTAATGTCAAACTGGACACCACCGGTTTGATTGACCGTAAAGTGGTTCGTTTCATGAACGATGCCTCTATTTATGCTTATCTCTCCATGCGTGAAGCCATCGCGGATTCAGGTCTGAAAGAAGAAGATTATCAGAACAACCCGCGTGTAGGTCTGATTGCTGGTTCCGGCGGCTCTTCAAAAGCGCAGGTATTTGGTGCTGACGCTATGCGTAGCCCGCGTGGTCTGAAAGCGGTTGGCCCTTACGTGGTGACCAAAGCAATGGGCTCAGCGGTTTCTGCGTGCCTTGCAACACCATTCAAAATCCACGGTGTGAACTACTCCATCAGCTCAGCCTGTGCGACTTCTGCACACTGCATCGGTAATGCGGTAGAGCAGATCCAACTGGGTAAACAGGACATCGTATTTGCTGGCGGCGGCGAAGAGCTGGGCTGGGAAATGGCCTGTGAGTTCGATGCGATGGGCGCACTGTCCACCAAGTACAACGAAACCCCGGAAAAAGCATCCCGTACTTATGATGCACACCGTGATGGTTTCATCATCGCAGGCGGCGGCGGTATGGTTGTGGTTGAAGAGCTGGAACACGCTCTGGCACGTGGTGCTCACATCTATGCTGAGATCGTTGGCTACGGCGCAACTTCCGATGGTGCTGACATGGTTGCGCCATCAGGCGAAGGCGCGGTGCGCTGCATGAAGATGGCGATGCAGGGTGTTGATACACCAATCGACTATCTGAACTCTCACGGTACCTCTACACCAGTGGGCGACGTGAAAGAACTGGGTGCGATCCGTGAAGTGTTTGGCGACAACAGCCCGGCAATCTCTGCAACGAAGGCAATGACCGGTCACTCTCTGGGTGCTGCGGGCGTGCAGGAAGCTATCTACTCTCTGCTGATGCTGGAAAACGGCTTTATCGCCCCAAGTATCAACATTGAAGAGATGGACGAGCAGGCTGCTGGCCTGAACATCGTGACCAAACCAACAGAAGCGACGCTGACAACCGTTATGTCCAACAGCTTCGGTTTCGGCGGTACGAATGCCACGCTGGTGATGCGTAAGCTGAAATAAGTTTTATGTTTGATTCGGAAGGGGAGCCAACAGGCTCCCTTTTTTTTATGCATTGACAACCTGCTGATCTCACAGGCAAACTCCAGAGTTCAACATTATCATCACGATAATGCGTAAGCGTTTAACGTCAACCAACGCACCTTAATCCTGATAATCAGGCAGAGGGGGCGTGGCATTTCCCCGCCTTACTCTTCATTTCGGAGTAAAGCATGACTGTAGTCACTCAAACAGAAACACCCTCTTCAGCGAATATCTCGCTGTTTCGTATCGCCTTTGCGGTATTCCTGACCTACATGACTGTGGGCTTGCCGCTGCCGGTGATCCCGCTGTTCGTTCACCAGGAACTGGGCTATGGCAACACTCTGGTCGGCGTTGCTGTCGGTATTCAGTTTTTAGCCACGGTTTTAACCCGGGGATACGCCGGACGTCTGGCGGATCAGCATGGTGCAAAACGCTCAGCCCTGCAGGGCATGTTCGCCTGCGGTCTGGCGGGTGGGGCATGGCTGCTGGCCGCACTTTTGCCGGTAGATACTGCTTATAAATTTGCGCTGCTGGTGGTGGGGCGTTTAATCCTCGGCTTCGGCGAAAGCCAGCTGCTGACCGGCACCCTGACCTGGGGAATGGGGCTGGTTGGCCCCACGCGTTCAGGTAAGGTGATGTCCTGGAACGGAATGGCCATCTATGGCGCACTGGCGGCAGGTGCGCCGCTGGGTTTGTTGATCCACAGCCAGTTTGGTTTTGCGGCGCTGGCAGGTACCACGATGGTACTGCCGCTGCTGGCCTGGGCGTTTAATGGTTCGGTACGTAAAGTGCCCGCGCATAAAGGTGAGCGACCTTCTCTGTGGCGCGTGGTTGGTCAAATCTGGCAGCCGGGTCTGGGTCTGGCGCTCCAGGGCGTAGGCTTTGCGGTGATTGGTACCTTCGTCTCTTTGTATTTTATGAGCCGTGGCTGGGCAATGGCAGGTTTTACGCTCACCGCGTTTGGTGGTGCGTTTGTGCTGATGCGTGTGCTGTTCGGCTGGATGCCGGATCGTTTTGGCGGTGTGAAGGTGGCAGTGGCTTCGCTGGTGATTGAGACGATCGGCCTGGTACTGCTGTGGCAGGCCCCCGTCGCGTCGGTTGCGCTGCTCGGTGCGGCATTGACCGGCTGTGGTTGTTCGTTAATCTTCCCGGCGCTTGGTGTTGAAGTAGTGAAGCGCGTGGCCCCGCAGGTACGTGGTACCGCGCTTGGCGGCTATGCAGCGTTTCAGGATATCTCATACGGGGTAACCGGACCGCTGGCAGGACTGTTAGCCACGTCGTTTGGCTACCCGTCAGTCTTCCTCGCGGGGGCGGTCTCTGCGGTTGTCGGGATTGTGGTAACGCTGGTCGCGTTTCGTAGCGTTTAGTTTTTCTGCCCGGTGGCGCTGTGCTCACCGGGCCTACAAAAGCATGAACCGTAGGTGCTTTACGCAACCAGCCAGAAAATAACCAGCGCAATCATCAACGCAATAAACATCAGCCCCGGACGAGCAGACAGTGTCCTGAAGGTTTCCACAACCGGCGCAAACAGTGGGCTGTAGATTGGCTGAATGTTCCGCACTTCCGGCACACCGCCTTCGCGCTCGGTGCGGCGGACAAAGATCTGATTCAGTAAATCCTGCACCTGCGCGGTGGTCAGCACCGTTTGCGGTGTGGCCTGCCAGGTTTGCTGAGCGTAATCCCGTATCGTTTCAAACTCGTGTGGCTCCAGCGGCTGTTTCAGCGCGGCCTGTACCGTATGCAGGGTAGGGGTATTCTGGGTGCTGAGCGTCTGGCGTGCCTGGAGCCAGGTGACCAGATGCGCAAACTGTTTTGCCGGGATCATCTCGCCCTCTTTCACACCCGAAAGCTCCAGCATGGATTGCCAGATGAGCTTCGTCGGCTCGCCGGTGGCGGCGGCCAGTTTGGTCACCATCTGCTTGAGCGTGTTGTGCTCGGCAGGCAGCAGCGGACGTTCAGTTGCCGGGCGTTGCTGCGGCTGCGGAATAGAAAGTTGATTGCTTTGTAGCAGCGTCAGCACGGTTTTCAACTGTTCCGGCGTAAGCTGGCTCAGCGCAGTATGGCCGTACTGTTGACGAATAAAATCACTCACTGCCTGGCGGTTATTGCCCTGGCCTAACAGCTCGGTCAGCTGCGAGACAATCTGGCGGGTGGTGTGATTTTGCTGCGCGGTGTTAATACGCTGGTTCAGGTTTTGCTCGGCAGCGGGGAAATGACGCGACTGTAGCGGTGCATCGTTCCTCACGCCCAGATCGTGCTTCACGCCGGCCCACACTTCCGCATTTTGCTGCGAAGTCAGCGCAATCAGACGCGTGATCAACCGCTCCAGCACGGTGCGCTGTTGCGTGGAAAGTGGCTGTTCGCCTGCGATGTTGGGCGTTACGGGGCCATCGCCTGGGGGGCGCGGCGGCGTACCTGAAATGGGCTGCATCGTCAAAAATCCTTAAAGTCAAAACTCTGCGTAAACCCGGCATAGTTATATGCCTGGCGGCGAGATTATGGCACACTTGATGGGTTTTCTTCCTCTCAAACAGGTACTCAGACGTGAAAATCCTCGTTGATGAAAATATGCCTTACGCGCGCGAGTTGTTTAGCCGCCTCGGTAACGTTAAGGCTGTCCCTGGTCGCCCGATCCCGGTAAGCGAACTGGATGACGCAGATGCACTGATGGTGCGCTCGGTGACTAAAGTAAATGAGGCGTTGCTCTCCGGCAAAGCGATTAAGTTCGTCGGGACGGCAACGGCAGGGACGGATCATGTGGATGACACATGGCTTAAGCAGGCGGGGATTGGTTTTTCAGCTGCACCTGGCTGTAACGCCATTGCCGTTGTGGAATATGTTTTCTCCTCCCTGTTGATGCTGGCCGAGCGTGATGGTTTTGCGCTGAAAGACCGCACTGTCGGTATTGTCGGTGTGGGTAACGTGGGCGGACGCCTGCAAAAGCGCCTTGATGCATTAGGTATTCGCACGTTGCTGTGCGACCCGCCGCGTAAAGATAACGGCGATGACGTGGACTTCCGTTCGCTGGACGAGCTGGTTGAGCAGTGCGATGTGATCACTTTCCACACGCCGCTGTTCAAAGAGGGGCCGTACAAGTCTCTGCACCTCGCCGACGAAACCCTGATCCGTTGTCTGAAGCCTGGCACTATTCTGATAAATGCCTGCCGTGGCCCGGTGGTTGATAACGCCGCGCTGCTGAAATGTCTGGAAGAAGGGCAGGATCTCAGCGTGGTACTGGACGTCTGGGAGCCGGAGCCGGATCTCAACGTTGCGCTGCTTAACAAGGTGGACGTCGGTACCGCGCATATTGCGGGTTATACCCTCGAAGGTAAAGCGCGTGGCACCACCCAGGTCTTTGAGGCCTACAGCGCCTTTATCGGCCATCCGCAACAGGTGGCGCTGGATACACTATTACCCGCGCCTGAATTTGGCCGTATTACCCTTCATGGTCCCCTCGACGAGGCAACGCTGAAAAGGCTGGTGCATTTGGTGTATGATGTGCGCCGCGATGATGCGCTGCTGCGTAAATCAGCGGGTATTCCGGGCGAATTTGACAAGCTGCGCAAGAATTATCTTGAACGTCGCGAATGGTCTTCCCTGTATGTTATTTGCGATGATGCCCAGGCTGCGTCATTGCTGCATAAACTGGGTTTTAACGCCGTTCATCACCCGGTACGTTAATGTCTTCTTAATGCTCCCTGTCGGATACTCCGGCAGGGACGCTTTTTTATTTCTGGAGTAACCACCATGTCTGAAGGCTGGAACATTGCCATATTGGGGGCCACGGGTGCCGTGGGTGAAGCCCTGCTCGAAACCCTTGCTGAGCGTCAGTTCCCGGTGGGTGAAATTTTTGCACTGGCGCGCACTGACAGCGCCGGTGAACATCTGCGTTTTGGCGGTAAATCCGTCATGGTTCAGGATGCGGCTGAATTTGACTGGACGCAGGTGCAGCTGGCGTTCTTTGCTGCGGGCGTTGAGGCCACGGCTTCTTACTGCGAAGAAGCGACCAACGCGGGCTGTCTGGTGATTGATTTAAGCGGCCTGTTCTCAATGGAGCCGGATGTTCCTCTGGTTGTGCCGGATGTGAATCCATTCGTTCTGACTGACTACCGTAACCGCAACATCATTGCGGTACCGGACAGCCTGACCAGCCAACTGCTTACCGCGCTGAAACCGTTGATCGATGACGGTGGCCTGTCGCGTATTACCGTGACCAGCCTGCTGTCAGCTTCCGCGCACGGTAAAAAAGCTGTCGATGCGCTGGCAGGGCAGAGCGCAAAGCTGCTGAACGGTATCCCGATTGATGAAGACGATTTCTTTGGTCGTCAGCTGGCATTCAACATGCTGCCGTTGCTGCCGGACAACCAGGGTTCTGTACGTGAAGAGCGCCGTATCGTCGATGAAGCCCGCAAAATTCTGCAGGATGATGGTCTGATGATCTCCGCGAGCGTTGTGCAGTCACCCGTCTTTTACGGTCATGCGCAGATGGTGAGCTTTGAAGCGCTGCGTCCTCTGGCGGCAGAAGAGGCGCGTGATGCGTTTGCCCGTGGCGAAGACATCGTGCTGTCTGAAGAGAGCGAGTTCCCAACCCAGGTTGGCGATGCGACCGGTAGTGCGCATCTTTCCGTCGGCTGTGTACGCAACGATTACGGTATGCCGGAGCAGGTTCAGTTCTGGTCGGTTGCCGACAACGTTCGCTTTGGTGGTGCGCTGATGGCGGTCAAAATTGCGGAAAAACTGGTGCAGGAGTACCTGTACTGATGTCCGACGTGGAACAAAAGCTTGTCCATAAAATTGCCCTCGGTATTGAGTACGATGGCAGTAAATATTATGGCTGGCAGCGTCAGAATGAGGTGCGCAGTGTTCAGGAAAAACTGGAAAAAGCGCTCTCTCAGGTGGCGAATGAGCCGATAAGCGTTCTCTGCGCCGGGCGCACGGACGCCGGCGTGCACGGTACCGGCCAGGTGGTTCACTTTGAAACCACCGCAATGCGCAAAGACGCTGCGTGGACGCTGGGTGTTAATGCGAATTTACCTGGAGACATCGCGGTACGTTGGGTTAAAGATGTCCCCGATGATTTTCATGCGCGTTTCAGCGCCACCGCGCGCCGTTACCGCTACGTTATCTACAATCAGCGCCTGCGTCCGGCGGTGTTAAGCCAGGGCGTGACGCATTTTTATGAACCGCTTGATGCAGAACGTATGCATCGTGCGGCGCAGTGTCTGATTGGTGAAAATGACTTTACGTCGTTTCGTGCGGTGCAGTGTCAGTCCCGCACGCCGTGGCGTAACGTCATGCACATAAACGTCAGCCGTTTTGGCGCGTATGTGGTGGTGGATATCAAAGCCAATGCCTTTGTACATCATATGGTTCGGAATATTGTGGGCAGCCTGATGGAAGTGGGTGCCGGACACCAGCCGGAGAGCTGGATTGCAGAACTGCTGGCGGCGAAGGACAGAACGCTTGCAGCAGCTACGGCGAAAGCGGAAGGGTTGTATCTGGTCTCGGTGGATTATCCGGAACGGTTCGAACTTCCAAAACCGCCAATGGGTCCGCTTTTCCTGGCGGACTAAACACGGTGCAATTAAGGTTTAAACAATATGGATTTAATACGTTTTCTTATTGATTTTATTCTGCATATTGATGTTCACCTGGCCGAACTGGTCGCACAGTATGGCGTCTGGGTTTATGCCATCCTGTTCCTCATTCTGTTCTGTGAGACCGGGCTGGTTGTTACCCCGTTCCTGCCAGGAGATTCGCTGCTGTTCGTGGCCGGTGCGTTGTCTGCACTGCCAACTAATGATCTGAATGTGCATATGATGGTGGTGCTGATGGTCATTGCTGCGATTGTCGGTGATGCGGTCAACTACACGATTGGACGCGTGTTTGGCGATCGGCTATTCAGTAATCCGAACTCGAAAATTTTCCGTCGTAGCTACTTAGATAAAACCCACGCATTTTATGAGCGCCACGGCGGCAAGACCATTATCCTTGCGCGATTTGTGCCTATTGTGCGTACATTTGCTCCGTTTGTGGCGGGAATGGGACATATGTCCTATCGTCACTTTGCGGCATTCAACGTTGTCGGCGCATTGCTGTGGGTGCTGCTGTTTACCTATGCAGGCTACCTGTTTGGCGATCTCCCTGTGGTTCAGGAAAACCTTAAGTTACTGATTGTAGCTATTATTGTGCTTTCCATTTTGCCCGGCGTCATCGAGATTATTCGTCACAAACGTGCGGCAGCCAAACAAGCGAAATAAGTGCGTACTGGCGGTTCGACCACTTTTTTATCCAAAGTTTCGGGCTGTTATGTTTTAATGTGCAACATTCATGGTCTGTTGGAGGCAAAAATGGCATTATTCGCCTCTTATAGCAAAACTGGCATACGACCAGGTTCAGGCAGAAAGGTTATCAATGAGCTGGATTGAACGAATTAAAAGCAACATAACCCCGACGCGTAAAGCGAGTATTCCTGAAGGGGTGTGGACGAAGTGTGATAGCTGCGGCCAGGTTCTGTACCGCGCGGAACTGGAACGCAATCTTGAGGTGTGTCCGAAATGTGACCACCACATGCGCATGTCGGCGCGTAATCGCCTGCATAGCCTGCTGGACGAAGGTTCTCTGGTAGAACTGGGCAGCGAACTTGAGCCGAAAGACGTGCTGAAGTTCCGTGATTCCAAGAAATACAAAGATCGTCTGGCCTCTGCGCAGAAAGAGACCAGCGAGAAAGACGCCCTGATTGTGATGAAAGGCACCCTGCACGAGATGCCGGTGGTGGCCGCCGCGTTTGAGTTCTCCTTTATGGGTGGCTCAATGGGCTCTGTCGTTGGTGCTCGCTTTGTGCGTGCCGTTGAGCAAGCACTGGAAGACAACTGTCCGCTGATCTGCTTCTCCGCCTCTGGTGGTGCACGTATGCAGGAAGCGCTGATGTCTCTGATGCAGATGGCGAAAACCTCTGCAGCGCTGGCGAAAATGCAGGAGCGTGGTCTGCCGTACATCTCCGTACTGACCGACCCGACAATGGGTGGCGTCTCTGCAAGCTTCGCGATGCTGGGCGATCTGAACATCGCTGAACCAAAAGCGCTGATCGGCTTTGCTGGTCCTCGCGTAATCGAACAAACCGTACGTGAAAAACTGCCGCCGGGCTTCCAGCGCAGCGAGTTCCTCATTGAGAAAGGCGCTATCGATATGATCGTTCGCCGCCCGGAAATGCGCCTGAAACTGGCAAGTATCCTGGCGAAGCTGATGAATCTGCCCGCGCCGAACCCGGATGAGCCGCGCGAAGGCGTAGTCGTACCGGATCAGGAACCCGAGGCCTGATAACTGAAAAGGGCAGGGCCGGATGGCGCTGCCCTTTTGCTTTCTAAACTGTTAATGACAACCGGGCATCATGGAAAATAAACGCATTCCCCAAGCCACGTCGCCCCTGGCCGCGTGGCTTTCTTATCTGGAAAACCTGCACAGTAAAACCATTGATATGGGGCTTGAGCGCGTAAGCCAGGTCGCCGCGCGTCTTGATGTGCTGAAACCCGCGCCTTTCGTGTTTACCGTTGCGGGTACTAACGGTAAAGGCACGACCTGCCGCACGCTGGAAGCTATCCTGATGGCCGCAGGGTATAAGGTCGGTGTGTACAGCTCTCCGCATCTGGTGCGTTATACCGAGCGTGTTCGCGTGCAAAATACTGAGCTGCCGGAGTCTGCACATACGGCGTCATTCGCAGAAATTGAAGCGGCGCGCGGTGAGATTTCATTAACCTATTTTGAATACGGTACGCTTTCAGCGCTGTGGCTGTTTAAACAGGCGCAGCTGGATGTGGTGATTCTGGAAGTGGGTCTCGGCGGGCGTCTTGATGCGACCAACATGGTGGATGCGGATGTCTCCGTTGTATCCAGTATCGCGCTGGATCATACCGACTGGCTGGGGCCAGACCGTGAAAGCATTGGCCGTGAGAAAGCCGGTATTTTCCGCACCGGTAAACCCGCCGTGGTCGGTGAGCCGGATATGCCACACACAATTGCTGAGGTGGCAAAAGAGAAGGGCGCGTTGCTGCTGCGCCGCAATGTTGACTGGCAATATGATGTTAACGCCAACGGCTGGCGCTTTACCGATGCCCAGGGTGTGCTGGACAACCTGCCGTTGCCGCAGGTGCCACTGCCTAACGCGGCGACCGCTCTGGCGGCGCTACGTGCAAGTTCGCTTGCGGTGAGCGAACAGGCAATCCGCGACGGCATTCAGAGCGCGGTTCTGCCGGGACGCTTCCAGATTGTCAGCGAATCACCACGTCTTATCCTGGATGTGGCGCATAACCCGCATGCGGCGGCATATCTCGCAGGGCGTCTCAAATCGTTACCAAAAACCGGGCGTGTACTGGCGGTTATCGGTATGCTTCATGATAAAGATATCGGCGGCACGCTGGCCTGCATGGAGAGTGTGGTCGATAGCTGGTATTGTGCTCCTCTGGAGGGGCCACGCGGCGCGACGGCTGAAGAGCTGATGGAACATCTCAGCAAAGGCGAAATCTACAATAGCGTGGCTCAGGCCTGGCATGCTGCAATGGCAGATGCTAAACCAGAAGATACCGTGCTGGTGTGTGGGTCGTTCCACACGGTGGCACATGTCATGGAAGCGATGGACGCGGGGAGAACCGGTGGCAAGTAAGTTTCAGAACCGTCTGACAGGAACGATTGTGCTGGTTGCGCTGGGGGTGATTATTCTCCCGGGTCTGCTCGACGGGCAGAAAAAGCATTACCAGGATGAATTTGCGGCAATCCCGCTGGTACCAAAACCGGGCGATCGCGACGAGCCAGATATGCTCCCGGCGGCGACACAGGCGCTTCCTGCTCAGCCGCCGGAAGGCGCAGCGGAAGAAGTGCGTGCGGGCGATGCCGCTGCACCGTCGCTCGATCCGTCTCGTCTGGCGGCAGGTAATAACAACGATATCGATCCTGTGCCCGCTCCGGTTGAACAGCCTAAACCTGTTGAAAAACCGAAACCGGTCGACAAACCGCAGCCGAAAGCGCAGCGTGATAAAACCACCGAGCAGCTGGCTGCCGCAGCAGAGACGCCACCTCCGGCAAAACCGGCCCAGCAGGAGGCTGCACCCGCAGGTAAAGCCTACGTTGTGCAGCTTGGTGCGCTGAAAAATGCTGATAAAGTCAACGAGGTCGTGGGTAAGCTGCGTGGCGCGGGGTATCGTGTTTACACTTCACCTTCCACACCGGTGCAGGGTAAAATTACCCGTATCCTCGTGGGGCCGGAAGCCTCTAAAGATAAGCTGAAAGGTTCGCTTGGCGAGCTGAAGCAGATCTCCGGTCTGAGCGGTGTGGTGATGAACTACAGCGTGAACTGAGGTTAAGGCAGGCGTCCACAGAGACGCAAAAAGCCAGTGGCGTTGAGTATTTTTTCAGCGCCTTTTTTATTTACGCGCGGGAAGGAAATCCCTACGCAAACGTTTTCTTTTTCTGTTAGAATTCGCCCCGAACTGGATGACAGGGCGTTAAATCGTGGGACACATATGGTCTGGATTGATTACGCCATCATTGCGGTGATTGGTTTTTCCTGTCTGGTTAGCCTGATCCGTGGCTTTGTTCGTGAAGCGTTATCGCTGGTGACATGGGGTTGTGCTTTCTTTGTTGCCAGTCATTACTACACTTACCTGTCTGTCTGGTTCACGGGCTTTGAAGATGAACTGGTCCGAAATGGAATCGCCATCGCGGTGCTGTTTATCGCGACGCTGATTGTTGGCGCTATCGTGAATTACGTGATAAGTCAGCTGGTCGAGAAAACCGGTCTGTCAGGAACGGACAGGGTGCTCGGGATCTGTTTCGGGGCGTTGCGAGGCGTGCTGATTGTGGCCGCGATACTGTTCTTCCTGGATACCTTCACCGGTTTTGCAAAAAGTGAAGACTGGCAGAAATCGCAGCTCATTCCAGAGTTCAGCTTCATCATCAGATGGTTCTTTGACTATCTGCAAAGCTCGTCGAGTTTCTTGCCCAGAGCCTAGTGTGCTCTGAGATGTGGCTTAACGAGGAAAAGACGAATGTGCGGTATTGTCGGTATCGCCGGTTTCATGCCGGTAAACCAGTCTATTTATGACGCGTTAACGGTGCTTCAGCACCGTGGGCAGGATGCTGCGGGTATCATCACCATTGATGCAAACAACTGCTTCCGTTTACGTAAGGCGAATGGCCTGGTAAACGATGTGTTTGAAGCCCGCCATATGCAGCGTCTGCAAGGTAATATGGGGATTGGTCACGTTCGTTACCCTACTGCTGGCAGTTCCAGCGCCTCTGAGGCTCAGCCTTTCTACGTTAACTCTCCGTATGGCATCACGCTTGCCCACAATGGCAACCTGACTAACGCCCACGAGCTGCGCAGAAAGCTGTTTGAAGAGAAACGTCGCCACATTAACACCACGTCTGATTCTGAAATCCTGCTCAATATCTTTGCCAGTGAGCTGGATAACTTCCGTCACTATCCGCTGGAAGCAGACAACATTTTTGCTGCCGTTGCTGCGACTAACCGTCAGATCCGTGGTGCCTACGCCTGCGTGGCGATGATTATCGGTCACGGCATGGTAGCTTTCCGCGATCCAAACGGTATTCGTCCTCTGGTGCTCGGTAAGCGCGACCTCGGTGACGGCCGTACTGAATATATGGTTGCCTCTGAAAGCGTGGCACTGGATACCCTGGGCTTTGAATTCCTGCGTGACGTCGCGCCAGGCGAAGCGGTCTACATCACTGAGAAGGGCCAGCTGTTTACCCGCCAGTGTGCCGATAACCCGGTCAGCAACCCATGCCTGTTCGAATACGTCTACTTCGCTCGTCCGGACTCGTTTATCGACAAGATCTCCGTCTATAGCGCGCGTGTAAACATGGGCACCAAACTGGGCGAGAAGATTGCCCGCGAATGGGACGATCTGGATATCGACGTGGTTATTCCTATCCCGGAAACTTCCTGCGATATCGCGCTGGAAATCGCCCGTATTCTGGATAAGCCATACCGTCAGGGCTTCGTGAAAAACCGCTACGTTGGCCGTACCTTTATCATGCCGGGCCAGCAGCTACGCCGTAAGTCCGTGCGTCGTAAACTGAACGCCAACCGTGCAGAATTCCGCGACAAGAACGTGCTGCTGGTGGACGACTCCATCGTGCGCGGCACGACTTCTGAGCAGATCATCGAGATGGCACGTGAAGCCGGTGCGAAGAAAGTGTACCTGGCCTCCGCAGCGCCGGAAATTCGTTTCCCGAACGTGTATGGCATTGATATGCCAACGGCTAACGAGCTGATTGCGCATGGCCGTGAAGTGGATGAAATTCGCCAAATCATCGGTGCAGATGGCCTGATTTTCCAGGATCTGAACGATCTGATCGACGCGGTGCGTGCCGAGAACCCGGATATTCAGCAGTTCGAATGCTCCGTGTTTAACGGTATTTACGTGACCAAAGACGTTGACCAGCAGTATCTCGACTATCTGGATTCGCTGCGTAACGACGATGCAAAAGCCGTTCAGCTGCAAAACGATCTTGAAAGCTTAGAGATGCACAACGAAGGCTAATGCCTTTGCAAGTGAGGGCTAATGCCCTCACTTGCAACTCCCCGGAAAATCCTGCACAGTCAGCCCTGAAATCAGCAAGGGCAAAAATCATGAAACGACTCATTGTAGGGATCAGCGGTGCCAGCGGCGCGATTTACGGCGTACGTCTGTTGCAGGTACTGCGTGACGTAGCAGAAGTGGAAACGCATCTGGTGATGAGCCAGGCGGCGCGTCAGACGCTCTCCCTCGAAACCGATTTTTCCCTGCGCGATGTTCAGTCTCTGGCCGATGTGGTACACGATGCCCGTGATATCGCCGCCAGCATCTCCTCTGGCTCGTTTAAAACGGCCGGCATGGTGATCCTGCCCTGTTCCATCAAAACGCTCTCCGGCATTGTCAACAGCTATACCGACACGCTGGTAACACGCGCGGCAGATGTGGTGCTGAAAGAGCGTCGCCCGCTGGTGTTGTGCGTGCGGGAAACGCCGCTGCACCTGGGACACCTGCGCTTAATGACTCAGGCCGCCGAGCTGGGCGCGGTGATCATGCCGCCGGTACCGGCGTTCTATCACCGTCCGCAAACGCTGGATGAGGTGATTAACCAGACCGTTAACCGCGTGCTGGATCAGTTTGATATCGACCTGCCGGAAGACCTCTTTACCCGCTGGCAGGGAGCCTGATTTTGTGCACAATGTGAGTGCATGAAAAAACAAGTTGCCCTGTTTCAGGGCAAAACTGCAACCGCGATCATATCCTCGACATTTAATTCGCTTTTTCCCTTTTTCTCTTTCCGGTTCGTTCGGTAGACCTGCTATCTTTCACCATTAAGGCAATATCGCAACGTTTTATTAACATATTTAACGTCGATTTTTTGACCAGACGGCAATGTGGCATAAGACCTGCAAGAGAAGCCTGCAACACAACACACAACACAATACATAATAAAATCACGGTACTTGAGGGTAAATGTATGAAGAAGACGGTTCTGGCTCTGTCTTTGCTCGTGGGGTTAAGTGCAGCAGCAGGTAGCTATGCAGCACTTCCACAGACAGTTCGTATCGGTACAGACGCAACTTATGCGCCATTCTCTTCCAAAGATGCAAAAGGCGATTTCGTTGGGTTTGATATCGATCTGGGAAATGAGATGTGCAAACGCATTGCGGTAAAATGCACATGGGTGGGCAGTGACTTTGACGCATTAATCCCGTCGCTGAAAGCCAAAAAAATCGACGCCATTATCTCTTCTCTCTCCATCACCGAAAAACGTCAGCAGGAGATTGCCTTCTCTGACAAACTCTACGCGGCAGATTCTCGTCTGATTGCTGTAAAAGGCTCTCCGATTAAGCCAACCATCGACTCGCTGAAAGGCAAGCATGTGGGCGTTCTCCAGGGGTCTACCCAGGAAGGTTATGCCAACGCAAACTGGCGTGAGAAGGGTGTAGATGTGGTGGCTTACCAGAACCAGGATCTGATTTACTCTGACCTGGCCGCAGGCCGTCTGGATGCCGCGTTCCAGGATGAAGTTGCCGCGAGCGAAGGCTTCCTGAAACAGCCAGCAGGCAAAGACTATGCCTTTGCTGGCCCGTCCGTGAAAGACAAAAAATACTTTGGTGACGGCACCGGTATTGGCCTGCGTAAAGACGATACCGAGCTGAAAGCCGCCTTTGACAAAGCCTTTGCTGAGCTGCGCAAAGACGGTACCTACAACAAACTGGCGAAGAAATACTTCGACTTCAACGTATACGGTGACTAATCGTTACTGACGGGAATGCACCATGATGGCTGTCTGTCATGGTGCATTGCGGGTGCAGGTGAGCCATTATGGTGCGTGGTTGGCTATTAATTGTTCTTTAAGTGCATAGTTAAGCATTTATAGTGCAAAAACTCCCAATGATTGGGCATTATCTTTTGCCTTAATAAGGGGATTAATGGCACATTAACGGCACCCCGTCGTAGTAAAAAATCCCGTAAGAATCCAGTCTGTTGAGGATGTATATGAAAAAACTGATGTTGTCTCTTTCGCTGGTGTTGGCTGTTTCCAGCATGACGGCGGCGTTTGCCGCTATTCCGCAGAAAATTCGTATTGGTACTGATCCTACCTATGCCCCGTTCGAATCGAAAAATGCGAAGGGTGAACTGGTTGGTTTTGACATTGATCTGGCCAATGAACTGTGCAAACGCATCAAAGCACAATGTACCTACGTTGAGAACCCACTGGATGCGCTGATCCCGTCGCTGAAAGCCAAAAAAATCGACGTGATTATGTCCTCTCTTTCCATCACCGAAAAACGCCAGCAAGAGATTGCCTTTACCGACAAACTCTACGCAGCGGATTCTCGTCTGGTCGTGGCTAACGCATCCAACATTCAGCCAACAATTGAATCGCTGAAAGGTAAGCGCGTGGGCGTGCTGCAGGGTACGACGCAGGAAACATACGGCAACGAACACTGGGCACCGAAGGGCATTGAAATCGTCTCTTATCAGGGCCAGGAAAACATCTACTCTGACCTGACGGCAGGCCGTATCGATGCCGCATTCCAGGATGAAGTTGCAGCAAGCGAAGGTTTCCTGAAACAGCCTGTGGGTAAAGATTACAAGTTCGGTGGGCCGTCCATTAAGGACGTGAAACTGTTTGGTGTAGGCACCGGTATGGGTCTGCGCAAAGAGGACAACGAACTGCGTGAAGCGCTGAACAAGGCGTTTGCAGAAATGCGCGCTGACGGCACTTACGACAAGCTGGCAAAAAAATATTTCGATTTTAATGTTTACGGCGGCTAATCACCCCGTCAAATAACGTGCGGCCCCTCCCGTTTTGGGAGGGGAAAAGACACGGTTCCACCACTCACGATACGACAGGGCACGCGGTATGCTGTACGGATTTTCTGGCGTTATTTTACAGGGCGCGCTTGTCACCCTTGAGCTGGCTATCAGCTCCGTGGTACTGGCGGTGCTGATAGGCCTGGCGGGCGCGGGGGCGAAGTTGTCGGCAAATAAACCGCTGGCGCTCATTTTTGAAGGCTATACCACGCTGATTCGCGGTGTTCCTGACCTGGTGCTGATGCTGCTAATCTTTTACGGTTTGCAGATTGCGCTTAATGGTATCACTGACGCTATTGGCATGGAGCAAATTGATATCGACCCAATGGTGGCCGGTATTATTACCCTCGGTTTTATCTACGGTGCGTACTTCACGGAAACTTTCCGCGGTGCTTACATGGCCGTGCCGAAAGGGCACATTGAAGCAGCGACTGCGTTTGGTTTCACCTCCTCACAGACGTTTCGCCGGATTATGTTCCCGGCCATGATGCGCTATGCGTTGCCGGGTATCGGCAATAACTGGCAGGTTATCCTCAAGGCGACGGCGCTGGTTTCTCTGCTCGGCCTGGAAGATGTCGTAAAAGCGACCCAGCTTGCAGGCAAGAGTACCTGGGAACCGTTCTACTTTGCGGTGGTATGTGGCGCTATCTATCTGGTCTTTACGACCGTCTCCAATGGTGTGCTGCTTCTGCTCGAACGTCGCTACTCCGTGGGTGTGAAGAGGGCTGACCTGTGATTGAGATTATTCAGGAATACTGGAAATCCCTGCTGTGGACAGATGGCTATCGCTTTACCGGCGTGGCCATTACGCTGTGGCTGCTGATTTCTTCCGTGGCGATGGGCGGCATTCTGGCAGTGTTTCTTGCCATTGGCCGGGTGTCGAACAATAAATTTATCCGCTTCCCGATCTGGCTGTTCACCTATGTGTTTCGCGGTACACCGCTGTACGTGCAACTGCTGGTGTTCTATTCGGGGATGTACACGCTGGAGATTGTGAAAGGCACTGAGATGCTGAACGCGTTCTTCCGCAGTGGCCTGAACTGTACGGTACTGGCGTTAACGCTCAATACCTGC
Source organism: Enterobacter cloacae complex sp. 2024EL-00214 (assembly GCF_043945575.1). Classification (NCBI taxonomy): domain Bacteria; kingdom Pseudomonadati; phylum Pseudomonadota; class Gammaproteobacteria; order Enterobacterales; family Enterobacteriaceae; genus Enterobacter; species Enterobacter cloacae complex sp. 2024EL-00214. The sequence goes on along the minus strand of NZ_JBIMRC010000002.1, from coordinate 219,218 downwards.
GCCTACACCACCGAGATTTTCGCCGGGGCCATTCGTTCTGTACCTTATGGTGAAATTGAAGCGGCGCGCGCGTATGGCTTCTCGTCGGTGAAACTTTACCGTTGCATCATTCTGCCGTCGGCGCTGCGCATTGCGCTGCCTGCCTACAGTAACGAAGTGATTCTGATGCTGCACTCCACTGCGCTGGCCTTTACCGCGACGGTGCCGGATCTGCTCAAAATCGCCCGTGACATTAACTCCGCAACCTATCAGCCATTTACCGCGTTTGGCATTGCGGCAGTGCTTTATTTGATTATTTCATATGTCCTCATTAGCCTGTTCCGTAAGGCTGAAAAACGCTGGTTGCAGCATATAAAACCTTCTTCGACGCACTGAGAAAGATGATGGCTGAGAACAAATTAAACGTTATTGATTTGCACAAACGCTACGGCGAACATGAAGTGCTGAAAGGGGTGTCGCTGCAGGCTAATGCGGGCGATGTAATCAGTATTATCGGCTCATCGGGTTCCGGTAAAAGTACGTTCCTGCGCTGCATTAACTTCCTCGAGAAACCGAGTGAAGGCTCCATTGTGGTGAGCGGGCAGAACATCAACCTGGTACGTGATAAAGACGGCCAGTTGAAGGTGGCAGATAAGAATCAGCTGCGCCTGCTGCGCACTCGCCTGACGATGGTGTTCCAGCACTTCAACCTCTGGAGCCACATGACGGTGCTGGAGAACGTGATGGAAGCACCGGTTCAGGTGCTGGGCTTAAGCAAGCAGGAAGCCCGCGAACGTGCGGTGAAATACCTGGCGAAGGTGGGCATTGACGAACGCCAGCAGATAAAATACCCGGTGCATCTCTCCGGCGGTCAGCAGCAGCGTGTTTCTATCGCTCGTGCGCTGGCGATGGAGCCAGAAGTGTTGCTGTTTGATGAGCCGACTTCCGCGCTTGACCCTGAGCTCGTTGGCGAAGTGCTGCGTATCATGCAAAAACTGGCCGAAGAGGGAAAAACGATGGTGGTGGTGACACACGAAATGGGCTTTGCCCGTAACGTCTCAAACCACGTCATCTTCCTGCATCAGGGCAAAATCGAAGAGCAGGGGCATCCGGATGAGGTGTTAGCCAACCCGCAAAGCCCTCGCTTGCAGCAGTTCCTGAAAGGGTCGTTGAAGTAGGTTTTGCCCTTCTTCCCTCTCCCTGTGGGAGAGGGGTGGTCGCCCGGTGGTTTTCTCCCTCTCCCTGTGGGAGAGGGCTGGAGTGAGGGCATCAAACCGCACCACACTCCAGCCGATATACCCAGTCGTCATACCGCACGCCATCAATCTCATATGCTTTTTCCAGTACCTGCGTGCGCACAAAACCCGCTTTCTCCAGCACCCGTACCGACCCGCGGTTATCTGCCAGCACATACGCGTTAACCGCTTTAACACCCGCCTGGTTAAAGGCGTAGTCACACACCGCGCGCAGTGCCTCGCTGGCGATCCCTTTTCCCTGTGCGGCAGGTACAACGGTGTAACCAATATCCGCTTCCTCACGGTTCTCTGTGCTGATTTGCAGGCCAATATCGCCAAGCGGGGTTCCAGCATTGCGAAAACGGATCACAAAAATATGCGGGGCAGCCAGACGCGCAGCGAACAGGCGTCGGGTCTCTTTTTCCGGGGCGATGGCAGCCATATAGCGCATGATGGCACGGTCTTCGCGCAGCGAACGGAAGAACGCCCAGTCAGAAGGTTCGAACGGGGTGAGATGAAGCCGGGATGTGGTGATGGTTGCCATCATTACGCTGCCTTGCGAGAGAGTGTGGCGTATCACTGTAGCATACCCAAAGGTGGGCTTTAACCCACCGCATCCTCCAGCGCTTCTTCTAAGTCATACCAGCGAAACGCAAACCCGGCCGCTTCCAGCCGTTTTGGCAGCGCGCGCTGTCCACCCAGCACCAGCACCGAGGCTTCGCCCATCATCAGGCGGATCACCGTGGCAGGTACGCGCAAAATCGCCGGGCGATGCAGGGCATGCCCCAGTGAGTGAGCAAACTGTTCATTACGCACCGGGTACGGCGACACCATATTAAAAGGCCCGCTCAGATCGTTATCCAGTAGCCAGAGAATGCCGTTTACCATATCGTCGATATGGATCCAGGCGAGATACTGGCGACCATTGCCGATTGGCCCGCCGAGGCCGAGTTTAAAGAGGGGAAGCATCTTTGTCAGAATGCCACCTTTCGGGGAAAGGACGACGCCAGTACGTAGCAGGCAGACGCGGGTTTTGTCGCTTTGTGCAGCGCAGGCGATGCGTTCCCACTGGGCGCAGAGTTTATGGGTAAATTCGTTGTGGGGTGGCTCATCTTCGGTTACCACCACTTCACCGAGATCGCCGTAGTATCCCGCAGCCGAGCCAGAAATGAGCACCGACGGCGGAGTGTGGCTGTTACGGATAAGCTCAACCAGCCTTTCCGTGATATTCCAGCGGCTGCTGCACAACAGCTGTTTTTGCTCTTCCGTCCAGCGTTTGTCGGCGATGGGCTCGCCTGCGAGGTTGATGACGGCGTCAAAGCCGTCCAGATTCTGCAGTTCTGCCAGACTTTTCCAGATGTCGATACCCACACCCAGCAACTGACGTGCTTTTTCCGGGCTGCGCGTGACCACGGTGATGTCGTGGTGCAATGCTTGCAGGCGTGGAATGAGATGGCAACCAATCAGGCCGGTACCGCCAGTCAGCAGAATCTTCATACAACCTCCAGGTTTACGCCTGGCGTTGCCAGCTTAACGTCATGGAGACGGAGTCAGCGTAACGCAGGGCGTGAAGTTTATCGATCTCTACTTCAGCATAAGTGACCCAGTGATGTTCACGTGCGATATCGAGCACATCCTGAGTTAATTTTTCCAGCAAAGAGAAGCGGTTGTTTTCAACATACTGAATGATGCTTTTGGTAATGGTGCGGTAATTCAGCGCGTCATTGATGTCCTCACTGGCGCGCGCTTTGTCTGCCGGGTAATGGATCACCACATTCAGCACGATATCCTGACGGTTGGCGATCTCTTCGTCTTTGATACCAATGAACGTACGTAAGCGTAAGTTTTTTATACGAATAATAGCGTCATGTTGCGACATTGCAGGTCTTCTCCGTGTCAGTATTTCCGCCTCATAATACATGAGGTCATCGTATGTGCCCAACCGGGTTAAGGACTAAATCTGCTGGATTTTTTGCATGGCACGTTCGGTCGCAGGACGTGTCCGGATACGTTCAAACCAGTTATTCACGGCAGGATAAGCAGCGAGATCGATACGGTGGCGTTCATGAGTGTTAATCCACGGCCAGCAGGCGATATCGGCAATGCTGTAATGATCGCCCCCGAGCCACGGCGTTTTCTCCAGACGACGGTTCAACACGCCGTACAGCCGCTGGGTTTCAACCTGATAGCGCTCGATAGCATAAGGGATTGGCTGCGGGGCGAAGGCGGTAAAGTGGTGGTTTTGCCCCAGCATCGGCCCCAGGCCGCTTGACTGCCAGAAGAGCCACTGCAGCGTGTGGTGACGTTCGCGCAGTTCCCCACTCAGCAATTTACCGGTTTTCTCCGCCAGATAGAGCAAAATCTCCCCGGACTCAAACAGGCTTAACGGTCTGCCGCCATCGGCAGGCAGGTTATCAATAATGGCCGGGATTTTATTATTGGGTGATATCGCCAGAAAAACGGGTCTGAACTGATCGCCTTTGCTGATATCGACGCTGATGATCCGGTATTCCAGTTCTGCTTCTTCAAGAAAAAGGGTGATTTTATGGCCGTTTGGGGTTGGCGCGTAATAGAGGTCGATCATTCTCAACTCCTGTCAGAACAAAAAGTGATGCCATAAAAATGAGTATAGGTGTCTGGTGTAAATCGTGAGTTTTCATCAAGTGACAGCGACGCAAAGAGAATATATGTTGAGTAAAAACCGATCAGCCGATGAGGATGTTATGAACCAGCCTGTTATCACGTTGTGGTCCGATGCGAATTTCTTTTCACCCTATGTTATGAGTGTTTATGTGGCACTGGCCGAAAAGGGGCTGACATTTACCCTGAAAACCGTCGATCTGGACGGTGGAGAACACCTGAAACCGCAGTGGCAGGGTTATGCTCTGACCCGGCGCGTACCGGTGCTGGAAATTGACGGTTTTGAGCTGAGTGAATCTTCAGCGATTGATGAGTATCTTGAAGATCGTTTTGCGCCGCCGGAGTGGGAGCGGATTTACCCCCACGATCTGCAAAAGCGTGCCCGGGCGCGTCAGATCCAGGCGTGGCTGCGTAGCGATCTGATGCCGATCCGCGTCGAACGTTCCACTGACGTTGTGTTTGCCGGGGTGAAAAAGCCCGCCCTTAGCGCAGACGGTGTTGTCAGTGCGCAAAAGTTGATTGATACTGCGGCCTCTTTGCTGGCGCACGGCAATCCGAATTTATTCGGGGAATGGTGCATTGCCGATACCGATCTGGCACTGATGCTCAACCGCCTGATCCTCAACGGTGACGAGGTTCCGCAACTGCTGGTGGATTATGCGACATTCCAGTGGCAGCGTGCGTCAGTACAACGCTATGTGGCACTCTCCGCTAAGCGTGCGGGCTGATAAGCCCTGGCGCTTCAGGTATGATATGGGCAGTCTGTTTTCCTGAGGAGTGACTGATGAAACTGATGTTTGCGTCGGATATTCATGGATCGCTGCCCGCTACCGAGCGTGTTCTTTCTCTGTTTACCCAAAGTGGGGCGCAGTGGCTGGTGATCCTGGGCGATGTGTTAAATCATGGCCCCCGTAATGCGCTGCCGGAAGGGTATGCCCCTGCGCAGGTGGCGGAAAAACTCAATCACTATGCCTCGCGTATCATCGCCGTTCGCGGCAACTGTGACAGCGAAGTGGATCAGATGCTGCTGCATTTTCCGATAACCGCCCCCTGGCAACAGGTGCTGTTAGAAAATTGCCGCCTGTTCTTAACGCATGGTCATCTTTTTAGCCCCGATAATCTCCCTGCGCTCATGGCTGGCGATGCTCTGGTTTACGGTCATACTCATATTCCGGTGGCTGAAAAGCGCGGTGATATTTATCATTTTAATCCCGGTTCGGTCAGTATCCCAAAAGGCGGATACCCGGCGAGCTACGGCATGCTTGATGAGAAGACGTTAAGCGTTATCGCACTTAATGATCAGCAAGTTATTGCGCAAATAGCGATTAATCCGTAAGTTACACCTCAACTGCAAACGCGCCGAAAGAGCGCTTAGACGAGAAGGTTTCCCGATGGTGGAGCAGAGTCATTTGGCAAGTACAGAGTGGGTTGACATTGTCAGCGAAGAAAATGAAGTGATCGCGCAGGCCAGCCGCGCACAAATGCGTGCGGAGCGTCTGCGTCACCGTGCAACGTACATCGTTGTGCATGACGGCATGGGCAAAATTCTGGTCCAGCGCCGCACGGACACCAAAGATTTTCTCCCCGGTATGCTGGATGCCACTGCGGGCGGGGTCGTTCAGGCGGATGAAGTGCTGCTGGATTCCGCGCGTCGCGAAGCGGAAGAAGAGTTAGGCATTGCCGGTGTGCCATTTGCCGAGCACGGCCAGTTCTATTTCGAGGACGAAAACTGCCGCGTCTGGGGCGGGTTGTTTAGCTGCGTTTCCCACGGCCCGTTCGCCCTGCAGGAAGAGGAAGTCAGTGAAGTGAGCTGGATGACGCCGGAAGAAATTACCGCGCGTTGCGACGAGTTCACGCCGGATTCGTTAAAAGCGCTGGCGCTGTGGATGAGCCGCAACGCGAATAACGAATCGACCAAATCAGAGAAAGAAGAAGAGGCTGAGTAAGCCTTAGCAGCTTTCCCGCAGACACAGGCTGGACGCGATGGGTTTCTGATCGCGCCAGTCTCCGTCATTGAGACGTTCCAGTAACGCACGTCCCGCTTCAATCCCAATCTTACGGTGCGGTACTACCATCGTCGTCAGCGGTGGCTGACAGACGCGGCTGACGTCGCTGTCACCAAAGCCCACTACCGCCAGATCGTCTGGTACCTTGATACGCCGACGCTGGCACTCATATAGCGCACCGCAGGCCAGTTCATCCGATACGCACACCAGTGCATCCAGCTCAGGCCATGCCAGCAGGAATTCAGGTAGCTGTGCCGCACCCGTTGAGAAGTTCGGCGGCATGGCGGCATTTATGACCCGATTCGGTGACATATGGTGGCGAAGCATCGCTTTGTACCAGCCCTGCAAGTGCTGCTGGAAAATCCACTGCTCCTGGTTGGCACACAGCAGGCCAATATTCTGATAGCCGCGCTGGATCACCATCTCAGTGAGTTCATACATCGCCGCGACGTTATCAATCCCGATATTCATGTCGATAGGATCGGCGCGCATGGCACCCATTTCCATCACCGGGATGGAGGCATTTTTCAGCCAGTGGCGGACGGTGTCGGTGTGTTCGACGCTGAGCAAAATCGCGGCTGCAATATTGGACGCCAGTAGCGTTTCCAGTAATTTCTCTTCCTGTTCGAGACGATGCTGAGATTCTGCCAGCATGATCTGGTATCCGGCAGGCTGTAATATCTGCTGTAGCCCGGCGAACATCTCCGAGCAACCAGCTTCGGAAAGATTAGGAACAACCATAGCAATCGTCCATGAAGAGGCCGACGCCAGCGCGCTGGCGGCAAGGTTGGGCATATATCCCAATTCCTGCACCGCAGCTTCAATTTTTTCTCGTAGTTTATCAGAAACCTGTTCCGGCGTGCGGAGTGCCCGGGACACGGTCATTGTGCCCACTCCGGCAAGCTGTGCGACATCGGCGAGTGTCACTTTACCGGTACTGCGCCGTTTTCGGGTTAGAGACATACACCTTCCTGCTGACCAGATGCGTTCTTATTATCATCCTTCGCTTCACGTGACAGGCAGTATACGCCTTAAATCCCTTTTTTTGCTGTGATTTCACACCATGATTACAATTTGATAGCGCTATCACACTTCTGAATGTTATAGCTTGGTAGCGCTATCTTTGTGATCCTGATCGCAGTCAATTATTAATGTGTTGAATAAAGTTTGCACATCTTTTGGGTTATGGCGGGAGTGAAAAGTGCTCAAAAAGTGGATATACGATACGACCATTACGCTTCAGGATAGCGTCGAGAGCTGGCCGCAGGCGCTGGAGCTGTGCGCGAAACCGTTGCTGGATCTGCAGGTGATTGCCCCGGAGTATGTGACGGCAATCATTGAGCAGCACCATACATTAGGGCCGTATTATGTGCTGGCACCAGGGCTGGCGATGCCGCATGCGCGGCCGGAAGAGGGGGCTAAAGGGCTGGGGCTCTCATTATTAAAACTGAAACAGGGTGTCTCTTTTGGTGCCGGGGAATTTGACCCCGTTGATGTGATTGTGATGCTGGCGGCACCGGACAAACATAGTCATATCGAAATGATCTCAGCCCTCGCTGAATTATTTTCCAGCGACAATGATATGGCCGAATTGCATCAGGCGAATACGCTGGAGGAAATAAAAACGATTATCGACCGCTTCTGATTTAATACTTTCATCCGGTTTGTCACAACATTACGCGTCAGCGTGATGGAGACGTCTTTACGCTAAAAAGGGGATAACAATGAAAATTATGGCTATTTGCGGTTCTGGCCTGGGCAGCAGTTTTATGGTCGAAATGAATATTAAAAAGATACTCAAAAAGCTTGAGATTGAGGCCGATGTTGAACACTCCGATCTCTCATCTGCAACCCCGGGCGCAGCCGATCTTTTCGTGATGGCGAAAGACATTGCAGCCAGCGCCAGCGTGCCGGAAAACCAGCTGGTGGTGATCAACAACATCATCGATATCAACGAACTTGAAGCGCAGTTGCGTGCCTGGTTCGAAAAACAATAATCCTGATAAGGCGAGGTGGATATGTTTATCCTTGAAACGCTGAATTTCGTTGTTGATATATTAAAAGTTCCCTCTGTACTGGTTGGTTTAATTGCATTAATTGGTCTGGTCGCGCAGAAAAAATCTTTTTCTGACGTGGTGAAGGGAACCATTAAAACCATCCTCGGTTTTATTGTGCTGGGCGGTGGTGCTACGGTATTGGTGGGGTCATTAAATCCATTAGGTGGCATGTTTGAACATGCGTTTAATATCCAGGGCATTATTCCAAACAATGAAGCGATTGTGTCTATTGCGCTGGAAAAATATGGAGCCTCGACCGCACTGATTATGGCGTTCGGCATGGTGGCAAACATCATCGTCGCACGCTTTACCCGCCTGAAATACATCTTCCTGACCGGTCATCACACCTTTTACATGGCATGCATGATTGGCGTGATCCTGACGGTCGCGGGCTTTGAGGGCGTGGGCCTGGTCTTTACGGGGTCGCTGATCCTCGGCCTGGTGATGGCTTTCTTCCCGGCGATAGCGCAGCGCTATATGAAGCGTATCACCGGCACTGACGATATTGCGTTTGGCCATTTTGGCACACTGGGCTACGTGCTTTCTGGCTGGATTGGCAGCAAGTTTGGCAAAGGCTCGCGTTCAACCGAAGAGATGAACCTGCCTAAGAATCTGAGCTTCCTGCGTGACAGCTCTATTTCAATCTCCCTGACCATGATGATTATCTATCTGATCATGGCGGTGAGCGCCGGGCGTGAGTATGTAGAGGCGACCTTCAGCGGCGGTCAGAACTACCTGGTGTACGCCATTATCATGGCAATTACCTTTGCGGCAGGTGTGTTCATCATCCTGCAGGGTGTGCGCCTGATTCTGGCCGAAATCGTCCCGGCTTTTACCGGTTTCTCGGAGAAACTGGTGCCGAATGCACGTCCTGCGCTGGATTGTCCGGTGGTCTATCCGTATGCGCCAAACGCGGTGCTGATTGGCTTTCTGTTCAGCTTCCTCGGCGGTCTGGTCGGGCTGTTCATCTGCGGTCAGTTCAGCTGGGTGCTGATCCTGCCGGGCGTAGTGCCGCATTTCTTCACCGGTGCGACTGCAGGCGTGTTCGGTAATGCTACTGGCGGACGTCGTGGGGCGATGATTGGCGCATTTGCTAACGGCCTGCTGATCACCTTCCTGCCGGTGCTGCTCCTGCCCGTGCTGGGTGCAATTGGTTTTGCTAATACGACCTTCTCGGATGCCGATTTCGGCGCTGTCGGGATTGTTCTGGGCAACCTGGCACGCTTCCTGTCACCGCTTGCCATCACCGGGCTGGTGGTTGCGTTGTTCGCGCTGCTGGTGGCGTACAACGTGTTTGCTAAAAACAAATCTGCGGGCGGTAACGCGCAGGAAAACACCGGAGCTAAATCATGAATGTGAATGAGATAACCCAACTGGCGCGTCAGATCCGCCTTGAGACCCTGAAATCACTGACGCAGCTGGGCTTTGGTCACTACGGTGGCAGTATGTCGGTGGTTGAAACGCTGGCCGTGCTGTACGGCGCGGTGATGAAAATCGACCCGGCCGACCCGGACTGGCCAGAGCGCGACTATTTTGTCCTGTCGAAAGGCCACGCGGGCCCGGCGCTGTACAGTATCCTGGCGATAAAAGGCTATTTCCCGATGGAAGAGCTGAGCACGCTCAACCAGAACGGCACGCGTCTGCCAAGCCACCCGGATCGTCTGAAAACGCGCGGTGTGGATGCCACCACCGGCTCGCTCGGACAGGGCATTTCTATCGCCGGGGGAATGGCGTTGTCGCACAGGCTGGCAGGGCGTCCAAACCGGGTATTTTGCATTGTGGGTGATGGCGAGCTTAACGAAGGTCAATGCTGGGAGGCATTCCAGTTTATTGCTCACCATCGCCTGAACAATCTCACGGTGTTTGTGGACTGGAATAAGCAGCAGCTCGACGGTCAACTGGATGAAATTATCTGCGCGTTCGATCTGGAGGGGAAATTCCGTGCCTTTGGCTTTGATGTGGTGACCGTGAAAGGGGATGACATCCCGGCGTTGCTGGACGTCACATCGCGGGTTCCAGCGGCGGATGCGCGTCCGCGGGTAGTGATTCTGGACAGCATTAAAGGGCAGGGGGTGCCGTATCTGGAGCAGCTTAGTAACTCTCATCATCTGCGCCTGACCGGGGAGAGCAAGGCGGCCCTCAACGAGACGATTCGCCAACTGGAGGCTACACATGATTAAGGTTGCACCAGCAGGACAAAAAGATGCCGTTGAGATGCGTAAAGTCTACGCCGGTTTTGTGGCAAAACAGATTGAGGCCGGAAGCGAGATCATCGCGCTGGAAGCGGATCTGATGAGCTCGATGGCAATGGACGGTGTGGCGCGTGATTACCCGCAGCACGTCATTAACTGCGGCATTATGGAAGCCAACGTGATTGGTACGGCAGCCGGGTTGTCGCTGACCGGGCGTAAACCGTTCGTCCACACCTTTACCGCCTTTGCCAGCCGTCGCTGCTTCGACCAGCTGTTTATGTCCCTGGACTACCAGCGTAACAACGTGAAGGTCATTGCCTCGGATGCGGGCGTCACGGCTTGCCACAACGGTGGCACGCATATGTCGTTTGAAGATATGGGGATTGTGCGCGGTCTGGCCCATTCGGTGGTGCTGGAGGTGACCGACGCGGTGATGTTTGAGGATGTGCTACGCCAGCTGATTGATCTTGAAGGTTTCTACTGGGTGCGCACCATTCGTAAACAGGCCCCGAGCGTCTATGCACCGGGATCAACCTTTACCATCGGCAAGGGTAACGTACTGCGCGAAGGGAGCGATATCACCCTGATTGCCAACGGTATCATGGTGGCGGAAGCACTGGAAGCAGCCCGCCAGCTGGGGCAGGAAGGCGTGAACGCGGCGGTGATCGATATGTTTACCCTGAAACCGATCGACCGAATGCTGGTGAAAAACTACGCCGAGAAAACCGGGCGCATCGTCACCTGCGAAAACCACAGCATCCATAACGGGCTGGGGTCGGCGGTGGCGGAAGTGCTGGTGGAAACGTGTCCTGTACCGATGCGTCGGGTTGGCGTGAAGGAGCGTTACGGCCAGGTAGGGACGCAGGATTTCCTGCAGAAGGAGTATGGCCTGACGGCACATGACATTGTGTCGGCGGCGAGAGAGTTACTGTAAATAAAAAAGGCGACCTTCTGGTCGCCTTTTTAGTGCAGTAAAAAATTACTGCTGCTGTGAGGACTGGATCGCGGTCAGCGCGATGGTGTAGACGATATCGTCTACCAGCGCACCACGGGACAGGTCGTTCACAGGTTTGCGCATACCCTGCAGCATTGGCCCGATGGAGATCAGGTCTGCAGAACGCTGTACCGCTTTGTAGGTGGTGTTACCGGTGTTCAGATCCGGGAAGATGAACACGGTAGCGCGACCGGCAACCGGTGAGTTAGGCGCTTTGGATTTCGCCACGTCAGCCATTACCGCAGCGTCGTACTGCAGCGGGCCGTCGATCATCAGGTCAGGACGTTTTTCCTGCGCCAGACGGGTCGCTTCGCGAACTTTCTCTACATCGCTGCCTGCACCAGAAGTGCCGGTAGAGTAGGAGAGCATCGCCACGCGTGGTTCGATACCGAAGGCAATCGCGGAGTCTGCAGACTGGATAGCGATTTCAGCCAGCTGTTCTGCCGTTGGATCCGGGTTGATCGCACAGTCGCCGTAAACGTAAACCTGTTCAGGCAGCAGCATGAAGAACACGGAAGACACCAGTGAGCTGCCCGGTGCAGTTTTGATCAGCTGCAGTGGCGGACGGATGGTGTTCGCGGTGGTGTGAACAGCACCAGAAACCAGACCGTCAACTTCGTCCTGTTCCAGCATCAGCGTACCCAGCACCACGTTGTCTTCCAGCTGTTCACGCGCAACGGCTTCGGTCATGCCCTTGCTCTTACGCAGTTCAACCAGACGGGCTACGTAGCTTTCGCGAACCACTTCCGGGTCAACGATTTCGATACCCGCACCCAGCTCAACGCCCTGAGAGGCCGCCACACGGGTGATTTCATCCGGGTTACCCAGCAGCACACAGGTCGCGATACCGCGTTCTGCGCAGATAGCTGCCGCTTTAACGGTACGTGGTTCATCACCTTCTGGCAGAACAACGCGTTTGCCCGCTTTACGCGCCAGCTCAGTCAGCTGGTAACGGAAGGCCGGTGGAGACAGACGACGGCTGCGCTCAGAAGTCGCAGTCAGGGATTCGATCCAGTCTGCATTGATGTAACCCGCAACGTATTCCTGCACTTTCTCGATACGTTCGTGGTCATCAACCGGCACTTCCAGGTTGAAGCTCTGCAGGCTCAGGGAGGTCTGCCAGGTGTTGGTGTTCACCATAAAGACCGGCAGGCCAGTGGCAAATGCGCGCTCGCAGAGCTTGCTGACGCGTGGGTCCATCTCGTAAGCACCGGTCAGCAGAATGGCACCGATTTCCACGCCGTTCATTGCCGCCAGGCAGGCTGCAACCAGCACGTCAGGACGGTCAGCGGAAGTCACCAGCAGGGAGCCTGCACGGAAGTGTTCCAGCATGTGCGGGATGCTGCGCGCACAGAAGGTCACGGACTTCACGCGACGGGTGTTGATGTCGCCTTCGTTGATCACGGTGGCGTTCAGGTGATGCGCCATATCGATTGCACGGGTGGCAATCAGATCGAAGCTCCACGGTACCGCGCCCAGTACTGGCAGCGGGCTGGAGCTTTGCAGTTTAGCCGGGTCAACTTTGATGACTTTCGCTCTGGAAGAGTCGTCGAAGATCTCGGACAGGTCAGGGCGAGTACGACCCTGCTCATCAACCGGGGCGTTCAGTTTGTTAACGATAACGCCGGTGATGTTGGTATTTTTTGCGCCGCCGAAGCTGCTGCGAGTCAGTTCGATACGCTCGTTCAGCTGCTCTGGGGTGTCAGTACCCTGAGACATGACGAAGACGATCTCAGCGTTCAGCGTTTTCGCGATTTCGAAGTTCAGAGACTGGGCAAACTGGTGTTTGCGCGTAGGAACCAGGCCTTCAACCAGAACCACTTCCGCGTCCTGAGTGTTCGCGTGGTAGTTGGCGATGATCTCTTCCATCAGCACGTCTTTCTGATTGCTGGAGAGCAGAGATTCAACGTGGCTCATCTTCAGCGGTTCAGCCGCTGGCAGATTGGAGTTCTTACGCACGATGGTGGTGGTCTGGTCTGGCGCATCGCCACCGGCACGAGGCTGGGCGATTGGCTTAAAGACGCTCAGACGAACGCCTTTGCGTTCCATAGCACGGATAACGCCAAGGCTGACGCTGGTCAGGCCGACGCTGGTTCCGGTAGGGATCAGCATAATAATACGGGACACGGTTTATCCTCTTTCGTTACCGCCGACATTGGGCGGGTTACAAAACAGCACCGCCAGCATTGCTGGCGGTGTGGAATCAGGCAGTCAGGCGGTTCGCGTCTTGCGCGATGACCAGCTCTTCGTTCGTTGGGATAACGATAGCTGGACGGGTACCTTCTTTGTTGATGAAACCAGACTTACCGAAACGGGCAGCCAGGTTACGTTCGTGATCAACGTCGAAGCCCAGAACGCCCAGTTTACCCAGGGTCAGTTCACGGACCATTGCCGCATTCTCACCGATACCACCGGTGAAGATTACCGCGTCCAGACGACCTTCCATCAGCGCAGTGTAAGAACCGATGTATTTTGCCAGGCGGTGGCAGTAAACGTCCATTGCACGTTTAGCGTCCGCTTTTTCTGCGTAGTTGTCTTCAACATAACGGCAGTCGCTGGTGACTTCGGTCAGACCCAGCAGGCCAGACTCTTTGGTCAGCATTTTGTTGATCTGGTCAACGCTCATGCCCAGGGTGTCGTGCAGGTGGAAGATGATCGCCGGGTCGATATCACCGGAACGGGTACCCATCACCAGACCTTCCAGTGGGGTCAGACCCATAGAAGTATCAACACATTTACCGTTACGGATAGCAGAAACAGAACCACCGTTGCCCAGGTGGCAGGTGATGATGTTCAGTTCTTCAACCGGTTTGTTCAGTACTTTTGCCGCTTCCTGAGTAACATAGAAGTGGCTGGTGCCATGTGCGCCGTAGCGACGAACACCGTGCTCTCTGTACAGGCTGTATGGCAGGGCGTAGAGGTAAGATTCTTCCGGCATAGTCTGATGGAACGCGGTGTCAAACACGGCCACGTTTTTGTCTTTCAGCTGCGGGAAGGATTTCAGCGCTTCAGCGATACCGATCAGGTGAGCCGGGTTGTGCAGCGGCGCGAAGGATGCAGAGTCTTTGATGCCCTGGATCACAGATTCGTCGATCACGACGGAGCTGGTGTATTTTTCGCCGCCGTGGACGATACGGTGACCAATCGCAGTCAGCTGAGCAGACAGTTCTGGTTTTTGTGCCAGAATAGTGTTAACGATAAAGTTCAGCGCTTCACTGTGAGCGGCGCCTGCACCTAAAGCCGCTTCTTGTTTGCTACCGTCCATCTTCCATTTGATACGTGCTTCAGGCAGATGGAAACATTCGGCCAAACCAGAGAGGTACTCGTCACCGTTGAGCGCATCGATGATGGCGAATTTCAGTGAGGAGCTACCGCAGTTCAGAACCAGTACTAACTTACTCGACATGGAAGTACCTATTATTGATACGTGGCTAAAAAAACGTCAGTGAGTCTAACAGCGTAACGCATGCTGACCCAGACATTTATGATTAACATCATGCCAAACGAACATTCTGGCATGATGGAAGAAATACCTATGATTTTATGCCATTTTGAACATTTTTCAGGCGATGGCATAATATGCGATAATTTGACGAGTTAACGATTCTCGTCTAAGGCCCTATCAGGCTGGCACAGGATACCCGATACGGGGTAGTGATGACAAAATATTTTGAACGTTGTCATAGCCTGTTGTGGTTTTGCATGAAAATTTTAATTTTTATACGTGAAGTTGAGGTACAGCCATGTCGACACCTGAGATCCCGTCCGTGAACTTTTTTAGTCTGTTTCGTCGGGGACAGCATTACGCAAAGACCTGGCCGATGGAAAAGCGCCTTGCGCCTATGTTTGTTGAGAATCGCGTCATCCGCGCCACCCGCCATGCGATTCGCTTTATGCCGCCTGTCGCGATATTTACGCTGTGCTGGCAAATTGCCCTCGGGGGGCAGCTTGGCCCGGCCGTCGCCACGGCGCTCTTTGCGCTAAGTCTGCCGATGCAGGGACTGTGGTGGTTAGGTAAGCGTTCAATTACGCCATTACCTCCCGGAATTTTACACTGGTTTTATGAAGTTCGCGGGAAACTCGAGGAAGCAGGGCAGGCGCTTGCTCCGGTCGAAGGTAAACCGGATTACCAGGCGCTGGCCGATACCCTCAAGCGGGCTTTTAAACAACTTGATAAAACATTCCTCGATGGTTTGTGATTGATCATCGAAACGATGAATAAAAGAAGGCACAGTAACAAACAGTTACCGTGTCTTTTTTTTCAAGTGCAATGCGCTACAGGAGTCGAAAGATGGAAATGACCAATGCTCAACGTCTGATTTTGTCTAATCAGTACAAGATGATGACTATGCTTGATCCCGACAACGCAGAGCGCTACCGCCGCTTACAGACTATCGTTGAACGTGGCTTCGGTTTGCAGATGCGCGAACTGGATCGCGAGTTTGGCGAGCTGAAAGAAGAAACCTGCCGCCTGATCATCGACATTATGGAGATGTATCACGCGCTGCACGTTTCCTGGACCAATCTGAAAGATCAACCGTCCATCGACGAGCGTCGCGTGACGTTCCTGGGCTTTGATGCTGCAACGGAAGCGCGCTATCTGAGCTATGTACGCTTTATGGTGAATACCGAAGGGCGCTATACCCATTTTGATGCGGGTACTCACGGTTTTAACGCGCAAACCCCAATGTGGGAAAAATATCAGCGCATGCTGAGCGTATGGCATTCGTGCCCACGCCAGTACCATTTAAGCAGCAACGAAATTCAACAAATCATTAATGCCTGACGGAGGTGCGTGTGCAGTGTAAAGGTTTTCTGTTTGATCTGGACGGTACGCTGGTGGATTCGCTGCCGGTTGTGGAGCGTTCATGGTGCCATTGGGCTGACAGACATGGCATCGACCATCAGGACGTGCTGAATTTTATCCACGGCAAACAGGCCATTACCTCGTTACGGCATTTTCTGGTGGGGCGCACTGAGGAAGAGATTCAGGCAGAGTTCAGCTATCTTGAGCATATTGAATCCACCGACACGGACGGCATCGCCGCGCTGCCCGGGGCGCGTGAACTGCTTGAACATCTTAATGAAGCGCAGATCCCGTGGGCGATAGTGACCTCCGGCTCGATTCCGGTTGCGCATGCCCGTCATAAGGCGGCAGGCTTGCCGAAGCCAGAAGTGTTCATCACCGCTGAACGCGTCAAGCGCGGCAAACCTGAACCTGATGCGTTTTTACTCGGCGCTGAACTGCTGGGTCTTGCTCCCGCAGACTGCGTGGTGGTGGAAGATGCGGCAGCCGGAGTGCTGGCCGGGTTGAATGCCGGAAGCCATGTTATCGCTGTCAACGTACCGGCGGACTCGCCCCGGCTGGACGAAGCCGATTTTGTGCTTAACTCGCTGACGACACTTGCTGTCTCTAAAGCACCTGACGGCGTTGTTACCGTCTCGCTGAAAATGTAATCCCATGATTTAGCCCCACATTGCTGGGGCTTTTTTATGGCAAAATTTTGTACCCCCTCAGACAAGGACATGTTGTGAACGGTGAACTGATTTGGGTCCTCAGCCTGCTTTTAATCGCTATCATTCTCTTTGCTACAGGCAAGGTGCGCATGGATGCCGTCGCCTTGTTTGTGATTGTTGCGTTTGTGTTGAGCGGTACGCTCACGCTTCCGGAGGCCTTCTCCGGGTTTAGCGACCCTAACGTGATCCTGATTGCTGCTCTGTTCATTATTGGTGACGGCCTGGTGCGCACTGGCGTCGCGACCATTGTGGGATCGTGGCTGGTGAAGGTGGCAGGTAACAGTGAAACCAAAATGCTGATCTACCTGATGCTGACGGTTGCCGGGCTGGGGGCGTTTATGAGTTCAACTGGCGTTGTCGCGATCTTTATCCCCGTGGTACTCAGCGTCTCCATGCGGATGCAGACCTCACCGTCGCGTCTGATGATGCCCCTGAGCTTTGCCGGGCTTGTTAGCGGCATGATGACGCTGGTGGCTACACCACCGAACCTGGTCGTCAACAGTGAGCTGATCCGTGAAGGGTTACAGGGTTTCAGTTTTTTCAGCGTTACCCCGCTTGGGCTGGTGATTCTGGTCATGGGCGTTATCTATATGCTGCTGACCCGCTTTGCCCTGCAGGGCGAGACGCAGGATAAAAGCAAAGACGGCTGGAAACGGCGTACCTTTCGCGATCTGATCAAAGAGTACCGTCTGACCGGGCGCGCCCGCCGTCTGGCCATTCGCCCAGGTTCACCGATGGTCGGCCAGCGTCTGGACGACCTGAAGCTGCGGGAACGCTATGGCGCGAACGTGATCGGCGTGGAGCGCTGGCGTCGTTTCCGCCGGGTGATCGTGAACGTGAACGGGGTGTCGGAATTCCGGGCGCGTGACGTTTTGCTGATTGATATGTCCACGGCGGATGTTGATCTGCGCGAGTTTTGCAGTGAACAACTGCTGGAGCCGATGGTGCTGCGCGGCGAGTATTTTTCAGACCAGGCGCTGGACGTCGGCATGGCTGAAGTGTCGCTGATCCCTGAGTCTGAATTATTGGGTAAAACTGTGCGCGAAATGGGCTTCCGTACCCGTTATGGCCTGAATGTGGTGGGCTTAAAGCGCGATGGCGTGGCGATGAAAGGTGCGGTTGTGGATGAACCCATCCTGCTGGGGGATATTTTCCTCGTGGTTGGCAACTGGAAGCTGATCAGCCAGCTTGGACAGAAAGGCCGCGATTTTGTGGTACTCAATATGCCCGTTGAAGAGAGCGATGCGTCTCCGGCGCATAGCCAGGCACCCCATGCGATTTTTTGTCTGGTGCTGATGGTGGCGTTAATGCTTACCGATGAGATCCCCAATCCGATCGCGGCGATTATTGCCTGCCTGCTGATGGGGAAATTCCGCTGTATTGATGCTGAAAGTGCCTACAAAGCCGTTCACTGGCCGAGCATCATTCTGATTGTCGGGATGATGCCCTTTGCCCTGGCACTGCAAAAGACCGGTGGCGTGGATTTGGTGGTTAAAGGGCTAATGGATGTCGGCGGGGGATATGGCCCGTATATGATGATGGTGTGTCTGTTTATCATGTGTGCCGCCATCGGGTTGTTTATTTCCAATACGGCGACGGCCGTACTGATGGCTCCCATCGCACTGGCAATGGCGAAATCGATGGGGGTTTCACCGTATCCATTTGCCATGATGGTGGCAATGGCGGCCTCTGCGGCGTTTATGACCCCGGTCTCTTCGCCGGTTAACACGCTGGTGCTGGGGCCAGGTAACTACAAATTTAGCGATTTCGTGAAGATTGGCGTGCCGTTCACCGTGCTGGTGATGTTGGTGTGCGTGGTGTTGATTCCGGTATTGTTCCCGTTTTAAGTAAATTGTCGGGTGGCGTCTGCGATGGGATCAGTCCGGCAGCGCCGCCGGGCAATCATGGTCTGTTATAGCGGTGAATCCTGGCTAATTTCATCCAGCGACAAATGGAAGCTCGGTACGAACACCTGCATAAAATAATCCATCTCTTCACTGCGGCGGGATTCGAGCGTTTTTTCCAGACGCGTTTTGGCCAGTAAAAACTCATTATTTCCGGCTGACAACTCTTCCAGACATTTCAGATAGGCGCACAGCGCATCCGCCTGTTTCACCAGCGATTGTTCATCTTCCGTATAACGATGTTCGTCGATCAGCGGTTCGAAGATATCGCGCAACTCTTCCGGCACCATATCGATCAACTTCTGCTGGGCAATCTTCTCGATCGCCTTATATTCCTGCGCAATCTGCGAGTTGAAATATTTCACCGGTGTGGGTAAATCCCCGGTCAGCACTTCAGAGGCATCGTGATACATCGCCAGCAGAGCAATACGCTCAGCATTGACCTGCCCGTTGAATTTACGGTTTTTAATGGCCGCCAGTGCGTGAGCGACCATCGCAACCTGCAGGCTGTGTTCCGACACATTTTCAGTGCGCACATTGCGCATCAAAGGCCAGCGGTTGATCAGTTTAAGGCGGGAGAGATGGGCAAAGAAATGACTCTGACTCATAGGTTACCTTTTGTCTTCACAGCGACAGACTTCATTGTGCGGGTAGGGGAGACAAGATGCAAATCAGGCTACCGAAGTAGCCTGATTTTTAAGATTACTGGTGGTAACCGGAGAGGAAGCGGCCAAAGCGACTGATGGCCATTTCGAGGTCGTCCTCACGCGGCAGGGTGACGATGCGCACGTGATCCGGCCACGGCCAGTTGAACGCGGTACCCTGAACCAGCAGCACTTTTTCCTGTAACAGGAAATCGAGCACCATTTTCTGGTCGTCATGAATATTGAAGCGCTTCGCGTCAATTTTCGGGAACATGTAGAGCGCGCCGTTAGGTTTGACACAGGAGACGCCCGGGATATCGTTGATCAGCTCCCACGCGCGGTTACGCTGTTCGTACAGACGGCCACCCGGGGTGATAAATTCGCTGATGCTCTGGTAACCACCGAGTGCGGTCTGGATCGCGTGCTGTGCCGGAACGTTGGCGCATAAACGCATGGACGCCAGCATCTCAAGCCCTTCGATATACCCTTTGGCGTGTTTTTTCGGCCCGTTCAGTACCATCCAGCCCTGACGGAAACCCGCCACACGATAGGTCTTGGACAGGCCGTTGAAGGTAATGGTCAGCAGATCCGGTGCCAGTGCGGCGATAGAGTGGTGTTGCGCCGCATCGTACAGAATTTTGTCGT
The DNA here is from genome assembly GCF_043945575.1 of Enterobacter cloacae complex sp. 2024EL-00214. Classification (NCBI taxonomy): domain Bacteria; kingdom Pseudomonadati; phylum Pseudomonadota; class Gammaproteobacteria; order Enterobacterales; family Enterobacteriaceae; genus Enterobacter; species Enterobacter cloacae complex sp. 2024EL-00214. The sequence goes on along the minus strand of NZ_JBIMRC010000002.1, from coordinate 199,405 downwards.
AAATTTCGTCGGCAAAGATAATCAGGTTGTGCTGGCGGGCGATCTCCACGATCTCCATCAGTAACTCTCTGGAATAGACCGCACCCGTTGGGTTGTTCGGGTTGATAATGACGATACCGCGCGTGCGAGGGGTTATCTTAGCGCGAATATCATCGAGATCCGGGAACCAGTCAGAGGACTCGTCGCACAGGTAGTGCACCGCTTTACCGCTGGACAGTGAAACTGCTGCTGTCCACAGCGGGTAGTCAGGCGCGGGTACCAGCATTTCGTCACCGCTGTTCAGCAGTGCCTGCATGGCCTGCACGATAAGCTCAGAGACGCCGTTGCCAATATAGATATCTTCAACGGTAACGTCACGCATGCCGCGCGCCTGATAGTGCTGCATGATGGCTTTACGCGCGGAGTAGAGTCCTTTTGAATCGCAATAGCCTTGTGCAGTGGGCAGGTTGCGGATCACATCTACCAGGATCTCATCCGGCGCTTCAAAACCAAATGGCGCAGGATTACCAATGTTGAGTTTCAGAACCTTATTGCCTTCTTCTTCGAGGCGCTTTGCCTCTTTCAGAACCGGGCCACGGATGTCGTAACAGACGTTATCTAGCTTGCTGGATTTTTCGATAGGGGACATGAACCTTTAACCTTTTCGCTATTATTGCCACTCCCTGCCGTGGAAGTCAGCACGGAACAATGTACTCCCCCCTCGCTTCATTTTGAAGGGCGTACAGAAGAAGATTTCGTACAATGGACTAATTCTTGTTGAATCTATTTTGCTGGCTGCGAGCCATTTCGCTGACCTAAAGTAATGCACATAGTGTGGTTTTAGGTTTATTGTGCTGTTGATTGATATGATAGTTGCATATTGTGCTGTTAAAAATAAAATAGGGTCAGCCGGATGCAAGACGTTACCCTGAGTGACTTTTCGTAAAACCTGAATGTTGAGATACGGGTTACTGTAATAGACACCCTGGGCTAAAGGTTACTCATGTAAATTTAATGTTAAGTGTTATTAATGAATGACCTTAATCTAAATTAAAATTTATTTATTATTAACGACGAAAATGCAACTTTCGTTAATTTTAATAAAATTAGTTTAGCCACTTATCAACACCCTTAAATCCTTAATATTGCAATAAGACTTATAAATAAGGTGGATTTGGGTTAAGATGTCTTTCAGGAAAGCAGATGAAAGATGCGCTCGTCTTGTATATCTGGAACTGATTTTCTGAATTAGTCGATTGTTATTGTTAGAGTTCTCTCTGGCTGGAGTGTGCGAAGCACATCCTGCTGCGTTGACAGCGCTGCGATAAAGATGGCAGAAAATGTGTCTTACCTTTAATGTAATTTACATAAACCTGCGAACATCTAAATATCCTGAACGTTTAAGAGAATAAAAATAACGTCATGAAACGTGCTTTCTGACTGTTGATATATACACAAAATCATTCAAGCTGCATCACAAAAACGCTTTCAGCGTTTTTGAACTGTGCTTGCGCTGGCCCCGAAGGGGGGAGGCCGCAGGCCGGGTAACGCGGCACGTCTGAAAATCCCCGGAAGCTTACTCAGGTCAGTGGCTGGGGTGAGCAGACGCGGCCAATACGGAAGCAGCCTGAAGGGTGAAGTGAAAAAAGCAGCACAATAACTATCTGTCAGGCAGTCTGCCGGGTCAGGATGCGAGGGATAATCGTCAGAGGGAATTGCTTAACTGTTACACACAGCTTCAACCCGGGCAGCTCCGCACGAGCAACCTGAAAGTGAATAGATATGATAAATGCAAATCGTCCGATAATGAATCTCGACCTCGATCTGCTGAGAACGTTTGTTGCGGTCGCCGATCTCAACACTTTTGCAGCTGCTGCTGCCGCAGTTTGCCGAACCCAGTCCGCTGTTAGCCAGCAAATGCAACGGCTGGAACAACTGGTCGGTAAAGAGCTTTTTGCGCGCCATGGGCGTAATAAGCTATTGACTGAACACGGTATTCAGCTACTGGGTTATGCCAGAAAAATACTTCGCTTTAATGACGAAGCATGTATGTCATTAATGTTTAGCAACCTTCAGGGGGTGTTAACATTAGGTGCATCTGATGAGTCAGCGGATACTATATTGCCTTTCCTTCTCAATCGTATTAGTTCGGTTTATCCGAAGCTTGCGCTGGATGTTAGCGTAAAACGTAACGCCTTTATGGTTGATATGTTGAAAGAGAATGAAGTCGACCTGGTGGTCACGACGCATCGTCCTGGGCAATTTGAGTGTCTGACGCTGCGTACTTCTCCGACGCACTGGTACTGCGCGGCTGAATATGTGCTGCAAAAAGGCGAGGCAATACCGTTGGTTTTGCTGGACGAGCCAAGCCCGTTCCGCGATATGGTGATCACTGCGCTAAATGAGGCCAACATTCCGTGGCGTCTGGCGTATGTGGCATCCACACTGCCAGCGGTACGTGCCGCCGTAAAAGCGGGTCTTGGCGTAACCGCACGTCCGGTAGAGATGATGAGTCCGGATCTGCGCGTACTGGGTAAAGCGGAAGGTCTTCCTGCATTGCCGGATACGGAGTACCTGCTTTGTCGCAACGCATCCAGCAATAATGAACTGGCGAAGGTGGTGTTCGAGGCCATTGAAACCTACCACAACCCCTGGCAGTACGAGCATGTTACTCCTGAAGAGGGGGGTGACTCCCTGGTTGTCGAAAGGGACTTTGAGTGATCAGAGACTCAAAATTCTGGTAACAAAATGTAAGTGTAAAAAAAAGGCCACTCGCGCGATTTTTGCGTAGAGTGGTTTTTTTTTGGTCGACAATAACCTCCTCAACAGCATGGATTAGGTAAATAGGTTTTATTTATTAATCAGATAAATGAATTTGCTTAAAACGTGTTCGTTTTCCGTTCTGACGTCTTCCTCATCCCTTTGATGTTAAAAAAACAGGAAATATGTTGCCGTTTTTTCGATTGAATTAACAAAAGCGTGTCTCAGATCAAGAAAATACTCCCATTTGGGGGGAGGAATCGTTGGCAAATCCTGTCAAAATAGGAGGGTTGTTTTTTTTACTTCCAAAACGGACACGATTCAACAACATGCGTTTGACGTAAAGTCTGGAACCCACCAGGGTTAAAGGGCATGAAATGTTAATGGTAATCGTGCGATGTAATTTAATGTGAAGAAACCTTTGTTAAAGTTGACAAAAGGTTATAGAAAGGAGTAAAAAACCACATCATTTTGCTGTCTACGCCCCATTTCCGACAGTTAGTGTAAGGTTATTTGTTCCTCCCCATGAATCGATGTGATGCCCATCTGCCAGCAAGAGCAGTGTCGTCGGTATCACTTTTGATGAGTAAGCAATGAGTATGTCAACATCCACAGAAGTCATCGCTCATCACTGGGCATTCGCAATCTTTCTTATTGTAGCCATTGGCCTGTGCTGCCTGATGTTAGTCGGCGGCTGGTTCCTGGGCGGTCGCGCCCGCGCAAGGCACAAAAACACACCTTTCGAATCAGGTATTGATTCAGTAGGTTCCGCTCGCTTACGCCTGTCTGCCAAGTTCTATCTGGTAGCTATGTTCTTCGTCATCTTTGACGTGGAAGCGCTTTACCTTTTCGCATGGTCTACCTCCATCCGCGAAAGTGGTTGGATAGGCTTTGTCGAGGCCGCAATTTTCATTTTAGTGCTACTGGCCGGTCTGGTTTATCTGGTGCGTATTGGCGCGCTTGACTGGACGCCTGCGCGTTCACGTCGTGAACACATCAACCCGGAAAACAGTATCTCTAATCGTCAGCAGTAACAGCGAGGCAATAAGATGGATTATACGCTCACCCGCATAGATCCTAACGGTGAGAATGACCGTTACCCCCTGCAAAAACAGGAGATCGTAACCGACCCCCTGGAGCAAGAAGTCAATAAAAGCGTGTACATGGGTAAGCTTGAGCATGCCATGCACGATATGGTCAACTGGGGGCGTAAGAACTCCATCTGGCCTTACAACTTTGGCCTTTCTTGCTGCTACGTTGAAATGGTGACGTCATTCACTGCGGTGCATGACGTTGCGCGTTTTGGGGCCGAGGTGCTCCGCGCGTCCCCACGTCAGGCTGACCTGATGGTGGTCGCCGGTACGTGCTTTACCAAGATGGCACCGGTTATTCAGCGTCTTTATGACCAGATGCTCGAGCCTAAATGGGTTATCTCTATGGGCGCTTGCGCGAACTCTGGCGGGATGTACGACATTTATTCCGTCGTGCAGGGCGTTGATAAGTTCATTCCAGTCGACGTTTACATCCCAGGTTGCCCGCCGCGTCCGGAGGCTTACATGCAGGCGCTGATGCTGCTGCAGGAGTCTATCGGTAAAGAGCGCCGCCCACTTTCATGGGTTGTAGGCGATCAGGGTGTGTATCGCGCGAACATGCAGTCTGAGCGCGAGCGTAAACGCGGTGAACGTATTGCAGTCACCAACCTGCGTACGCCTGACGAAATTTAATTTGCGCCTGTTGGCCTGGAGAATACCTTCGCATATCACTACTCAAATAGCGCGAAGCCAGGCTTGACAGTCACCACGGACCATTTGCAATGGTGAACAATATGACCGACTTAACCGCGCAAGAAGCCGCCTGGCAGACCCGGGATCATCTGGATGACCCTGTCATTGGCGAACTGCGCAACCGTTTTGGGCCGGATGCCTTTACTGTTCAGGCCACCCGCACCGGGGTACCCGTTGTCTGGGTGAAGCGTGAACAATTACTGGAAGTTGTCGATTTCCTCAAGAAATTGCCAAAACCTTACGTCATGCTGTTTGACTTACACGGCATGGATGAACGTCTGCGTACGCACCGCCAGGGTCTTCCTGCTGCGGATTTTTCCGTTTTCTACCACCTGATCTCAATAGACCGCAATACGGATATCATGCTCAAGGTGGCATTGTCTGAAAACGACATGCATCTGCCGACGATCACCAAACTTTTCCCGAACGCCAACTGGTATGAGCGTGAAACCTGGGAAATGTTCGGCATGACCTTTGACGGCCACCCACACCTGACGCGCATCATGATGCCGCAGACCTGGACCGGCCACCCGCTGCGTAAAGACTACCCGGCACGTGCAACTGAATTCGACCCGTTTGAGCTGACCAAAGCCAAGCAGGATCTGGAGATGGAAGCACTGACCTTCAAGCCGGAAGACTGGGGCATGAAGCGCGGTACCGACAACGAGGACTTCATGTTCCTCAACCTCGGCCCGAACCACCCATCTGCGCACGGTGCATTCCGTATTATTCTTCAGCTTGATGGCGAAGAGATTGTCGACTGCGTACCGGATATCGGTTACCACCACCGTGGTGCTGAGAAGATGGGCGAGCGCCAGTCCTGGCACAGCTACATTCCGTATACCGACCGTATCGAATACCTCGGCGGTTGCGTAAACGAAATGCCATACGTGCTGGCCGTTGAGAAACTGGCAGGCATCACCACGCCGGATCGCGTTAACGTGATCCGCGTCATGCTGTCTGAACTGTTCCGTATTAACAGCCACCTGCTGTACATCTCCACGTTCATTCAGGACGTTGGCGCGATGACCCCGGTCTTCTTCGCCTTTACCGACCGTCAGAAAATCTACGATCTGGTTGAAGCGATTACCGGCTTCCGTATGCACCCGGCCTGGTTCCGTATCGGTGGTGTCGCACACGATCTGCCGCGCGGTTGGGATCGTCTGCTGCGTGAATTCCTCGACTGGATGCCAAAACGTCTGGCCTCTTACGAGAAAGCCGCACTGCGTAACACCATCCTGAAAGGCCGTTCCCAGGGCGTTGCTGCCTACGGCGCGAAAGAAGCGCTGGAGTGGGGGACAACAGGGGCGGGTCTGCGTGCAACCGGTATTGATTTCGACGTGCGTAAAGCCCGTCCTTACTCTGGCTACGAGAACTTCGACTTTGAAGTCCCGGTTGGCGGCGGTGTATCCGACTGCTACACCCGCGTGATGCTGAAAGTAGAAGAGCTGCGCCAGAGTCTGCGCATCCTTGAGCAGTGCCTCAACAACATGCCGGAAGGCCCGTTCAAAGCGGATCACCCGCTGACCACGCCGCCACCGAAAGAGCGCACGCTGCAACATATCGAAACCCTGATCACCCACTTCCTGCAGGTTTCCTGGGGTCCGGTCATGCCGGCCAATGAATCCTTCCAGATGATTGAAGCGACCAAGGGTATCAACAGCTACTACCTGACCAGTGACGGCAGCACCATGAGCTACCGTACCCGTGTGCGTACGCCAAGCTTCGCGCACCTGCAGCAGATCCCGGCCGCCATTCGCGGCAGTCTGGTCTCCGACCTGATTGTGTATCTGGGTAGTATCGATTTTGTTATGTCAGATGTGGACCGCTAATTATGCACGAGAATCAACAACCACAAACCGAGGCTTTTGAGCTGAGTGAAGCAGAGCGTGCCGCCATTGAGCACGAGATGCACCACTACGAAGACCCGCGTGCGGCGTCCATTGAAGCGCTGAAAATCGTTCAGAAACAGCGTGGTTGGGTGCCGGATGGGGCGATCTATGAGATCGCAAAAGTGCTGGGTATTCCGGCAAGTGATGTAGAAGGTGTAGCCACGTTCTACAGCCAGATCTTCCGTCAGCCGGTAGGCCGCCATGTGATCCGCTATTGTGACAGCGTTGTTTGTCACATTACCGGTTATCAGGGCATTCAGGCGGCAATTGAGAAAAAACTCAATATCAAGCCGGGCCAGACCACGTTCGACGGTCGCTTTACTCTGCTGCCAACCTGCTGCCTGGGTAACTGCGACAAGGGGCCGACCATGATGATTGATGAGGACACTCACAGCCATCTGACGCCGGAAGCCATTCCTGACCTGCTGGAGCAGTACAAATGAAAACTGTAATTCGTACTGCTGAGACTCATCCGCTGACCTGGCGTCTGCGCGATGACAAACAGCCGGTATGGCTCGACGAATACCAAAGCAAAAACGGCTATGCCGGTGCGCGTAAAGCCCTCGGCGGCATGGCACCGGATGAAATCGTTAACGCGGTGAAAGATTCTGGCCTGAAAGGGCGCGGCGGTGCGGGCTTCTCCACCGGTCTGAAGTGGAGCCTGATGCCAAAAGACGAATCCATGAACATCCGTTACCTGCTGTGTAACGCCGATGAAATGGAGCCGGGCACCTATAAAGACCGCCTGCTGATGGAACAGCTGCCACACCTGCTGGTGGAAGGCATGCTGATCTCCGCGTTCGCGCTGAAAGCGTACCGTGGTTACATCTTCCTGCGCGGTGAATACATCGAAGCGGCAGAAAACCTGCGCCGCGCGATCGCCGAAGCCACCGAAGCGGGCCTGCTGGGTAAAAATATCCTGGGCACCGGTTTTGACTTCGAACTGTTCGTGCACACCGGGGCAGGGCGTTATATCTGTGGTGAAGAAACCGCGCTGATTAACTCCCTGGAAGGCCGCCGTGCGAACCCGCGTTCCAAGCCACCGTTCCCGGCAAGCTCCGGCGTGTGGGGCAAACCGACCTGCGTCAACAACGTCGAAACCCTGTGTAACGTTCCGGCAATCCTCGCTAACGGCGTGGAGTGGTATCAGGGCATCTCTGCAAGCAAAGATGCTGGTACCAAGCTGATGGGCTTCTCCGGTCGCGTGAAAAACCCTGGCGTCTGGGAACTGCCGTTCGGTACTACCGCGCGTGAAATTCTTGAAGACTATGCTGGCGGCATGCGTGACGGTCTGAAATTCAAAGCCTGGCAGCCGGGTGGGGCAGGGACAGACTTCCTGACCGAAGCCCACCTTGACCTGCCAATGGAATTCGAAAGCATTGGTAAAGCAGGTAGCCGTCTGGGTACGGCGCTGGCGATGGCCGTCGACCATGAGATCGGCATGGTATCGCTGGTGCGTAACCTGGAAGAGTTCTTCGCCCGCGAGTCCTGCGGCTGGTGTACACCATGCCGTGATGGTCTGCCGTGGAGCGTGAAGATCCTCCGTGCTATTGAACGTGGCGAAGGTCAGCCTGGCGATATCGAGACACTTGAGCAACTGTGTCGATTCCTGGGCCCAGGTAAAACCTTCTGTGCCCACGCACCCGGTGCCGTCGAGCCACTGCAGAGCGCGATTAAATATTTCCGCGATGAATTCGAAGCAGGCATCAAGCAGCCGTTCAGCAATACCCATGCAATCAATGGTATTCAGCCGAACCTGCTGAAAACGCGCTGGTAACGACAAGAATTTTGATTAACGCTCAGACATAGTCTGAGCCAACTGGAAGCATGCTAATGGCTACGATTCATGTAGACGGCAAAGAATATGAGGTCAACGGGGCGGACAACCTGCTGGAAGCTTGTCTGTCGCTCGGCCTTGATATTCCGTACTTTTGCTGGCATCCGGCGCTGGGCAGCGTCGGTGCTTGCCGCCAGTGTGCGGTGAAGCAATATCAGAACGCGGAAGACACGCGTGGTCGCCTGGTGATGTCCTGTATGACGCCAGCCACCGAAGGCACTTTTATTTCGATTGATGACGAAGAAGCCAAACAGTTCCGCGAAAGCGTGGTGGAATGGTTGATGACCAACCACCCACACGACTGTCCGGTCTGTGAAGAGGGCGGTAACTGCCACCTTCAGGATATGACCGTAATGACCGGTCACAGCTTCCGTCGCTATCGCTTTACCAAACGTACCCACCGTAACCAGGATCTGGGGCCGTTCATCTCTCACGAAATGAACCGCTGCATCGCCTGCTACCGCTGCGTGCGTTACTACAAAGACTACGCAGACGGTCAGGATCTGGGCGTGTATGGCGCGCATGACAACGTCTACTTCGGTCGTCCGGAAGACGGTACGCTTGAAAGCGAATTCTCCGGTAACCTGGTAGAAATCTGCCCGACTGGCGTATTCACCGATAAAACCCACTCCGAGCGTTACAACCGTAAGTGGGACATGCAGTTTGCGCCAAGCATCTGCCAGCAGTGCTCGCTGGGCTGTAACACCAGCCCGGGTGAACGCTACGGCGAACTGCGTCGTATCGAAAACCGTTACAACGGTACCGTTAACCACTACTTCCTGTGCGACCGCGGTCGTTTCGGCTATGGCTATGTGAACCTGAAAGACCGTCCGCGTCAGCCGGTTCAGCGCCGCGGCGATGACCTGATCACCCTGAACGCTGAACAGGCGATGCAGGGCGCGGCAGATATTCTGCGCCAGTCGAAGAAGGTGATCGGTATCGGCTCCCCGCGCGCCAGCATCGAAAGCAACTTCGCGTTGCGCGAGCTGGTAGGGGCGGAAAACTTCTATACCGGTATCGCCCAGGGCGAGCAGGAACGTCTGCAACTGGTACTGAAAGTGCTGCGCGAAGGTGGTATTCATACCCCTGCGCTGCGCGAAATCGAATCTTATGATGCGGTTCTGGTGCTGGGTGAAGACCTGACTCAGACCGGCGCTCGCGCTGCCCTGGCGGTTCGTCAGGCGGTGAAAGGTAAAGCGCGTGAAATGGCGGCAGCCCAGAAAGTGGCTGACTGGCAGATTGCAGCAATCCTGAATATCGGTCAGCGCGCCAAACACCCACTGTTTGTGACTAACGTCGACAACACCCGTCTGGATGATATCGCCGCGTGGACTTACTGCGCACCGGTTGAAGATCAGGCGCGTCTTGGTTTTGCGATTGCGCACGCACTGGACAACAACTCTCCGGCCGTTGAAGGCCTGGATCGCGACCTGAAAAATAAGGTTGACGTGATTGTTCAGGCGCTGGCAGGGGCGAAGAAACCGCTGATTATTTCCGGGACTAACGCCGGTAGCGCGGAGATCGTTCAGGCGGCAGCAAACGTTGCTAAAGCTCTGAAAGGCCGTGGTGCGGACGTTGGCGTAACCATGATTGCCCGTGCGGTGAACAGCATCGGTCTGGGTATGATTGGCGGCGGTTCTCTGGAAGCGGCGTTAAGCGAACTGGAATCCGGTGCTGCTGACGCCGTTGTGGTGCTGGAAAACGACCTGCATCGCCATGCCTCTGCGGCACGCGTTGACGCAGCGCTCGCAAAAGCGCCGCTGGTGATGGTTATTGACCATCAGCGCACAGCCATTATGGACAAAGCGCACCTGGTGCTCTCTGCGGCAAGCTTCGCAGAAAGCGACGGTACGGTTATCAACAACGAAGGCCGCGCGCAGCGTTTCTTCCAGGTTTATGACCCTGCGTACTACGACAGCAACACGGTGATGCTGGAAAGCTGGCGCTGGCTGCACTCTTTGCACAGCACCGTGCAGAGCCGTGAAGTGGACTGGACGCAGCTTGACCACGTTATCGATGCGGTAGCTGAAAAACTGCCTCAGCTGGCGGCGATTAAAGATGCGGCACCTGACGCAAGCTTCCGTATTCGCGGTCAGAAACTGGCGCGTGAACCGCACCGTTACAGCGGTCGTACCGCCATGCGTGCCAATATCAGTGTGCATGAACCTCGTCAGCCGCAGGATAAAGACACGATGTTTGCCTTCTCAATGGAAGGGAACAACCAGCCGTCTGCACCGCGCTCTCAGGTTCCGTTCGCATGGGCTCCGGGCTGGAACTCCCCACAGGCATGGAACAAATTCCAGGCTGAAGTGGGCGGCTCCCTGCGTCACGGTGATCCGGGCGTGCGTCTGATTGAAGCCTCCGAAACCGGTCTGGACTTCTTCGCCACCGTTCCGGCGAGCTTCCAGGCACAGGTTGGTAGCTGGCGTATTGCGCCGTACTACCATCTGTTTGGTAGCGACGAGTTGTCCCAGCGTTCTCCGGTCTTCCAGCAGCGTATGCCGCAGCCGTACATCAAGCTCAACCCGGCAGATGCCGCTAAGCTTGGCGTCAACGCGGGCGCGAACATTGCCTTTAGCTACGATGGCCAGACAATCAGCCTGCCGCTGATTATCTCCGAAGGTCTGACTGCAGGGCAGGTTGGTTTACCGATGGGTATGCCTGGCATCGCGCCGGTACTGGCGGGTGCGCGTCTTGATAACCTGCAGGAGGCAAAAGCATGAGTTGGTTAACGCCGGATCTTATCGACATCCTGCTGAGCATTCTGAAAGCAATTGTCATTCTGCTGGTGGTGGTCACCTGCGGCGCGTTCATGAGCTTTGGTGAACGTCGTCTGCTCGGTCTGTTCCAGAACCGTTACGGACCGAACCGCGTGGGCTGGGGTGGTTCACTCCAGCTGGTCGCGGACATGATCAAGATGTTCTTTAAAGAGGACTGGATCCCGCGCTTCTCGGATCGCGTGATCTTTACTCTGGCACCGATGATCGCCTTTACCTCGCTGCTGCTGGCGTTTGCTATCGTTCCTGTCAGCCCGACCTGGGTTGTGGCTGACCTGAACATCGGCATTCTGTTCTTCCTGATGATGGCAGGCCTCGCGGTATACGCGGTGCTGTTTGCAGGCTGGTCCAGTAACAACAAATACTCGCTGTTGGGTGCAATGCGTGCTTCCGCGCAGACGCTCAGCTACGAAGTGTTCCTGGGTCTTTCCCTGATGGGCGTGGTGGCGCAGGCCGGTTCATTCAACATGACCGACATCGTCAACAACCAGGCCGACATCTGGAACGTCATCCCGCAGTTCTTTGGTTTCATTACCTTTGCTATCGCGGGCGTGGCGGTGTGTCACCGTCACCCGTTTGACCAGCCAGAAGCCGAACAGGAACTGGCCGACGGTTACCACATTGAATATTCCGGTATGAAGTTCGGTCTGTTCTTCGTGGGCGAGTACATTGGTATCGTCACCATTTCCGCGTTGATGGTAACGCTGTTCTTTGGTGGCTGGCATGGCCCGTTCTTACCGCCGTTCATCTGGTTCGCGCTGAAAACCGCGTTCTTCATGATGATGTTCATTTTGATTCGTGCGTCGTTACCGCGTCCTCGTTATGACCAGGTAATGTCCTTCGGCTGGAAAGTTTGCCTGCCGCTGACGCTCGTCAACTTGCTGGTAACGGCGGCTGTCATTCTCTGGCAGCAGCCATAAGGGGCTTTGAGATCATGACCTTAAAAGAATTATTGGTAGGCTTCGGCACCCAGGTACGCAGTATCTGGATGATCGGCCTGCACGCGTTTGCCAAACGCGAAACCCAGATGTACCCGGAAGAGCCGGTATATCTGCCGCCGCGCTACCGTGGCCGTATCGTGCTGACGCGCGACCCGGACGGTTCGGAGCGTTGCGTTGCCTGTAACCTGTGTGCGGTAGCGTGTCCGGTGGGCTGTATCTCTCTGCAGAAAGCAGAGACGGTAGATGGCCGCTGGTACCCTGAGTTCTTCCGCATCAACTTCTCACGCTGCATCTTCTGCGGTCTGTGTGAAGAAGCGTGCCCAACCACGGCGATTCAGCTGACTCCAGACTTCGAGCTGGGTGAGTACAAGCGTCAGGATCTGGTGTACGAGAAAGAGGATCTGCTGATTTCCGGTCCGGGCAAATACCCGGAATATAACTTCTACCGGATGGCGGGTATGGCAATCGACGGCAAAGATAAGGGCGAAGCAGAGAACGAAGCTAAGCCTATCGACGTCAAGAGCCTGTTACCGTAAGGAGAGGGCAATGGAATTCGCTTTTTATATCTGTGGCCTCATCGCCATCCTGGCCACGTTGCGAGTGATTACGCACACCAATCCGGTGCATGCGCTGCTGTATTTAATCATTTCGCTGCTGGCTATTTCCGGGGTGTTCTTTGCGCTGGGCGCGCACTTTGCCGGTGCGCTGGAAATCATCGTCTACGCTGGTGCCATCATGGTGCTGTTCGTCTTCGTGGTAATGATGCTGAATCTGGGCGGCTCTGAAATTGAGCAGGAACGTCAGTGGTTAAAACCGCAGGTGTGGATTGGCCCGGCAATTTTGTCGGCCATCATGCTGGTGGTGATTGTTTACGCCATTCTGGGCGTTAACGATCAGGGCATCGACGGTACGCCAATCAGCGCTAAAGCAGTCGGTATTACGCTGTTTGGCCCATACGTTCTGGCGGTTGAACTGGCCTCCATGCTGCTGCTGGCAGGTCTGGTTGTGGCCTTCCACGTTGGCCGCGAAGAGCGTGCTGGCGAGGTGCTGAGCAACCGCACTGACGACCGCGCGAAAAGAAAAACGGAGGAACGCGCATGATCCCCTTAACACATGGACTGATCCTCGCTGCGATTTTATTCGTTCTCGGCTTAACCGGTCTGGTCATCCGCCGCAATCTGCTGTTTATGCTGATCGGTCTGGAAATCATGATCAACGCTTCCGCGCTGGCCTTCGTGGTCGCCGGTAGCTACTGGGGCCAGACCGATGGTCAGGTGATGTACATTCTTGCTATCAGCCTCGCGGCTGCCGAAGCGAGTATTGGCCTGGCGCTGTTACTGCAGCTCCATCGTCGCCGCCAGAACCTGAACATCGATTCAGTAAGTGAGTTGCGTGGATGAACATGCTTGCCTTAACCATTATTTTTCCGCTGATTGGCTTCGTGCTGCTGGCGTTTTCTCGTGGCCGCTGGTCTGAGAATCTGTCTGCAACCGTTGGCATTGGCTCTATCGGTCTGGCTGCGCTGGTGACAGCGTATGCAGGTATCGACTTCTTCAACAACGGCAAGCAGCCTTTCAGCGTGCCGCTGTGGACCTGGATGTCGGTCGGTGATTTCAACATCGGTTTTAACCTGGTGCTGGATGGTCTGTCTCTGACCATGCTCTCCGTGGTAACCGGCGTGGGCTTCCTGATCCACATGTTTGCCTCCTGGTATATGCGCGGTGAAGAGGGTTACTCCCGCTTCTTCGCCTACACCAACCTGTTTATCGCGAGCATGGTCGTTCTGGTGCTGGCCGATAACCTGCTGCTGATGTATCTGGGCTGGGAAGGCGTGGGTCTGTGTTCTTACCTGCTGATCGGTTTCTACTACACCGATCCGAAGAATGGCGCAGCGGCCATGAAGGCGTTCATCGTGACCCGTGTGGGTGACGTGTTCCTCGCCTTCGCACTGTTCATTCTCTACAATGAACTGGGCACGCTGAACTTCCGCGAAATGGTGGAACTGGCACCGGCTCACTTCGCGGCAGGCAACAATATGCTGATGTGGGCAACGCTGATGCTGCTGGGTGGTGCTGTGGGTAAATCCGCACAGCTGCCGTTGCAGACATGGCTGGCAGACGCGATGGCGGGTCCAACCCCGGTCTCCGCGCTGATCCACGCAGCAACCATGGTGACCGCGGGTGTTTACCTGATTGCGCGTACTCATGGCCTGTTCCTGATGACTCCGGAAATTCTGCATCTGGTGGGTATCGTCGGTGCGGTTACGCTGGTGCTGGCAGGCTTTGCCGCGCTGGTTCAGACCGACATCAAACGCGTTCTCGCATACTCCACCATGAGCCAGATTGGTTACATGTTCCTGGCCCTGGGTGTTCAGGCGTGGGACGCGGCGATTTTCCACCTGATGACGCATGCGTTCTTTAAAGCGCTGCTGTTCCTCTCATCCGGTTCCGTGATCCTGGCCTGCCATCACGAGCAGAACATCTTCAAAATGGGCGGACTGCGTAAGTCCATCCCGCTGGTGTATGTCTGCTTCCTGGTGGGCGGCGCGGCGCTGGCGGCATTGCCGCTGATTACCGCGGGCTTCTTCAGTAAGGACGAAATCCTTGCGGGTGCCATGGCGAATGGTCATATCAATCTGATGGTTGCGGGTCTGGTCGGTGCGTTCATGACCTCCCTGTATACCTTCCGTATGATTTTCATCGTATTCCACGGTAAAGAACAAATTCACGCTCACGCAGGGAAGGGGATTACCCACCACCTGCCGCTGATTGTGCTGCTGGTACTGTCCACCTTCGTTGGCGCGATGATTGTGCCACCGCTGCAGGGCGTACTGCCAGACACCACCGAGCTTGAGCACGGTCGCGTTCTGACGCTTGAAATCACCTCTGGTGTGGTCGCTCTTGCGGGCATCCTGATTGCAGCATGGCTGTGGCTGGGTAAACGTACGCTGGTGACATCTGTTGCCAACAGTGCGCCAGGCCGTCTGCTGGGCACCTGGTGGTACAACGCATGGGGCTTCGACTGGCTGTACGATATGATTTTCGTCAAGCCGTTCCTGGGTATTGCGTGGCTGCTGAAGCGCGACCCACTGAACGCCATGATGAATATTCCGGCGATCCTGTCCCGCTTTGCAGGTAAAGGCCTGCTGTTCAGCGAGAACGGTTATCTGCGCTGGTATGTGGCGTCTATGAGCATCGGTGCGGTTGTCGTGCTGGCGCTGCTGATGGTGTTGCGTTGATCGTTAAGTGAATTTTATTCGAATTCGTTGAAAATCAGGCCCCTGCTGGGGGCCTTAAAAAGGAATGTAAATCGCCATGTTACTACCCTGGCTAATATTAATTCCCTTCATCGGCGGCTTCCTGTGCTGGCAGACTGAACGCTTTGGCGTGAAGATGCCGCGCTGGATCGCGCTGATCACTATGGGATTGACGCTCGCGCTTGGTCTGCAACTGTGGTTGCAGGGTGGCTACTCTCTGACTCAGTCTGCGGGTATTCCGCAGTGGCAGTCTGAATTCGTTCTGCCGTGGATCCCACGTTTCGGCATTACGATTCACCTGGCCATTGACGGTCTGTCACTGCTGATGGTGGTGCTGACCGGTCTGCTCGGCGTTCTGGCGGTACTGTGCTCCTGGCGAGAAATCGAAAAATACCAGGGCTTCTTCCACCTGAACCTGATGTGGATCCTGGGCGGCGTTATCGGCGTGTTCCTTGCCATCGACATGTTCCTGTTCTTCTTCTTCTGGGAGATGATGCTGGTGCCGATGTACTTCCTGATCGCGCTGTGGGGCCACAAGGCATCCGACGGTAAAACGCGTATCACGGCGGCAACCAAGTTCTTCATCTATACCCAGGCGAGCGGTCTGGTGATGCTGATTGCGATCCTGGCGCTGGTATTTGTTCATCACAACGCCACCGGCGTCTGGACCTTCAACTATGAAGATCTGCTGAAGACTCCGATGTCTCACGGTGTTGAATACCTGCTGATGCTGGGCTTCTTCATCGCTTTCGCGGTGAAAATGCCGGTGGTTCCACTGCACGGCTGGCTGCCAGATGCGCACTCCCAGGCACCAACGGCGGGTTCCGTTGACCTGGCGGGCATTTTGCTGAAAACCGCGGCCTACGGTCTGCTGCGTTTCGCTCTGCCGCTGTTCCCGAACGCTTCCGCTGAGTTCGCTCCGATTGCCATGTGGCTGGGTGTGATTGGTATCTTCTACGGTGCCTGGATGGCGTTTACGCAGTACGACATCAAACGCCTTATCGCGTACACCTCCGTTTCCCACATGGGCTTCGTGCTGATTGCTATCTACACCGGCAGCCAGCTGGCGTACCAGGGCGCGGTTATTCAGATGATTGCGCACGGTCTGTCTGCAGCCGGTCTCTTCATCCTGAGCGGTCAGCTGTACGAACGTCTGCACACCCGTGACATGCGTATGATGGGTGGCCTGTGGGGCAAAATGAAATGGCTGCCAGCGATGTCTATGTTCTTCGCGGTTGCCACTCTGGGTATGCCTGGCACCGGTAACTTCGTTGGCGAATTCATGATTCTGTTCGGCAGCTTCAAGGTTGTTCCGGCAATTACCGTGATCTCCACGTTTGGTCTGGTGTTCGCTTCCGTTTACTCGCTGGCGATGCTGCACCGTGCTTACTTCGGTAAAGCGAAGAGCGAAATTGCTGCACAAGAACTGCCGGGGATGTCGCTGCGTGAGCTGTTCATCATCCTGCTGCTGGTCGTACTGCTGGTGCTGTTGGGCTTCTTCCCGCAGCCGATTCTGGATACCTCGCATTCCGCGATGAGCAATATCCAGCAGTGGTTTGTTAATTCTGTTTCTACTACAAGGCAGTAATTCGCTCATGACTTTAACTCCACAACAACTGATCGCGCTGCTACCGCTGCTGATCGTCGGATTGACGGTGGTGGTTGTGATGCTCTCCATTGCGTGGCGACGCAATCACTTCCTGAATGCGACCCTGTCCGTTCTGGGCCTGAACGCTGCGTTGGTTTCTCTCTGGTTTGTTGGCCAGGCAGGGGCGATGGATGTCACCCCGCTGATGCGTGTTGACGGTTATGCCATGCTGTACACCGGTCTGGTGCTGCTGGCGAGCCTGGCAACCTGTACCTTCGCGTACCCGTGGCTCGAAGGCTACAACGACAACAAAGAAGAGTTTTACCTGCTGGTACTGATTGCCGCACTGGGCGGCATTCTGCTGGCGAATGCGAACCACCTGGCTGCGCTGTTCCTCGGTATTGAGCTTATCTCTCTGCCGCTGTTCGGCCTGATTGGTTACGCCTTCCGTCAGAAGCGTTCTCTGGAAGCGAGTATCAAGTACACGATCCTGTCTGCGGCTGCATCGTCCTTCCTGCTGTTCGGTATTGCGCTGCTGTATGCACAGTCCGGTAACCTCTCCTTCGTGGCGCTCGGTAAGAGCCTCGGCGACGGCATGCTGCACGAACCGCTGCTGCTGGCGGGTCTGGGCATGATGATTGTCGGTCTCGGCTTTAAACTGTCTCTGGTTCCGTTCCACCTGTGGACGCCAGACGTATACCAGGGTGCTCCGGCTCCGGTTTCCACCTTCCTGGCGACGGCGAGCAAAATCGCTATCTTCGGCGTGGTGATGCGTCTGTTCCTGTACGCTCCGGTGGGTGATAGCGAAGCGGTTCGCGTAGTGCTGGGCATTATCGCATTTGCTTCCATCATCTTCGGTAACCTGATGGCGCTGAGCCAGACCAACATCAAACGTCTGCTGGGCTACTCCTCTATCTCTCACCTGGGCTACCTGCTGGTGGCGTTGATTGCGCTGCAGAGCGGTGAGATGTCGATGGAAACCGTTGGTGTGTATCTGGCCGGTTATCTGTTCAGCAGCCTCGGCGCGTTCGGCGTAGTGAGCCTGATGTCCAGCCCGTACCGTGGTCCGGATGCGGATTCACTGTTCTCCTACCGTGGTCTGTTCTGGCACCGTCCGATTCTGTCCGCGGTAATGACCGTGATGATGCTCTCTCTGGCGGGTATCCCGATGACGCTGGGCTTTATCGGTAAGTTCTACGTGCTGGCTGTTGGTGTGCAGGCGCACCTGTGGTGGCTGACCGCTGCGGTGGTTATTGGCTCCGCGATTGGTCTGTACTACTACCTGCGCGTTGCCGTGAGCCTGTACCTGAGCGCGCCTCAGCAGCTCAACCGCGATGCACCAACCAACTGGCAGTACAGCGCCGGGGGGATTGTGGTGCTGATCTCCGCGCTGCTGGTGCTGATCTTCGGTATCTACCCGCAGCCGCTGATCACCATCGTGCAACACGCGATGCCGCTGATGTAAGGCGAAAGCAAAAAACCCGCCTCGGCGGGTTTTTTTATGCTTTTCGCCCTCTCCCTGTGGGAGAGGGCCGGGGGGAGGGCACCAGCCCGCACGAACTTAAGCCAGCTGCTTCCTGCTAATCAGCGGCCCGTCAATCTTCTTCATCGAACGGTCCAGCACTTCCTCAATCACCGATGACAGCTCGTTCAGCTCAAACTTCGCTACGTAACCGTCGGCCTTCACCTTACGAATATGGTCTTCGTTGGCGTTGCCAGACAGAGAAGAGTGGATCACCACCGGAATATCTTTCAGTACCGGGTCAGTTTTGATTTTGCGCGTCAGCGTAAAACCGTCCATCTCCGGCATTTCGAGGTCGGTCAGTACCAGGGCGATTTTATCGGTGATTGGCACACCTTCTGCCTGAGCCTGTGCCGCCAGGACACCGATTTTTTCCCACGCGTCTTTACCGGTGATATGCAGTTGCGCCGGGATTTCCATCGCTTCCAGACCTTTTTCCAGCATCGAGCGCGCCACTTTGGAATCTTCCGCGACAATCGCGACGGCACCTGGCTTAATGTTGAATTTGGTGGTCTTCAGATTGGTGGCGTGCAAATCGTGATTGGCCGGCGTGATGTCATACAGGATCTGCTCAACGTCCAGCACCATTGCCAGATCGTTGGTATCAGTCTTTTCGTCCAGGCAGGCAATACTGGTGATGTAACGTCCGCTGACGGCGGTTTCTGCGGCGTGAACCTGCTTCCAGTCCAGACGCATAATATTTTCGACAGACTCCACGGCAAACGCCTGTACGCTGCGGGCATATTCCGTGATCAGCAGAATGTTCAGTCCGGTTGTTGGCTTGCAACCGGCGACAGCGGCCAGGTCAATTACCGGGATCACTTGATCGCGAATATTGACCATCCCCATCAGTGGTGACTTCATGCCAGCGGGTTTTGTGAACTCCGGCATTGGCACAATTTCTCGCAGCTTAAAGACGTTAATGCCAAACAGTTCGGATTTGTTTTCGTTCAGAGAGGTGCCGAGGCGAAACAGCAACAGTTCAAAACGGTTCGACAGGGTGAGATTCGCCCTGTCATCAATATCTTTCTGGAAATTATCCATTCTACCCTCAAGTGAAATGCTGGCCTTTTAATCGTTATCGGCATCCTGAGGAAAAAATGAAGGACTAAACGCTGACCTGAGTGAAATCTTCGGCCAGCTCACATTCTGAGAACAGCTCCCGGCATTCCGCCAGCAGGCTTTCACAGCCCCGGGCGTCATAGCGCGAGCTGACATGGGTGATGATCAATTTCCCGACGTCCGCTTCACGGGCAAGCTGTGCGGCCTGACGCGTTGAGCTATGACCGCGACCGTTAGCTTTCTCTTCCATCGCCGTTTCCAGCGTGGCTTCATGCACCATCACATCCACTCCCCGGGCCAGATGGAGGGCGGATGGGCAAGGTGCTGTGTCGCCGAAAATCGCCAGTTTCTTACCCGGCTGTGGCGCGGAAAGGTAATCCCGCCCGTTTACCCTTCGTCCGTCTTCCAGCGTGACGGTATCGCCCAGCTTCAGACGCTGGAACAGCGGTCCGGGCTTAACGCCATCGGCCATGAGCGCGGCAGCGTTAAGCGTACCTGGTTTGTCATATTCCTCTATGCGGTAGCCGTAGCACTCCACCGGGTGGTTAAGCGGCTGGACAGCGATTTTATAAAACCCATCGTCATAGACCCAGCCTTCGGCAATCTCAACCACTTCCAGCGGATAATCTGTCCACGAACCGCTCAGGCGCAGCGTGGTGTCAACAAATTCACGAATACCCGCAGGCCCGTAAATGGTCAGGGGGTTGGGGTTCCCGGCCATCGAGCGGCTGCACAGCAGGCCAGGCAGGCCGAACAGGTGATCGCCATGCAGATGGGTGATAAAGATTTTATCCAGCTTACCCGGGTGGTAAGTGGTGCGTAACAGCTGATGCTGTGTTCCTTCGCCGCAGTCAAATAGCCACAACCCGCCACGGGTTGGGTGCTGCAAATCCAGCAGGATCGCGGTCACATTCCGTGAGCGGGTTGGCACGCCAGCAGACGTACCCAGAAAAATCAGTTCCATAACGCAATCAGCCCTTTGCCGAATGGGGAGGGGTCTAGTATAACGTGAGGAAACCCAGGAAGGAGACAGACATGATCCAGTGGCAAGATTTACACCATAGTGAACTGACTATTCATTCCCTTTATGCGCTGCTCAAACTGCGTTGCGAAGTGTTTGTTGTCGAGCAAACCTGTCCGTACCAGGACATCGATGGTGATGACCTGCTCGGGGAAAACCGCCATATCCTCGGCTGGCGGGATAACGAACTGGTCGCGTATGCGAGGATCCTGAAAAGTGAGGACGATTTTGAGCCTGTCGTCATTGGCCGCGTCATCATCAGCGGCCGCGCACGGGGTGAAAAACTGGGTTATCAGCTGATGGAGAAAACCCTGGATGCCTGCCAAAAACAGTGGCCGGACAAGGCGTTATATCTGGGGGCGCAGGCGCACCTACAGCCCTTCTATGGTCACTTCGGGTTTACTCCTGTGACGGACGTGTATGACGAAGATGGCATTCCACACATCGGAATGGCGCGGGAGATGAAGCAGGCGTAATGATGTGTGGTTGGCTATAGTTAGCGGACTGGTGTACTAACATGGAGAAAAATATGTCATTTCAATCCTGGGATACCCGTATCGATGACGACCTCGCCTTGCTGAGCGAAACCCTGGAAGAGGTGTTGCGTTCGTCGGGCGATCCGGCCGACCAGAAGTATATCGAGCTAAAAGAGCGCGCCGAAAAGGCACTGCATGAGGTGAAATCACGCGTCAGCCAGGCGTCCGATACCTATTACTACCGTGCAAAACGTGCGGTTTACCGTACCGATGACTACGTACATGAAAACCCCTGGCATAGTATTGGCGTTGGTGCAGCCGTTGGGCTGGTGCTTGGGTTGCTTTTAGCTCGCCGCTAATGTGTTGATGCAAACCGTTAACCGCTCCCTATACATGGGTACTGCTATTTATGGTCAGTACCCCGTATAATATGAGGTTTTAACAGGGAGAGGTTCGCGTGCATTCGATTTCCATCGCGCTGGAACGTCTGCGCAGTCAGCTTGCGCATGCGTTACCTGCTACAGCGGGTTTATGCCATTTCGACGTCTCTTTCCCGTTAAACGACGCGTTTGACCCTCTGGCCTGGTTAGGCGTTCAGTCCTGTTACCCTCAGTTTTACTGGCAGCAGCGTAACGGTGATGAGGAACTGGCCGCACTCGGTGCCGTCACCCATTTTTCATTCCTGGCCTCTGCTTCGCGGTTTTTACACACGCACAATGCGGCACATGACACCCGAATCTGCGGCCTTAACGCCTTTAACCCGGAGCAGGGCAGTCTGTTTTTACCGCGTCTGCTCTGGCGGCGTTTTGCCGGGGTTGCCACCTTACGCCTTCAGCTGTGGAGCGACAGCTCGCTCCAGGACGATGCCCGCGCCGCGCTGGACTTTTTACAACAGCTCCGTGATGCCAGACCGATTCGCCCGCTGTCGGTTCAGGTTATGCAGGAAACGCATCAGCCGCAAAAATCAGAATGGTTACGTCTTATCCGCCAGGCAACAGAGACCATCGCCCGCGGCGATTTTGAAAAGGTGGTGCTCGCCAGGGCAACCGATTTGCAGTTCAATCAGCCGGTTAACGCTGTCGCATTGATGGCGGCGAGTCGCGCCCTGAATTTAAACTGCTACCATTTCTGCATGGTATTCGATGCCGGTAACGCTTTTCTCGGCTCCACGCCCGAACGACTGTGGCGGCGTCGCGGTACGTTATTGCGTACCGAGGCTCTGGCGGGAACAGTGAGCAGCCATAGCGATGATAAACAGGCGCAGCGTCTGGGCGAATGGCTGATGAAAGACGACAAAAATCAGCGTGAAAATATGCTGGTCGTGGAGGATATCTGCGAGCGATTACAACACCATACCCATACGCTGGAGGTGTTGCCAGCTCAGGTTGTGCGGCTGCGTAAGGTGCAGCATTTGCGTCGCTGCATCTGGACTGAGCTAAAACATGCGGATGATGAACAATGTCTGCATGTTCTGCAGCCAACGGCTGCCGTCGCCGGGCTGCCGCGCCAGGCGGCGCGTGAGTTTATTCATCGCGTTGAACCCTTCGACCGCGAGTGGTACGCCGGATCTGCCGGGTATTTATCGCCCGACCAAAGTGAGTTCTGCGTGGCATTACGCTCTGCGCGCGTCCACGACGCTGCGCTGCGGCTCTACGCCGGGGCGGGAATTGTCAGCGGGTCTGACCCGGAACAAGAGTGGCAGGAGATAGAAAACAAAGCCGCTGGGCTGCGTTCTCTGCTCCTTAGGGATTAATACTGATTCGTGCATTCCCGATTCATATCAAAATTCCAAATTTTTCTATTATTTATACTGTGTCGCATTCTTGATACCGGACAATCTCATGTCAGTAAGTTCTTTTAACCGACGCTGGGCGACGGTGATCCTTGAAGCCCTGACTCGCCGTGGCGTCAGGCACGTGTGTATTGCACCGGGCTCTCGCTCCACACCGCTGACGCTGGCGGCGGCTGAAAACCGGGCATTTATTCACCACACCCATTTTGATGAACGCGGCCTGGGCCATCTGGCGTTAGGCCTGGCGAAAGTCAGTAAAGAACCGGTGGCGGTGATTGTCACCTCCGGCACGGCGGTTGCGAACCTCTATCCGGCAATTATTGAAGCCGGGTTAACCGGTGAAAAACTGATCGTACTGACGGCTGACCGCCCACCAGAGCTTATCGACTGTGGTGCCAATCAGGCCATTCGTCAGCCGGGCATCTTTGCCTCGCACCCCTCACAGACGGTGTCGTTACCTCGCCCGACTCAGGACATTCCGGCACGCTGGCTGGTGTCGACGCTCGATCACGCAATGGAGACATTGCGCAGCGGTGCACTGCATATCAACTGTCCGTTTGCCGAGCCACTGTACGGCGAAATGGACGACACAGGTCTTGACTGGCAGCACGCCCTCGGTGACTGGTGGCACGACGAAAAACCGTGGCTGCGCGAACAGACGCATCTGGAAAGTGCAAAACAACGCGACTGGTTCTTCTGGCGACAAAAGCGCGGCGTGATTATTGCCGGGCGTATGAGTGCTGCAGAAGGCAAGCTGGTTGCGGAATGGGCGCAAACCCTCGGCTGGCCACTGATTGGCGACGTCCTTTCCCAGACGGGTCAACCTCTGCCCTGCGCCGACCTCTGGTTGGGTAACATAAAAGCGGTGACAGAGCTTTCACAGGCACAGATTGTGGTTCAACTGGGGGCGAGTCTGACCGGTAAGCGGTTACTCCAGTGGCAGGCGGCCTGCGAGCCGGAGGAGTACTGGCTGGTCGATCCGCTGGAAGGGCGGCTCGATCCGGCGCACCACCGCGGTCGCCGTCTGGTCAGCGAGATTGACGCCTGGCTTGCCCTGCATCCGGCTGAAAAACGCAAACCCTGGGCGGTTGAAGTCCCGGAACTTTCACGTCAGGCGTGGGAGCTCACCAAAGCGCAGTGCGAAGGTTTTGGTGAAGCAGAGCTGGCGCACCGAATTCGTCAGTATCTGCCAGAGCAAGGGCAGCTGTTTGTCGGCAATAGTCTGGTGGTGCGTCTGATTGATGCGTTCTCGAAGCTGCCTGCGGGTTATCCGGTTTACAGCAACCGTGGTGCCAGCGGCATTGACGGGCTGATCTCTACGGCGGCAGGTGTTCAGCGCGCCAGTGCGAAATCGACGCTGGCTGTCGTGGGCGATCTCTCCGCGCTGTATGACCTTAATTCGCTGGCGTTGCTGCGTCAGGTCTCGGCACCGTTTGTGCTGATAGTGGTCAACAACAATGGTGGGCAGATTTTCTCCCTGTTGCCAACGCCGCAGAGCGAACGTGAGCGCTTCTACCTGATGCCGCAGAACGTGCAGTTCGAACATGCTGCAGCGATGTTCAGCCTGAAATACCATCGCCCGGAAAACTGGGAAGCGCTGGATGCTGCACTGAGCACTGCCTGGCGACAGCCGGGGGCAACACTCATTGAGCTGGTGGTGAACGATTCAGACGGCGCACAACGGTTGCAAACCCTGCTGGCACAGGTAAGCCATCTGTGATCCTCTCTGGAGTGCAACAGCCCGGAAAGCCAGGCTACCCCTGGCTGGTCTTTTTGCACGGTTTTTCCGGGGATTGTCGTGAATGGCAGACAGTCGGGGAGACGCTCAGCGATTATCCCCGGTTATACCTCGATCTGCCTGGACACGGTGGCTCTGCCGGTATTGCTGTGACGGGGTTCGACGCGATGAGCAATGTACTCACCCGAACCCTGCTTAGTTACAACATACTTAACTACTGGCTGGTGGGGTACTCCCTCGGTGGCCGCATTGCGATGTTCCATGCCTGTCAGCAGCCAGCTGGGCTGTGCGGTGTGGTGGTGGAAGGCGGACATCCAGGCCTGCAGGATGCCGATGCGCGACGTATTCGGCTCGGCTCCGATCGGCACTGGGCAACGCGTTTTCGCACTGAAGCGCTGGGTAACGTCTTCACCGACTGGTATCAACAGCCCGTGTTTGCTTCCCTGACGGACATGCAGCGCAGGGCGCTTGTTACCCTGCGCAGCCAGAACAGCGGCACGATGCTGGCGATGATGCTTGAGGCTACCTCACTGGCCGTGCAGCCAGATTTACGTGCGGCGCTGAGCACGCGCGATTTCCCTTTTTACTATTTATATGGTGAACGTGATGAAAAGTTCGCGGCCATTGCTGCGGAACTGAACGCCATGCGCCATGTGATCCCTCATGCCGGACACAACGCCCACCGGGAAAATCCGGGGGCAGTTGCCGCGAGTCTGGCTCAGATACTGCGTCTTCGAATAAAGGACACTCTATGATCTATCCTGATGAACAAATGCTGTATGCACCGGTTGAATGGCAAGACTGCTCTGAAGGCTACACCGACATTCGTTACCATAAATCCGCGGACGGCATTGCCAAAATCACCATCAACCGTCCGCAGGTGCGTAACGCGTTTCGCCCGTTGACCGTAAAAGAGATGATTCAGGCGCTGGCAGATGCGCGCTACGACGACAACATTGGCGTGATCGTTCTGACCGGTGAAGGTGACAAAGCGTTCTGCTCCGGTGGCGATCAGAAAGTACGCGGCGACTACGGCGGATATCAGGATGACGCGGGTACGCATCACCTGAACGTGCTCGATTTCCAGCGCCAGATCCGCACCTGTCCAAAACCAGTTGTGGCGATGGTGGCTGGTTACTCCATTGGTGGCGGCCACGTGCTGCATATGATGTGTGACCTGACCATTGCCGCAGAAAACGCTATCTTCGGCCAGACCGGCCCGAAAGTGGGTTCCTTCGACGGCGGTTGGGGTGCCTCTTATATGGCGCGCATTGTCGGGCAGAAAAAAGCCCGTGAAATCTGGTTCCTGTGCCGTCAGTACAACGCCCAGGAAGCGCTGGACATGGGCCTGGTTAACACCGTGGTACCGATTGCCGACCTCGAAAAAGAGACCGTGCGCTGGTGTCGTGAGATGCTGCAAAACAGCCCTATGGCATTGCGTTGCCTGAAGGCCGCCCTGAACGCCGACTGCGATGGTCAGGCGGGTCTGCAGGAGCTGGCGGGTAATGCCACCATGCTGTTCTACATGACCGAAGAGGGTCAGGAAGGACGCAACGCGTTTAACGAAAAACGCCAGCCGGACTTCAGCAAATACAAACGGAACCCGTAATGCGTCGCGCGCAGGTTTACCGCTGGCAGATACCGATGGACGCGGGCGTGGTGCTGCGTGAACGGCGGTTAAAAACCCGTGACGGTGTGTTTATCCACCTGCAGCAGGATGGGCAGGAAGGGTGGGGGGAGATCTCGCCCCTGCCGGGCTTTAGCCTGGAGACACTGGAGGAGGCTCAGGCCGAACTGATGGCGTGGGCGAGCGAATGGCGCGAAGGGGCTAACCCAGCGCTGCCAGATGTGCCTTCTGTAGCTTTTGGCATCAGCTGCGCACTGGCGGAGCTTGACGGTAGTTTGCCTGAAAAGGCGAATTACCGTGCCGCACCGCTCTGTACCGGCGATCCGGATGAGCTGTTCGCGCTGCTTTCCGCCATGCCAGGTGAGAAAGTGGCGAAAATCAAAGTCGGCCTCTACGAGGCGGTGCGTGACGGCATGGTGGCGAACTTGCTGCTGGAAGCGATCCCTGACCTGCACCTGCGTCTGGATGCCAACCGCGCCTGGACGCCGCTCAAGGCGCAGCAGTTCGCCAAATACGTCAACCCTGCATACCGCAACCGTATTGCGTTTCTGGAAGAACCGTGCAAAACCCGTGAGGACTCCCGCGTTTTTGCCCGTGAAACGGGTATTGCTATCGCCTGGGATGAAAGTCTGCGTGAGACTGATTTCGAGTTCGTCGCTGAACCGGGCGTCAGTGCGGTGGTCATTAAACCGACGCTGACCGGCAGTCTGGCGAAAGTGCGCGAGCAGGTGGCTGCAGCCCATGCGTTAGGGTTGACGGCGGTGATCAGTTCGTCCATCGAATCCAGCCTTGGGCTGACACAGCTGGCACGCATTGCCGCGTGGTTAACGCCGGATACCCTGCCTGGCCTGGACACGCTGAACCTGATGCAAACCCAGCTTATCCGCCAGTGGCCGGACAGTACGCTGCCGTGTCCTGGCGTTGAGGCGCTGGAGCCGCTGTGGTGAGTTTTACCGACTGGCCGTGGCGGCACTGGCGCGCACAATGCCCAGGGAAACCGGCGCTGCGCCTGGACGAAGAGACGCTCACCTGGCAACAACTGGGCGATCGCGTGGATGGCCTTGCAGCAGGTTTTCACCATCAGGGTGTGCAGGAAGGTGATGGTGTCATGCTGCTCGCCCACAACCACCCGCAGACGTTGCTCGCGTGGCTGGCACTGCTCCAGTGTGGGGCGCGTATTCTTCCGGTTAACCCACAGCTACCGCGTCCGTTGCTGGACGTGTTGCTGCCGCAGATGACGCTGCGCTTTGCGCTGGTGCTGGACGGCATCTACGAAGGGCTTACTGCGTTGCAGATGGCCGCACAGCCAGGCGAATATGTCGCGTCGTGGCAGCCGGAGCGGTTGGCCTCCATGACGCTGACGTCCGGCTCTACCGGGTTGCCTAAGGCGGCGGTGCATACCTGTGCAGCACACCTTGCCAGTGCCAAAGGTGTTCTGGCGCTGATGCCTTACCGTGATAACGATGACTGGCTGCTGTCACTGCCGCTTTTTCATGTCTCCGGTCAGGGCATTTTATGGCGCTGGCTGCAGGCTGGTGCGCGGTTAACCGTACGCGAAAAACAACCCCTGGAGCAGGCGCTGCAGGGGTGTACTCACGCCTCGCTGGTGCCGACGCAGCTCTGGCGTCTGCTCAATGCGAACCAGCGTATCGCGCTGAAAGCTGTGCTGCTTGGCGGCGCGGCGATCCCCGTTGAACTCACGCAAAAGGCCCGCGAGCAGGGCATTCGTACTTTCTGTGGCTACGGTCTGACGGAGTTTGCTTCCACCGTGTGTGCCAAAGAGGCAGACGGTGAGCCGGATGTCGGCTGTGCGCTACCGGGCAGAAATGTGCAGGTAGTGGAAGGGGAAATCTGGCTTAATGCGCAAAGCATGGCTGCAGGCTACTGGCGGGATGGGGCGTTGCTTCCGCTGACGAATGCGCAGGGCTGGTTTGCCACCCGCGATCGCGGTGAACTGCGCGATGGCCGCCTGACGATCCTCGGGCGTATGGATAATCTCTTTTTCAGCGGTGGGGAGGGGATCCAGCCAGAAACGCTTGAGCGTGTCATTGCCACCCATCCGCAGATAAACCAGGTGTTCATCGTCCCGCTGGACGACGCTGAATTCGGCCAGCGCCCTGTTGCGGTGGTGGAGTGTGAACCGGGAACGGACATTACGCTGTTTCCTGACTGGGTTCGGGATAAGCTGGCGCGTTTTCAGCAGCCGGTGCGCTGGCTGGCACTACCGGCCGGGCTAAAAAATGGCGGGATTAAAATATCCCGCCAGGCGTTAACACAGTGGGTGAATGATCAGTCGAAGGGGTAATCACCCCCCTTCCGGCTGCGGTTTGCGCTGGCGTCTGCGCAACAGGCGCAACACCGGCGGCACCACAATCACCATTATCGCCATCGCCAGCAGCACTTTCGCCACGCTACTGTCCCACAGAATCGACAGGTTGCCGTTGCTGATGGAGAGGGCGCGGCGCAGGTTTTGTTCCAGCATTTCCCCCAGCACAAAACCTAAAATCAGCGGTGACATCGGGAAGTGCATCTTGCGCAGGATGTAGCCCAGCACGCCAAGAAGCACCATCAGCACCAGATCGAACGTGGTGCTGTGTACTGCATATACCCCGACGGCAGAAACGGCTGCGATGGCGGGAACCAGGAACCACAGCGGAATGGTCAACATGCGGGTGAACAGGCCAATCAGCGGGATGTTCATCACCAGCAACATCACGTTGGCGATCAGCAACGCAGCAATCAGACCCCAGACAATATCCGGCTGTTCAGTAAACATCGCCGGGCCGGGGGTGATGTTATAGAGCGTCAGTGCGCCCATCATCACCGCTGTGGTACCAGAGCCCGGTACACCAAGCGTCAACATCGGAATAAATGAACCGCAGGCCGAGGCATTATTGGCCGCTTCCGGGGCGGCGACGCCACGAATATCCCCTTTGCCGAAGCTGTCGCTATTGCCGCTGAGCTTTTTCTCGGTCATGTAGGTGATGGCGCTGGCAATGGTGGCTCCGGCACCGGGTAAAATACCAACGAAGAAGCCAATGACTGACGAGCGCAGCGTCGTGGCAATGCACTGCGCTCCCTCTCTGGCATTAAAAAGCATCCGCCCGGTTTTACGTACCAGCGTTTGCCCGCTGCTGGTATGCTCCAGCATCAGTAAGATTTCCGAGACCGAGAACAAACCAATCACGACAACGATAAACTGCACGC
The DNA here is from genome assembly GCF_043945575.1 of Enterobacter cloacae complex sp. 2024EL-00214. NCBI lineage: Bacteria > Pseudomonadati > Pseudomonadota > Gammaproteobacteria > Enterobacterales > Enterobacteriaceae > Enterobacter > Enterobacter cloacae complex sp. 2024EL-00214. The sequence goes on along the minus strand of NZ_JBIMRC010000002.1, from coordinate 170,146 downwards.
CATCGGACAGGTGAACGCTGTCGAAGGTAAAACGATAAACCCCGGTGTTGGCATCCACTCCGACGGTGGCTAGCCCTAAGCCAATCAGCGCAGATAAAAACGATTTCAGTGGGTTTTGCGCCATCATGCTGCCGAGACAGGCAATAGCGAACACCATCAGTGCAAAATATTCTGCAGGGCCAAACGCCAGTGACCACTGGGCCAGCGCAGGGGCGAACAGAATGATGCCGCCAATGGCGATAAGCGACCCGAAGAATGAGCTGACGGCAGAAATAGAGAGCGCCACGCCGCCGCGTCCCTGTTGCGCCATCGGGTAACCGTCCAGCGCGGTCATAATGGCCGCTGCATCGCCTGGCACGTTCAGCAGGATCGACGAGATGCGGCCACCGTATTCGCAGCCGATGTAGACCGTTGCCAGCAGGATCAGTGCGGATTCCGCAGGCAGGTGCAGGGCAAACGCCAGCGGCAGCAGGATCGCGACGCCGTTAATTGGCCCCAGGCCAGGCAACAGGCCCACAATCGTTCCGACAAAGCAGCCGATCAGGGCAATCACCAGGTTTTCCGGGGTCATCGCCACAGCGAACCCCTGAGAGAGATAAATCCAGGTATCCATAGCGAGCTCCGTTAGTTAAACCATGCCCCAAGGGGTAACGTCACGTCCAGCAGGCGGTCGAAGGCGTACCACAGTAAAATGCCCAGCATCGCCCCCGAAATTCCCGCCGCAGGCAGCGTGGCGTTAAACAACATGCCGATCACCATCGTCAGAATGGCGGTGGCAATCGGGAAGCCGAGCCACTCAAACCCCCACGCGTACATCAGCAGCACAACCACCATGACCAGCAGGCGTTGCAGAGTACGGCGTGGCGGCCAGTCCACGGTATCAGGATGGCGCAGTAACAGGGCCACCGAGCAGAGCAGCATCAGGCCGACAATGCCCATCGGAAAGGGGCGTGGCCCCACGGGTTCATAGCTGTATTCGCTGTGGATTTGCCAGGCAACGAATAACCCGCCAGTGCAGAGCAGCAGCCATATCCCGGCAAAAATACGATCGCTCATAGCGCCTCCGGTTATTTCGCCAGACCAAAGGCTTTCGCCTGCTCGCGGTAGTCATTCACCTGCTTTTTGACATACTCATCCAGCTGTTTGCCGTTCAGGTTGAACTCAAACAGCCCGCGCAAATCGCGCTGTTTTTTGAACTCCTCGGTTTGCTGGAGCTTGTTAAACTCGTCCACCCACCACTGGTATTCAGCGTCGGTGACGTTTGGCCCGACAAAGAAGCCACGGATAATCGGCCAGACCAGGTCATAGCCCTGCTCTTTTGCGGTAGGGACGTTTGCCAGCTGGCCGGGCAGACGGTTGTCGGAGAAGACCGCCAGCACGCGAATTTTATCTCCGCTCAGGTAAGGCACCATTTCACTGAGATCGCCGGATACCGCCTGCACGTGGTTACCCATCAGCGCCGTGACCGGTTCACCGCCGCCTTCAAATGCGACGTAGCGCATCTTGTGTGGGTCGACCTTTGCCTGTTGCGCCAGCAGTGCCTCTTTCATCCAGTCCTGGCTGCCAATAGACGCCCCTGCGCCAATCACCACGCTGTTGGGATCTTTTTCCATCGCGGTCAGCAAGTCTTTCAGCGATTTCCACGGGGAGTCTGCCCGCACGGCAATCATGCCGTAATCCGTGCCGACGGTAGACAGCCAGCGCACGTCATCGACGCCATAGCGGCCAAATTTACCCTGCGACAGGTTCAGCAGTGAACCACCGGAAAAGGCAACCACAGTGCCCGCTTCAGCCGGGCGTTGCGCCACGATGGCGTTATAGGCCACTGCACCCACGCCGCCAGGCATATACGTTACGCGCATCGGCTTTTTGATAGCGCCAGTCTCCAGCAGGCTAACCTGGATGAGTTTGCAGGTGAGATCGAAACCGCCGCCGGGTTTGGCCGGAGCGATACACTCGGTACGGGACGGCGCATCTTGCGCCTGGACGACAGAGGCACTCATCATGAATACGCTTGCAGCAAAGGCCGAAAGTAATTGTTTTTTCATCGTTTATCCTCACGCAGGATGACGGGTACGGGTGTTTTTTTTGATTATGTGAACCGCCTTGTGGCGATTCCGTTGCGTGATTGTTAAAACATTAACCTTTCATTTCCCTTTCAATGCCACACGAACTTTACAGGATGTGATATGCGTCTCTTACTGGCAGAAGATAATCACGAGCTGGCTCACTGGCTGGAGAAGGCGCTGGTACAGGGAGGCTTTGCCGTGGACTGTGTGAGCGACGGGCGTGCGGCTGACCATCTCCTGCAGGGGGAACGCTATGCGGTGGCTATCCTCGATATCGGGATGCCTGGTTTTGACGGTCTGGAGGTGGTGCAACGTCTGCGAAAGCGCGGACAAACGCTGCCGGTGCTGTTCCTGACCGCCCGTAGCAACGTGGCGGACAGGGTGAAAGGACTCAATGCCGGGGCGGATGATTATTTGCCGAAACCTTTCGAACTGGAGGAGCTTGACGCGCGCCTGCGTGCGCTGCTGCGCAGAAGTGAAGGCCGAACCCTGGAGCGCCAGCGTCTGGGAGAGCTGGAGTACGATGACGACGGTTTCTTTCTGCTGCGCGATGAGCCGCTCTCGCTGACGCCGCGCGAGCTCTCTTTACTAAAAGTATTAATGTACCGCCGAACACGGCCCGTCTCCCGCCAACAGCTTTTTGATCAGGTGTTCAGCCTGAACGACGACGTGAGCCCGGAGAGTATTGATCTCTATATTCATCGCTTGCGTAAAAAACTGAGCGGCAGCGGGGTACGGATAATCACGCTGAGAGGGCTGGGTTACGTTCTGGAGTGTGGCGATGAAGTGGGTTAAACCGCAGTCTCTTTACCTGCAATTGCTGCTCTTTCTGGGGTTGCCACTGCTGTTGCTGTGGGGACTCTCGGCCTTTAACAGCTACGTCAGCGCACTACAGGCGGCTACTCAGGCTTATGATCGAACGCTGTTATCCTCTGCCCGCACGGTATCAGAGCGGCTGGTGGTGCATAACGGCAGGCTGGAGGTCAACGTTCCCTGGGTGGTGCTCGACAGTTTTGAACTCAATATGAATGACCGGCTTTACTACAAAGTGGTCGACCCTGACGGGCGGGTGATCTCCGGTTATGACGATTTGCCGAAGATGCCGCCCGCAACATCACGCACGACGCTTTATCCGGCGCTGGCATGGTTTTATCACACGGAGTATCGCGGGCAGGCCATCCGCGTCGCCCGGCTGCTTCAGCCTGTCAATGAGGGCAATATCATGGGGATGGCAGAGATCTACATCGCCGAAACGCTCCAGTCCCGTCGCTATCTTGCCAGCCAGTTGCTCTTTTCGTCCTGGGTCACTCAGGGTCTGTTGGTGCTCCTGACGCTCGTCCTTACCGCGTGGCTGTTGCGTCGCGTACTGCGTCCGATGCGTCAGCTTTCAACATTGATGGTACGGCGTGAACCTGGTCTGCTTGCGCCACTGCCGGAGCTGTTGCCCTGGTCAGAAACGCGTCTGCTGATTGTCGCGTTTAACCGTTATATCGACAGACTGCGCGGGGTGCTTTCACGGCAGGAACGCTTTAACGCCGATGCCTCTCATCAGCTCAAAACTCCACTGGCGGTGCTCAAAACGCAGGTTTCGGTTGCCCTGACGCGTGACGATCCGGCGTTGTGGCAGGAGAGTTTGCGGGCGATGAACGTTACGCTGGATAACACCATTCTGCTGACTGAGCGTTTGCTTCAGCTCTCTGCGGTGAAGTGTAAAGAGCAGGGGGAGCGCCAGTTTGCGCCTGTCGATCTGGTTCAGGTGGTACAGCATTGTTGCTTCTCCAGGCTGGCGCAGGCGCGGAGTAAGGCAATTGATCTCGGGTATGAGGGTGTTCAACAGCCGGTCATGATAGATGGCGATGAGGTGCTACTGGGGGAGCTTTGTGCCAACCTGCTGGAGAATGCCATCAAATACACCCCGGTACAGGGGATTGTGACGGTTTACCTGCGTGCAGATAACGGAGCGGTGGAACTGCGCGTGGAAGACAGTGGCCCGGGGATTGATGAACATCTGATGCACCAGGCGATGCAGCCATTTCACCGGCTGGACAACGTCGGAGAGGTGGCCGGGTCGGGGATTGGGCTGGCGTTGGCCGGTGATATTGCCCGGCTGCACAGGAGCCACCTTCAGCTTACGCGCAGTGAAACCCTGGGGGGACTGAGTGTGAAAATGCGGTTTTTACTGCTGATGTAAAAACCGGAAAGTATCATATCGTTACAATCTAATTGTCTGACGCACGCAGAGTACATTGATCCCGGGCTGACTCAGGTTAAAATCTCGCGGTTTTTGGGACATCTCTAAATAATTTGTGTGGGATCACGACAATGAAAAAAGTGGCATTACTGGGCCTCAGCGGCCTGATGTTTGTTTCTGCGGCGGCTAACGCCATTAGCATCAACGGCTCGGCTGGTCAGGATTACACCCACCTGGGCTTTGGCATGGGCACAGAAACCTCCGGTCTGGCGATGAGCGGCGGCTGGACGCATAACGATGACGACGGCGATGCAGCCAGCCTCGGTCTCGGTCTGAACATTCCTCTTGGCCCATTCCTGGCAACCGTGGGCGGTAAAGGCGTTTACACCAATCCGAATGACGGCGACGAAGGTTACGCGGCGGCAGTCGGTGGCGGCCTGCAGTGGAAAATTGGCGACAGCTTCGGTCTGTTTGGCGAGTATTACTATTCTCCGGATTCACTCTCCAGCGGCATTGAAAGCTATGAAGAAGCCAACGCCGGTGCGCGCTGGACTATCATGCGTCCAATCACCATTGAAGCAGGCTACCGCTATCTGAACCTGGCGGGTAAAGACGGTAACCGTGACAATGCGCTGGCAGATGGCCCGTATGTGGGTGTGAGCGCAGGTTTCTAACCACTCCGGCGCGGCGTTCTGTCGCGCCAGTTTCTCTCTTCTTCCCGCAATCAATTGCGCTATAGTGTTTTGACCATAGAAGTGGGAGAACACAATGATAAACGTGGAAATGTTATCCACCGGCGACGAAGTGCTGCATGGGCAAATTATTGATACCAATGCCGCCTGGCTTGCCGATTTATTCTTTGAGCAGGGATTACCGTTAACGCGTCGCAACACGGTGGGCGACAATCTTGATTCGCTGGTGAATATTCTGCGCGAACGCAGTGAGCACGCTGACGTGCTGATTGTGAACGGCGGACTTGGCCCCACCAGCGACGATCTCAGCGCGCTGGCTGCCGCGACGGCCAAAGGCGAAGAGCTGGTGCTGCATGAAGCGTGGCTGGCGCAGATGGCGCGTTTCTTTTCGGAGCGTGGGCGCGTCATGGCCCCCAGCAACCGCAAACAGGCTGAAATTCCGGCCAGTGCGGAACTTATCGACAATCCCGTCGGTACCGCCTGCGGTTTTGCCGTTAAGCTGAATCGCTGTCTGATGTTCTTCACGCCGGGCGTGCCGTCTGAATTTAAAGTGATGGTCGAGCAGCAAATTCTGCCGCGTCTGCGCGAACGTTTTACCCTGCCGGAGCCACCGCTGTGCCTGCGTCTGACCACCTTTGGCCGCTCTGAAAGCGATCTGGCCCAAAGTCTTGACCACCTGCCGCTGCCGCCGGACGTATCGATGGGGTATCGCTCCTCCATGCCAATCATCGAGCTGAAGCTGACAGGCCCGGCAACGCAGAAGGCCGCTATGCTGGCGCTATGGCCAGAGGTGCAACGCGTGGCGGGTGAGAGTCTGATCTTTGAAGGGACGGAAGGGTTGCCTGCACAGATTGCCCGCCATCTGCAATCCCGCCAGCTGAGCGTGACCTTAAGTGAGCAGTTCACCGCAGGGCTGTTGGCGCTGCAGCTTTCGCGTGCCAGTGCGCCGTTGCTGGCCAGCGAAGTTGTACCGTTCCAGCAAGAGACGCTGGCACAGACGGCTCGCTGGGCGTCTGAGCGCAGGGTGAACCATTTCGCCGGGCTGGCGCTGGCCGTGGGCGGTGTCGATGATGAGCACCTTAATTTCGCCCTGGCGACGCCGGAAGGCACGCATGCACTGCGGGTGAAAATGGGGATCACCCGCCACAGTCTGGTGGTGCGTCAGGAGGTATGTGCCATGATGGCGCTGAACATGCTGCGCCGCTGGCTGAACGGCAAAGAGGTCGCCAGCGATCACGGCTGGATTAACATCGTTGAGTCATTGTTTGTCGAATAAGCGGTGTTGCCGGGGCATATTCCCCCGGCACCACTTAGCCCAGCGCTTTTGCCAGTAGGGTGATAGGGTGTTCGCAGCGCTTGCTGGTGGACATTTCTATCTGCCACTTGCAGGTTTCACAGTCTGTCACCACCAGGTCGGCTCCACTCTCTTCAATCTGGTGGAACAAGGGTGCGCCAATGGCCTGAGAGGTTTCGTAGTTTTCACGCTTAAAGCCGTAGGTTCCTGCAATTCCGCAACAGCGCGAATCCAGCACCGTCAGTTCAAGCCCCGGGATCATCCTCAGCAGCTCCAGCGTATAGAGCGCCCAGCCCATCTTTTCCATATGACACGGTGTGTGATACACCACTTTCAGCGGTAATTTCCTGAGCGGTAACGTTTGTCCGCTGTCCAGTTTGCGCCACAGGAAGCGTGTCGCCAGCTCAATGTGTTCCCGTAGGCCGCTGTTATCCACATCCAGCAGATGTGGGTACTCATCGCGTAGCGTGAAGGTACAGGTTGAGGAGGTCGCCAGTACCGGAATACCTTTGTCGACAATCGCCTCACGCAGGGATGTGACGTTGCTTTTGGCCTGTTTGCGTGCCTTGTCGGTAAAACCGTTGGCAATCAGCGGAACACCGCAGCACTTCTCCTTGTTAAGCAACTGCACGCCTGTTCCCATTGCGTTCAGCACTTTCAGCAGGTCTTTACCCAGCTGCGGATGGTTGTAGTTCACGTAGCAGCCGTGGAAGAAGGCAACCTGATCGGTAAACTGCGCCTGTTCTGTCGCCACGGACTTGTACCAGCGACGGAAGGTACCGTGAGAATATTTTGGCAGGCTGCGGTGATGGTCTATCTTAAGCGTCGCATCAAGCAACTGGCGCACCGGTTTCAGCGATGTGGCGGCATTCACCAATGGGGCGAAAGGTGTCGACACCGTGCCCATCAGGTCGGTATGGCTAAGAATGGCATCGCGCAGCGTCGGTTTTTGGCTGCTATAACGCGCGCGGGCGCGCTGGATGATATCGCCGATTTTGACATCCGACGGGCACGCAACTTCACAGCGTTTGCAGTTGATGCAGTATTTCAGCGCTTCATCATACAGCGCGCCGTCCTTCAGGCGCAGACGTTCCCCGTCCGGTCCGGCCTGTTTCGGGCCAGGATAATTCGGGTTCACGCCGCTGACCGGACAGACCGTCGTACAGACCGTGCATTTAATGCAGCTTTCAAAACGGGTATCGTTCATTGTTCCGCCTCCACGCATTGGCAGATTTGTCCGGCAACATAGAGTGCCGTCACGGCGCAGACACCGCCGCCACAGCCCTGAGTGATGGGATCGTAACCCCCCAGAATCGAGCCGATGGCATAGAGATTATTGATGGGGGTACCTGCGAGCTGCGGATGCAGATGTTCATCGACGATGACCCCAAACTGTTGCCAGGGCTGTGGGGCAAAGAAATCACTCTGATACCAGTCTGCACGGGAGGGGCTTTGCCGCACATCCAGTCCCAGAATGGCCTCCCGGATGCCCTCGCGGCTGCTCAGTAACCCGTTACTGAAGAAGCTGCCGCTGGCCAGCACTGCAAATCGTGTGCGAAGGGGGATATCACCGTGGTTGCGCGTCCAGATTTCGCTCACCGCATCCTCCGTGAGGGTGATTTTTTTCACTTCGTCACCCGCCATCCACACGCCGCCCTGAGCAATAAACTGGCGCTGAAGCTGGTTATGCAGGCGAATGCCGGGTACGGAAGGGGGAAGCGTTGGCAGTAAGCCGAGAGTGCAGGGCAGGCGATCCGACAGCCAGCGCCAGAGGCGGTTGTCCGTCAGACCAAAGCAGGCAGGCATAAACAGCGCGTCACATTTTTCACCGAGCGGCCTGAGCGCGTCATACAGCAGTGGCCATTTGTCCTCATTATCCAGCAGCCGGGCGATATTCACCGCCCGAAACTCGCTTGGGTTGTCGCGCAGGACATCAAGCTCAGGAAGGTCTATCTCCGCTGTCTCTGCATTAACGCCTTGTTGGCAGAGCGATGCCGCCGCGAGATGGGGCTGGAAATCAAGAAAACCGCTGATCCCAACCACCAGCACGCGCGCTGCGCTGACGGGCGCGACGGGAACCTCTTCCGGACTGAGCCAGGCTGATCGCAGGGTACCAAGCGGTGTGACGCGCTGATGATTTTGCCGGGCATTGCCCTGTAACCGCGCGCCACACTCCGCCAGAAGCCGTTCCGCTTCATGGGCGAAGTGGGGAATATTGTGCATGCCAGTCAGGCTATAGGGATGTTCTGGCGGCAGCGTGTCGTGGTATGCGGCGTCCAGCAGATCCAGAGAGCCAGACGAGAAATGCAGGGCGCTCTGACCCCGGGTGATAATGGCGCAGCGCAGCCCCTGTTTCGTGAGCCTGATGCCACAGAGTAAACCCGCCAGTCCGCCGCCGACGATCGTGGTATCAAATTTCATCGTGTTGTTCCTTCTCAAGACCGCAAAGTCCCTGATAGACCCAGCGGGTAAACTCGCTTTCGCGCAGGGCATCACCCCAGGCGACAGGCTGAATACCTTTCCAGCGCTCGTTTAAAAAATCGCTGAGTTGTGCAAGCGACTGGGTGGCGGTGGTGACGTGAAAACGTTGCAGCAGCCCGGCGGCGCGGCAAGCACACAGTTCGCCCTGACAGGTCCCCATTCCGACGCGCGTGCGGCGACGTAAATCGAGCAGATTATTGACGGTCAGGTTCTCCACGGCATATTGCACTTCACCGGCGGTAACGGCTTCACACTCGCACACCAGGCTGCGGCTAAGACGCCCTTCACCCAGCCACTGCGGCGTTCTGTCGCCGTGGCGATAGATGGCCGAGCCGCGCAGGGGGGCGGGCAGAGAGATGATCTTTTGCAACGTGGTTTCGGTCGTCTGGCGCGAACCGGGCAACGGTTGCTCCGCCGTTACGCAGAGCCCGGTGTTGCCAAGTTTGCGGCAGACGGCATCGGTGGCCCATTGCGCCATCAGGCGATAGGTCATCAGCTTGCCGCCCGTAATGGTGATAAAACCGTCCATGCCATCACGTTGTGCGTGATCGAGCAGCACGATACCGCGGCTGACGTTGCGTCCGCTTGGGTCGTTATCGCTGGCCACCAGCGGGCGCACGCCCGCGTAAGCGCGAAGAATGCGGGTCTGGGCCATCACGGGAGCCAGTTTTTCCCCTTCACGAAGCAGAATGTCAACCTCTTCAGCCGTTACCCGGTTGTCGTCGATCTCGCTGTAGTCGACGTGAGTTGAGGTGGTGCCGATGAGCGAAATGGTGTCGCCGGGCACCAGAATATCGGCGTCGGAGGGTTTACGGCAGCGGTTGATCACATGGTTATTAATTCGGTGATCGAGGATCAGCAGTGAACCCTTGGCCGGGAACATGCGGATGGACAGTTCCGCGTATTCCGCAATGTGCTGCCCCCAGATCCCCGCGGCATTGACGACCACGCTGGCATACAACTCGCTGTGTTCCTGATATTGCGTGTCGAAAACGCGTACACCACGGACGGTATTTCCCTGGCGGATCAGTCCCGTTACCTGGTGTCCGGTCAGAATACGCGCCCCGTGCTCGCGGGCATCCAGCATATTGGCGGCGGTCAGGCGAAAGGGATCAACGGTACCGTCAGGGACTTTAACTGCACCGGTCAGCATCGGGTTAACGGAAGGCTCGATACGACGCGCGAGGGTAGGGTCGATAGCTTCAGCCTGAATACCCGCCGCGCGGCACGCGGTTATAAACGTCGACTGAAATGCCAGGTCGTCTTCGGGAAGCGTGATGAACAGACCGTCGGTCGGCTCGATGCAGTGGCGGGCGATGCGTCGGAGGATTTGGTTTTCGGCAATGCACTCGCGTGCGGATTCGCCATCGGTGACGGCATAGCGTGCGCCGCTGTGCAGCAGGCCATGATTGCGTCCGGTTGCACCCGTCGCAATATCATGACGTTCCAGAAGCGTAACGCTTAACCCGCGCAGTGCGCAATCACGCGCGATCCCGGCACCGGTCGCACCACCACCAATGATAATCACATCGCTGTAGCGAGGATCGTGAATTGTCATTGTCTTCCCTCGTATTCGTTTTTTTACCATTTAGCCACATCAAAACTGTGGTTTGTTTGATTTCGAACATAATCGAGCGCAATTCGAAAGTGAAACGCGATTTCATGCGCTTTTTTGCGCGTATTGTCATATTTCTGTAACAATCTGTGCGTTGATTCACAGTAACAATCACTGTGATTTCTTAACATCGCCGCCTCTCTGGAGTCGTGGGGCAGTTAAACCCCCGAAAATTCAATACATAGGCCACGGAGGCTGTCATGCTCAGTATCTTCAAACCTGCGCCGCATCAGGCGCGTCTGCCAGAGGCAGAAATAGATCCGCTTTACCGCCGTCTGCGTTGGCAAATCTTTCTCGGGATTTTCTTCGGCTATGCGGCGTATTACCTCGTACGCAAAAACTTTACGCTTGCCATGCCGTATCTGGTGGAGCAGGGCTTTTCACGTGGCGATCTGGGGTTCGCGCTGTCGGGGATCTCTATCGCGTACGGTTTTTCTAAATTCATCATGGGCTCTGTGTCGGATCGCTCGAATCCGCGCGTGTTCCTGCCAGCCGGTCTGATTCTGGCGGCAGCGGTGATGCTGTTTATGGGCTTTGTGCCGTGGGCGACCTCCAGCATCGCCATTATGTTCGTGCTGTTGTTCTTATGCGGCTGGTTCCAGGGAATGGGATGGCCACCCTGCGGGCGTACGATGGTGCACTGGTGGTCGCAGAAAGAGCGTGGCGGCGTGGTGTCCGTGTGGAACTGTGCCCATAACGTGGGCGGGGGCATTCCGCCACTGCTGTTCCTGCTGGGGATGGCCTGGTTTAACGACTGGAAAGCCGCACTCTATATGCCAGCCTTTGGCGCGGTCGTGGTGGCGATTTTTGCCTTTGCGATGATGCGTGACACGCCGCAGTCCTGTGGCCTGCCGCCGATTGAAGAGTACAAAAACGACTACCCGGATGATTACAGCGAACAAAATGAAGAAGAGCTGACGGCAAAACAGATCTTCATGAAGTACGTGCTGCCAAACAAACTGCTGTGGTACATCGCAGTGGCTAACGTGTTCGTTTACCTGCTGCGTTACGGCATCCTCGACTGGTCGCCGACCTACCTGAAAGAAGTGAAACACTTCGCGCTGGATAAATCCTCCTGGGCCTATTTCCTGTATGAATATGCCGGTATTCCGGGCACGCTGATCTGCGGCTGGATGTCGGACAAAGTCTTCAAAGGCAACCGCGGTGCGACGGGCGTCTTCTTTATGACCCTGGTGACCATTGCCACCGTCGTTTACTGGCTCAACCCGGCGGGTAACCCGGGCGTGGACATGGCCTGTATGATTGTCATCGGCTTCCTGATTTACGGCCCGGTTATGCTGATTGGTCTGCACGCGCTGGAGCTGGCTCCGAAAAAAGCGGCTGGCACGGCGGCAGGTTTTACCGGCCTGTTCGGTTACCTGGGCGGCTCGGTCGCGGCAAGCGCCATCGTGGGCTATACCGTTGACTTCTTCGGCTGGGACGGCGGCTTTATGGTGATGATTGGCGGTAGCGTGCTGGCGGTACTGCTGCTGGTTGTCGTGATGATTGGGGAAAGACGTCACCACGCCGACGTGCAGGCGCGTCGTCAATAAGGAGAATTATGATGAAATTGACCCACCTGACTACCGGCCTGCTGCTGGCAGGTTTGATGACGGGCTCTGCGCTGGCAGCCGATAAAATTGTGATCGCTCACCGTGGTGCGAGCGGTTATCTGCCGGAGCATACCCTGCCGGCAAAAGCGATGGCCTACGCGCAGGGCGCTGATTATCTGGAGCAGGATCTGGTGATGACCAGGGATGACCAGCTGGTCGTTCTGCATGACCACTACCTTGACCGCGTGACGGACGTGGCCGAACGTTTTCCGGATCGCGCCCGTAAAGATGGCCGCTACTATGCGATTGATTTCACACTGGCGGAAATCCGCTCGCTGAAGTTTACCGAAGGCTTCGAGATTAAAGACGGTAAGAAGGTGCAGGTCTATCCGGGACGTTTCCCGATGGGCAAGTCTGATTTCCGCATCCATACCTTCGAAGAGGAGATTGAGTTCGTTCAGGGACTGAACCACTCAACGGGCAAAAATATCGGTATCTACCCGGAAATCAAAGCGCCGTGGTTCCATCACCAGGAAGGCAAAGATATTGCCGCGAAAACGCTGGCAGTGCTGAAGCAGTATGGCTACACCAGCAAGAAGGACAAGGTCTACCTGCAGTGTTTTGATGCCGCTGAACTGAAGCGCATCAAAACCGAGCTGGAGCCGAAGATGGGGATGAACCTCAATCTGGTGCAGTTGATTGCGTACACCGACTGGAATGAAACCCAGGAGAAGCAGCCGGACGGGAAGTGGGTGAATTACAATTACGACTGGATGTTTACGCCAGGCGCGATGAAGCAGATTGCGCAGTACGCGGATGGTATCGGCCCGGACTACCATATGCTGGTGGCGGAAGGTTCAACACCGGGTCACGTGAAGCTGACGGCAATGGTGAAAGAGGCGCATGCCAGCAAGATGCAGGTGCATCCGTATACGGTGCGTGCCGATAAGCTGCCGGACTATGCGACAAACGTGGATCAGCTTTATGACGTGTTGTATAACCAGGCAGGTGTGGACGGGTTGTTTACGGATTTCCCGGATAAAGCGGTGAGCTTTCTGAAGGATAAGCGCTGAAGTTGCCGGGTGGCGACTGCGCCTGACCCGGCCTACGAACTGCGGTTTTGTAGGTCGGGTAAGTGAAGCGCCACCCGACACAATCACATCTCGATCTCAATATCCCCTTTTGCCCGGCAGCAGCAGGGCAAAATTTCCCCTTCGTTGATAAAGGCCAGTGGTTCAGTCAGCCAGTCCACCTGGCCTGCAACCAGACGGCAGCGACAGGAGCCGCAATACCCGGCACGACACTGGTACTCTACCTCAACCTGATGGGCTTCAAGCGCCACCAGCAGAGAAGGGTGCTCTTCCCGGCACAGCACTTCTGTACCGGAAAGACTGAGCGTTACGCGTGTCATCAGAGCTGGAAGTTACTCAGGTCGTCAGTATCCACTTCCGCGTCAATCTGACCCACCAGGTAAGAACTCACTTCCACTTCCTGCGGTGCAACCTGCACGTTATCGGACACCAGCCAGGTGTTGATCCACGGGATTGGGTTAGAACGCGTCTGGAATGGCAGGTCAAGACCGACGGCCTGCATACGGATGTTGGTGATGTACTCAACATACTGGCACAGGATGTCTTTGTTCAGACCAATCATTGAACCGTCGCGGAACAGGTAATCTGCCCACTCTTTCTCTTGCTGCGCGGCCAGCACGAACAGGTCGTAGCACTCCTGTTTGCACTCTTCGGCGATTTCCGCCATTTCCGGGTCGTCGGTGCCACTGCGCAGCAGGTTCAGCATGTGCTGAGTTCCGGTCAGGTGCAGGGCTTCGTCACGGGCAATCAGGCGAATGATCTTGGCATTGCCTTCCATCAGCTTGCGCTCGGCAAACGCGAAGGAGCAGGCGAAGCTGACGTAGAAGCGAATCGCTTCCAGCGCGTTCACGCTCATCAGGCAGAGATACAGCTGTTTTTTCAGCGCACGCAGGTTCACGGTGACGGTTTTACCGTTCACATTGTGGGTACCTTCACCCAGCAGATGCCAGTAGCTGGTCATCTCGATAAGTGTGTCGTAGTAGTGCGCAATACCTTCCGCACGCTTCTGGATCTGCTCGTTAGTGACGATATCGTCAAACACCACCGCCGGATCGTTCACGATGTTGCGGATGATATGAGTGTAAGAACGGGAGTGGATCGTCTCAGAAAACGCCCAGGTTTCCACCCAGGTTTCCAGTTCAGGAATGGAGATCAGCGGCAGCAGCGCTACGTTCGGACTACGTCCCTGAATGGAGTCCAGCAGCGTCTGATACTTCAGGTTGCTGATGAAGATATGCTTTTCGTGATCCGGCAGCGCCTGGAAATCAATACGATCGCGGGAAACGTCAACTTCTTCCGGACGCCAGAAGAAGGAGAGTTGCTTTTCAATCAGCTTTTCGAAAATGTCATACTTTTGCTGATCGTAGCGTGCCACGTTGACCGGCTGGCCGAAGAACATCGGCTCTTTGAGCTGGTCGTTTTTCGTCTGTGAAAAGGTGGTGTATGCCATGAATTGGGGTCCTGTCTTACGAAATAAAGGCGGGGATATCCCCGCCCTTCATTAGATCTTACATGCGCCGCTTTCGCAGCCATCGTCCTGGATAGAAGGTGCCAGGTCGTCCTGCGCGTCTTCCGCACCATCACGGGTGTTGTGATAGTACAGCGTTTTCACGCCAAATTTATAGGCGGTGAGCAGGTCTTTCAGCAGTTGTTGCATCGGAACCTTGCCTGACGGGAAGCGCGTCGGGTCATAGTTGGTATTGGCAGAGATCGACTGGTCGATAAACTTCTGCATGATACCCACCAGCTGCAGGTAACCGTCGTTGTTCGGCATTTCCCACAGCAGCTCGTAGTTGTCTTTCAGCAACTCGTAGTCTGGCACCACCTGACGCAGGATACCGTCTTTCGACGCTTTGATGCTGACGTGGCCGCGCGGTGGCTCGATACCGTTGGTGGCGTTAGAGATCTGTGAAGAGGTCTCAGACGGCATCAGGGCAGAGAGCGTGGAGTTACGCAGGCCGTGCGTCTTGATGGACTCACGCAGGGCTTCCCAGTCCAGGTGCAGCGGCTCGTTAGCAATCGCATCCAGGTCTTTTTTATAGGTATCGATCGGCAGAATGCCTTTCGCATAGGTGGTTTCGTTGAACCACGGGCACGCGCCTTGCTCTTTTGCCAGCTCGTTGGAGGCTTTCAGCAGGTAATACTGAATAGCTTCAAACGTTTCATGGGTCAGGTTGTTCGCGCTGCCGTCGGAGTAACGCTTACCGTGTTTCGCCAGCCAGTACGCAAAGTTGATCACGCCAATACCCAGGGTACGACGGCCCATTGCACCGCGTTTTGCCGCCGGGATTGGGTAATCCTGGTAGTCCAGCAGGGCATCAAGCGCGCGAACGGCCAGCACGGCCAGCTCTTCCAGCTCGTCCAGGCTCTTAATCGCACCCAGGTTGAACGCAGACAGTGTACACAGGGCGATTTCACCGTTCTGGTCGTTCACGTCTTCCAGCGGTTTGGTCGGCAGGGCAATTTCCAGGCACAGGTTAGACTGGCGCACTGGCGCAACCACTGGATCGAACGGGCTGTGGGTGTTGCAGTGGTCAACGTTCTGGATGTAGATACGGCCAGTAGAAGCACGTTCCTGCATCATCAGGGAGAACAGTTCCACCGCTTTCACGCGCTGCTTGCGGATGCTGTCGTCTTTTTCGTATTGGGTGTACAGGCGCTCGAATTCGTCCTGATCGGCGAAGAACGCATCGTACAGACCCGGGACGTCGGACGGACTGAACAGAGTGATCTCTTCACCTTTCAGCAGACGGGTGTACATCAGCTTGTTGATCTGCACACCGTAGTCCATGTGACGCACGCGGTTGCCTTCAACGCCACGGTTGTTTTTCAGTACCAGCAGGCTTTCGACTTCCAGGTGCCACATTGGGTAGAACAGGGTCGCAGCACCGCCACGCACGCCGCCCTGAGAGCAGGATTTCACCGCTGTCTGGAAGTGCTTGTAGAACGGGATACAGCCGGTGTGGAACGCTTCACCGCCGCGAATTGGGCTGCCCAGCGCACGGATACGGCCCGCGTTGATGCCGATACCGGCACGCTGGGAGACGTATTTCACAATCGCGCTGGACGTGGCATTGATGGAATCCAGGCTGTCACCACACTCGATCAGTACGCAGGAGCTGAACTGACGGGTAGGGGTACGCACGCCAGACATAATTGGCGTTGGCAGAGAAATTTTGAACGTGGAAACCGCATCGTAGAAACGCTTCACGTATTCCAGACGGGTGTCACGCGGGTAGTTTGAGAACAGGCAGGCGGCTACCAGAATATAGAGGAACTGAGCGCTCTCGTAGATTTCGCCGGTCACACGGTTCTGAACCAGGTATTTACCTTCGAGCTGCTTCACCGCCGCGTAGGAGAAGTTCATGTCGCGCCAGTGATCGATAAACCCGTTCATCTGCTCGAACTCTTCTTCCGTATAGTCTTCCAGCAGATGCGTGTCGTATTTGCCCCGCTCAACCATTTTCACCACGTGAGCGTAAAGCTTTGGCGGCTCGAACTGGCCGTAGGCTTTTTTACGCAGGTGGAAAATCGCCAGACGTGCAGCGAGGTACTGATAATCCGGTGCTTCGCGGGAGATCAGATCCGCCGCAGCCTTGATGATGGTTTCATGGATATCAGACGTTTTGATGCCATCGTAGAACTGGATATGGGAACGCAGTTCAACCTGGGAGATAGATACGTTGTTCAGTCCTTCTGCTGCCCAGTCGAGAACTCGATGGATTTTGTCCAGATTGATACGCTCGGTAGTACCGTCGCGCTTTGTCACCAGCAGACTCTGATTCATGTGGGTTTTTACCTGTCCGTGAAATAAAAAATATCCCCCCGTTTATCCACAGGTCCGTCTTGTGACTAACTCTGTGGATAAATACTACATGTAGGGGTTTTGCGATAAGAAAAACGCTATATGGTGAGTATTCTAGTAAGGATTCTTTTCAGCACAAGGGTTGATTTTGACGTTAAATTGAGGTTGTGAAAGGGTAAAAAAGGCTAAGTCCTCGTACCGTAAGGCCTGGAAGACATGTCAATAATTAAGAAAAAAAATTCAAAATTTGATCGAGTGCTGATTTCTTCAACGAGAGGTCAAAATTGCGCAACATGATGTCGCGCAATCTTTATAAGAATATTTGATGACGTTAGTCGTTTTTGGCCGTTGTGTGCAACATATAATTAACATCCACGCCCGGTGCGAGCTTGAATTTGTCCGTTAATGGATTGTAATGCAGCCCGGTCATGTGCTGCTCTTTGAGCCACGTCTGGTCAACCCAGCTCAATAACTCAGCAGGCTTAATGAATTTCTTCACGTCGTGTGTACCTTTTGGCACCATGCGCAGCACATACTCCGCACCCACCACGGCCATCAGCCAGGCTTTGCCATTACGGTTGATCGTAGAGAAGAAGACCTGACCGCCAGGCTTAATCAGTTTTGCACAGGCATTGACCACGGACTGCGGGTCGGGTACGTGTTCCAGCATCTCCATGCAGGTCACCACATCGTATTGATGTGCGTGCTTTGCCGCGTGTGCTTCAACGGTTTCCTGCACATATTCCACCTGGACGCCGGATTCCAGCGCATGCAGACGCGCCACCTGCAGCGGTTCAAACCCCATGTCCAGGCCGGTGACGGTTGCCCCTTCACGCGCCATGCTTTCTGCCAGGATGCCGCCGCCGCAGCCAACGTCGAGGACTTTCTTACCGAACAGTCCGCCGGAACGCTCCGCGATATAGCCCAGACGCAGCGGGTTAATGCGGTGCAGAGGTTTAAACTCACCTTCGAGATCCCACCAGCGGGACGCCACCGCTTCGAATTTGGCAATCTCTTCATGGTCAACGTTGTGAGCCACCGGGGATTTTTCGGCATTCATGGACGCTTTTACTCCTTATTTAGCAAGACTTCGGAGTATATCAGCCCGCGCGGGTGAATAAAGCTTATTGGTTTACCTCAATCACCGCGGCTGTGTTATAATTTGCGACCTTTGAATCCGGGATACAGTAGAGGGATAGCGGTTAGATGAGCGACCTTGCGAGAGAAATTACACCGGTTAACATCGAGGAAGAGCTGAAGAGCTCCTATCTGGACTATGCGATGTCGGTCATTGTTGGCCGTGCGCTGCCGGACGTCCGCGATGGCCTGAAGCCGGTACACCGTCGCGTACTATACGCCATGAACGTATTGGGCAATGACTGGAATAAAGCCTACAAAAAATCTGCCCGTGTCGTGGGTGACGTCATCGGTAAATATCACCCGCATGGTGATATTGCCGTGTATGACACCATCGTCCGTATGGCACAGCCATTCTCCTTGCGTTACATGCTGGTAGATGGTCAGGGTAACTTTGGTTCTGTTGATGGCGACTCCGCGGCGGCGATGCGTTATACGGAAATCCGTATGTCGAAAATCGCTCACGAGCTGATGGCCGACCTGGAAAAAGAGACCGTTGATTTCGTCGATAACTACGACGGCACCGAGCGAATCCCTGATGTCATGCCTACCAAGATCCCGAACCTGTTGGTTAACGGTTCGTCAGGTATCGCCGTCGGTATGGCAACCAACATTCCGCCGCACAACATTACGGAAGTGATTAACGGCTGCCTGGCCTATATCGACGATGAAGACATCAGCATTGAAGGGCTGATGGAACACATCCCGGGGCCGGACTTCCCGACGGCGGCGATCATCAACGGTCGTCGTGGTATTGAAGAAGCGTACCGCACCGGTCGCGGCAAGATTTACATCCGTGCCCGCGCCGAAGTGGAAGCGGACGCCAAAACCGGCCGTGAAACCATCATTGTTCACGAGATCCCGTATCAGGTGAACAAGGCGCGTCTGATTGAAAAAATCGCCGAGCTGGTAAAAGAAAAACGTGTTGAAGGTATCAGCGCGCTGCGTGACGAGTCTGACAAAGACGGTATGCGCATCGTGATTGAAATCAAACGCGACGCGGTGGGTGAAGTTGTTCTGAACAACCTGTACTCCCAGACTCAGCTTCAGGTCTCCTTCGGTATCAACATGGTGGCGCTGCACCACGGTCAGCCGAAGATCATGAACCTGAAAGAGATCCTGAGCGCGTTTGTGCGTCACCGCCGTGAAGTGGTGACCCGTCGTACCATCTTCGAACTGCGCAAAGCGCGTGACCGTGCGCATATCCTTGAAGCACTGGCCGTTGCACTGGCAAACATCGACCCAATCATCGAGCTGATTCGCCGTGCGCCAACGCCGGCTGAAGCAAAAGCAGCCCTGATTGCGCGTTCGTGGGATCTGGGCAACGTGGCGGCGATGCTGGAACGTGCGGGCGATAACGCTGCGCGTCCTGAGTGGCTGGAGCCGGAATTCGGCGTGCGTGACGGTCAGTACTACCTGACTGAACAGCAGGCCCAGGCGATTCTGGATCTGCGTCTGCAGAAACTGACCGGCCTTGAGCATGAAAAACTGCTCGACGAATACAAAGAACTGCTGGAGCAGATTGCTGAGTTGCTGCATATCCTCGGCAGCGCAGAGCGCCTGATGGAAGTGATCCGCGAAGAGCTGGAACTGGTACGTGAACAGTTCGGCGATGAGCGTCGCACCGAAATCACCGCGAACAGCTCTGATATCAACATTGAAGATCTGATCAACCGCGAAGATGTGGTGGTCACCCTGTCTCACCAGGGCTATGTGAAGTATCAGCCATTGACCGACTACGAAGCACAGCGTCGTGGCGGTAAAGGCAAATCTGCGGCACGTATTAAAGAAGAAGACTTTATTGACCGTCTGCTGGTGGCGAACACCCATGACACGATCCTCTGCTTCTCAAGCCGTGGTCGTCTGTACTGGATGAAAGTCTATCAGCTGCCGGAAGCGAGCCGTGGCGCGCGTGGTCGTCCAATCGTTAACCTGCTGCCGCTGGAAGCGAACGAACGTATCACCGCCATCCTGCCAGTACGCGAGTACGAAGAAGGCGTAAACGTCTTTATGGCAACCGCCAGCGGTACCGTGAAGAAAACTGCGCTGACCGAGTTCAGCCGTCCACGTTCTGCCGGTATTATCGCGGTGAACCTGAACGAAGGCGACGAGCTGATTGGCGTGGATCTGACCTCCGGTTCTGATGAAGTGATGCTGTTCTCTGCCGCCGGTAAAGTGGTGCGCTTTAAAGAGAACGCAGTGCGCGCAATGGGGCGTACTGCGACCGGCGTTCGCGGCATCAAACTGGCGGGTGAAGACTCAGTTGTTTCCCTGATCGTTCCGCGTGGCGAAGGTGCCATCCTGACCGTGACGCAGAATGGCTACGGTAAACGTACGGCAGAAAGCGAATACCCGACCAAGTCTCGTGGCACGCAAGGCGTTATCTCTATCAAGGTTACCGAGCGCAACGGTTCTGTTGTGGGCGCGGTGCAGGTAGATGATACCGACCAGATTATGATGATCACTGATGCCGGTACGCTGGTGCGTACGCGCGTTTCCGAGATCAGCGTGGTTGGTCGTAACACCCAGGGTGTTATTCTCATCCGTACTGCGGAAGATGAAAACGTCGTGGGTCTGCAACGTGTTGCTGAGCCAGTGGATGACGAAGAGCTCGATTCCATCGACGGTAGCGTAGCGGAAGGTGATGATGACATCGCGCCGGAAGCGGACACTGACGATGATGCAGCGGATGACGCTGACGAGTAATGTCTCCTGATGTAAAAAGGGCCGGATTCCGGCCCTTTTCTTTTGCAGATGCAGATAAGTGAACGTTGCGACCTGGCGCGTTTACCGCTACCTTAACCACATTCTTGTTGACCCCGACGGCGGAGCCTCGCCCCTTTGAAATACCTCGTCTCCTTTCGTACCACGCTGAAAGTCTCTCGCTATCTGTTTCGGGCGCTGGCGCTATTGCTTTGGTTGCTGGTGGCGTTGTTCTCGGTGTTTTACATCGTTAACGCGTTGCACCAGAAAGAATCGGAGATCCGTCAGGAGTTCAACTTAAGCTCCGATCAGGCTCAGCGCTATATTCAGCGAACGTCTGACGTGATGAAGGAACTGAAGTACATTGCCGAAAACCGCCTGACGGCAGAGAACGGCATCCTTGCTATCCGTGGGCGTGATGACAAAACGGAAGTCCCGGATTTCGAGCCGCTGTTCCCGGATTCGGATTGTTCGGCGATGGGCAATGCCTGGCGCGGCTCGCTGGAATCACTCGCGTGGTTTATGCGCTACTGGCGTGACAACTTTTCTGCGGCCTATGACCTGAACCGCGTTTTCCTGATTGGCAGTGAAAACCTCTGTATGGCTGATTTTGGCCTGCGCGATATGCCCGTCGAGCGCGATGATGCGCTAAAGAGCCTGCACGAGCGCATAGTGAAATACCGTAATGCCCCTCAGGATGAACGCAGTAATAATATCTTCTGGATAAGCCAGGGGCCACGCATGGGCGTCGGGTATTTCTATGCCCTGACGCCGGTGTATCTGGGTAATCGTCTGCAGGCATTGATGGGCATTGAACAGACCATCCGCATGGAAAACTTCTTCACGCCGGGCAGCCTGCCGATGGGCGTGACTATTCTGGATGAAAACGGTCATCCCCTGATTTCACTCACCGGGCCAGAGAACCGTTTGCAAGTCGATCCACACTGGATGCAGGAGCGTTCGTGGTTTGGCTACACCTCGGGCTTCCGTGAGCTGGTGTTGAAGAAAAGCTTACCGCCATCGTCGCTGAGTATTGTCTATTCGTTGCCTGTCGATATGGTGCTGGAGCGCATTCGCATTCTGATCCTGAACGCCATTTTGCTGAATGTGCTGGTGGGTATCGTGTTGTTTACACTGGCTCGCATGTACGAGCGGAAGATCTTTATCCCCGCCGAAAATGACGCCCAGAGAATGGAGGAGCACGAGCAGTTTAACCGTAAAATTGTCGCCTCCGCCCCGGTGGGGATCTGTATCCTGCGCACGCAGGACGGCACGAACATCCTCAGTAACGAGCTGGCACATAACTACCTGAACATGCTGACGCATGAAGACAGACAGCGGTTGACGCAGATTATCTGCGGGCAGCAGGTTAACTTTGTGGACGTACTCACCAGCACCCATACTAACCTGCAAATTAGCTTTGTTCACTCGCGTTATCGTAACGAAAACGTGGCGATTTGCGTGCTGGTGGATGTTTCTGCGCGCGTGAAGATGGAGGAGTCATTACAGGATATGGCGCAGGCGGCGGAACAAGCCAGCCAGTC
This sequence comes from Enterobacter cloacae complex sp. 2024EL-00214, assembly GCF_043945575.1. Lineage (NCBI taxonomy): Bacteria > Pseudomonadati > Pseudomonadota > Gammaproteobacteria > Enterobacterales > Enterobacteriaceae > Enterobacter > Enterobacter cloacae complex sp. 2024EL-00214. Next base: position 147,971 of record NZ_JBIMRC010000002.1, on the reverse strand, counting down.
GAAATCCATGTTCCTTGCCACCGTCAGCCACGAATTACGTACTCCGCTGTACGGGATTATCGGTAACCTCGATCTGCTGCAGACCAAAGAACTGCCGAAAGGGGTCGACAGGCTGGTGACGGCGATGAACAACTCCTCAAGCCTGCTGCTGAAAATCATCAGCGATATTCTCGACTTCTCTAAAATTGAGTCCGAGCAGCTGAAAATTGAGCCGCGTGAGTTCTCTCCACGCGAGGTGATGAACCATATCAGCGCCAACTATATGCCGCTGGTGGTGCGTAAGCAGCTGGGACTTTACTGCTTTATCGAACCGGATGTGCCGCTGACGCTACAGGGCGATCCGATGCGCCTGCAACAAGTCATCTCTAACCTGCTCAGCAACGCCATCAAATTTACCGACGTCGGCTGTATTGTGTTGCACGTGTGTCGGGCAGGGGACTACCTGAGTATTCGCGTGCGGGATACGGGAGTGGGTATTCCGGCGAAGGAAGTGGTTCGTCTGTTTGATCCGTTCTTCCAGGTGGGGACCGGTGTGCAGCGTAACTTCCAGGGCACCGGGCTGGGTCTGGCGATCTGTGAGAAGCTGATCAGCATGATGGACGGAGATATCTCCGTGGATACTGAGCCAGGTATGGGAAGCCAGTTCACCATCCGTATTCCGCTCTATTCGGCGCAGTATCCGGCTAAAACAACGGTCGATGGGTTGAGCGGTAAACACTGCTGGCTGGCGGTGCATAACGCATCGCTGAATGATTACCTGACGGCACTGCTCATTCAGAGTGGTGTGGGGGTATCCCGTTATGAAGGTCAGACGCCGGATGCGGATGATATGCTCATCACGGATGGCATGCAGAAACAGACATGGCAGGGACGAGGGACGGTGATCTTCTGTCGTCGTCACATCGGCATTCCGCTTGAGCATGTTCCGGGGGAATGGTTGCATAGTGTGGCAACGCCGCATGAGCTGTTAGGTTTGCTGGCGCACATTTACAGCGTGCAGTTGGAAGACGGCGAGGGCACGGCCGCTTTGCCGTCACCGGACTCTCTGACACCGGCGAACGACGATATGATGATTCTGGTGGTGGACGACCATCCTATCAACCGTCGTCTGCTGGCCGACCAGCTTGGTTCATTGGGTTACCAGTGTAAAACCGCCAATGACGGCGTGGATGCGCTGAATGTGCTGAGTAAGAACCATATTGATATTGTGCTCAGCGACGTCAACATGCCGAATATGGACGGTTATCGCCTGACGCAGCGCATTCGTCAGCTTGGGCTGACGCTGCCCGTTGTGGGCGTGACGGCAAATGCTCTGGCGGAAGAGAAACAGCGGTGTCTGGAATCAGGCATGGACAGTTGTCTGTCGAAGCCGGTTACGCTGGACGTTCTCAAACAGACGCTGTCAATTTATGCCGATCGCGTAAGAAAAACGCGGACATAAAAAAGGCCCTTATGGGCCTTTTTTGTTTGTTCTCCCTCTCCCTGTGGGAGAGGGCCGGGGTGAGGGCATCAGTCCGCTCACTCGCTGACGATCAATCCTTGTCCGTTGCACTCAGCGTCACGGAGGAGAGATAGTTCAGCAGGGCAATATCGTTGTCCACACCCAGTTTCATCATCGCGGATTTCTTCTGGCTGCTGATAGTCTTAATGCTGCGGTTCAGTTTCTTGGCAATCTCGGTGACCAGGAAACCTTCAGCGAACAGGCGCAACACTTCGCTCTCTTTTGGTGACAGGCGTTTGTCACCGTAGCCACCCGCGCTGATTTTTTCCAGCAGACGTGAAACGCTTTCAGGGGTGAACTTCTTGCCTTTCTGCAGTGCTGCAAGTGCTTTTGGCAGATCGGTTGGAGCACCCTGCTTAAGGACAATCCCTTCAATATCCAGATCCAGTACGGCACTCAGGATCGCCGGGTTGTTGTTCATGGTCAGAACGATGATCGAGATGTCCGGGAAATGGCGTTTAATGTATTTGATGAGCGTGATCCCATCACCGTATTTATCCCCGGGCATGGAGAGATCGGTAATGAGAACGTGTGCATCAAGTTTCGGCAGGTTATTGATGAGCGCTGTAGAGTCTTCAAATTCACCGACTACATTCACCCACTCGATCTGTTCAAGTGATTTGCGAATACCGAACAGTACAATCGGATGGTCATCGGCAATAATTACGTTCATATTGTTCATGTATAAGGCTACCTTGCTACAGCAAGCTGTTGACGTAGGCGTCAATGTCGCTGATGTATTTTTCAATGCCAGAGGCATCTTTCTCACGAATTAGATGTTCCAGCGTTTCACATAACTGCTTGCCGGGAACCAGATTAAGCATGGCAAACACCCCTTTAAGCCGGTGTGCTGTCTGTGCCAGCGCCGCGAAATCATTCGCAGCGGACTCAGTATACAACCGCTTAACATCATCTGGTACTGTATCAACAAAGAGTGAATAGTAACCGCTGGCATGCAGTTCGGCGTTTTCATCACCGCCTAACGGGGATTCCGGTATCTCTTCCTGCGCCAGTTGCTCTTCTATAAGTTGTAGTACAGCTTCCTGCATCGCATTGCTCATATTAAAGTTGACGCGCATCTGGCCAGGGCCGATTTTTCGCACGCCTGGCTCATCATCGCTTAAAAGCAAGCCGGAGGCAGTAAGATTAGACGGATTATCAGTTAAAAACAGATCAAATTCTTGACTTGAGAGTCTTTCATCCGGCGTGATGCAGGCTGCGCCCCAGTTTTCTAACTGGCGAACCACGATATTGCGGATCTCATTTGAGGTCACATCGACCATCACCACCACGTCATCCAGCAGGCGTTCTTCATCTTCTTCCTGCGGATTGGCGGTCATTTTAACGTGCAGAGAGTAGCGTGTGCCAAGCGATTCGCGCGCCTTGATGTTCAGGTGGCCACCAAGCTTACGCGCCAGCTGATCGCACAGCCAGAAGGTCAGCGCATTGGCTTTGCCATAATGATCGCTCTGGGTATCGTTCAGGAACGGGAAGTGCAGGTTATCGATCTCACTGACCGTGACGCCTTCGCCAGTGTCCAGAATGCGGAACGTCAGGCGGTCGTCCGTAGATTCGTCGGTGCTGACTTCCAGGGTGATTTTGCCAATCTGGGTGGTGGTTACCGCGTACTGGATCAGCATCAGCAGGATCCGACGAAGGGCTTCGCGATCGCCATGACGTTCGTCATTCGCCGGTAAGGCGTTGTTGATCAGCAGCTGTAGCCCTTTGCGCTTAATGATGGGCAGTACATCCGGAACCACTTCATCGATCAGATTCTGGATGGAGAAGAGCGTTGGGGTGCCTTTCCAGATGTCATTCTCCAGCATGTTCGCAAGCTGGATTTCGTCAACCAGACGAACCAGTGAGTCGGCCTGGCTGGCAAGCTGATGGCTTTCAGCTGTGCTCAACGCCGCCGCCTGTGTGGCCAGCGTTTTAAGCGGCTGCTTGAAAGCATCGCCAATATTTTGCATAAACGCGGCACGGCCCTGCTGGTTTTTCTCATACAGCCTTTGTGCCTGTTTGAGCTTTTTATTCACCAGCACTTCCCTGTCCTGATCGCGGATAACGAAGATTTGTGTGCGGGAAGCCACCTGGCTGCGGAACTGGCGGATTTCATACAGTTCATTATTAATGGTCGCCTGAATCACCCCCTGATGCTGATCCGCCATCGTGGTGATGTTCTGCAGGTTCAGATGTGGCAACAGGTGATCGGCAATTTTATTGCTCATCACCGTACGGTTCGCTTCCTGATCGTGCACGAGCACCCCAAGCGGCAGCACGGAAATAATCTCTTCGTTCAGTGCGCGTAACATGCGTAATTCATTGCTGGTTCCTGCCGGAACTGAAGAGGCGTCACTCTGACGCCCTGGCTGAAAACGGAAGGTGCTGTAGCCAAACAGCGCCAGCGCCAGAAGACCGATATTCAGTAACAGCGGTAACAGGATGTTTTGCAGCGTATCGAGCAGCAATGTACCAAACGGCACTTGCCACACCAGGCGCATGCCGGTTGAGTTCAGCGAAGACGCAATTTCAATCTTCGAGCCGTTAAAGGAGATGGATACACTCTCTACAGCCTCTTTGTCCGGCGTAGTGCGCATATTCTGTGTATTGCTGTCTGGATCAAGGCGGAAACTGTCCAGCGGCATATCCGGGGGGATCAAATCGTTGATGGGCAAGTCGAAGGCCACCACGGTCGCCAGGTGTCCTGGCTGGTTAAACGTGGTACGCAGGGTAAAGTAATGCCCATTTTGCCAGGCCAGACGGCGCAGCGAAGAGAAGCTCTCGCGTTCATCAAGGGCGTTAGCCTGCTGCAACATTTCTGCCCGGCGGGAGTCGACAATGCTGCCCACTGTGGTTTCTTTAAAGCCGGACGAGAGATCTTTTAGCGGCAACGTGGAGATCAGGATCATGCTGTTGTCCTGACCGTTTAAATAGTACATCGACCACGGCACGGTCTCAGCGCCCCAGAGGGTATCAAGATAGGTTGAAATGCGCTGTGTCATCTCAAGCGTTGCGCTGTCGTGAGAGCCAAAAATGAGGGCCTCCGTCTTACGCTGGGGCTTTTCGAGGTAATAGACATCTTGCTTAAGGCGTGTCTCCTGCAGGCCTTCCCCTGAAGATGTCGCCGGGGCCGCAGCGATATTGTCGTAAATCTGCCATGTCGCATAGCGCCAGGTATCAATACGTTTGTGCACGGCATGCGTGATATCAACGATCTGGTAGCTTTTATCCTTCAGCCAGGCGTTAACCGCGCTCTGAACCATAACCCCCATCGTGACTAACAGCACAATGATCAACAGAAGAAAGAAACGGGTGATGCTCCCGGGAAGAAGAGAGAACTTACTTGAAGCGGTGGTTTCAGACTGACTCATTGATATGTTTAACCCGTGATGGCCGCGCTTTAAGGGGATAGGGCAGTATAAAGGGTAATAACTGAATTTCCAGCGTCACTGTCTGAGAACAAGCGACTTTTTCCGCCGAGAATATCGGGAGTGCACCTTGCTCTAAACGTGTACAAGCAGGCGGGAGATGTACAAATAAAGGACGATATCAGTCAGGAAATAGCACGAATAAACAAGAAATTAAGTTTGTAGTAATGACAGGCATACGGAAATGATTTCGGCGTAATTTAGTTAATAGTCGTTATTATTTCCATGTGGTAGCACAAAAAAAAGGTATTTACGTAAAGAAAGGTAAAAAAAAACCGAATGCTCAGCATCCGGTTGAATTAGGGATAAACAGACATTCAAAACTGAATGACGGTAATAAATAAAGTTAATGATGATAGCGGGAGTTATTTTAGAGATGTCAGGTGGTTTTGTTTTGTCATTCAGTGCTGTAAAGATTGTTTTGTTAACACATTGATTTTTAATGGTTTTTGATTATTTTTGATTATAAGTGCTATATTTTCAAGCTCTTTGTGCTTTGTAAAAGTTCCCTCAAATTTACAAAATGAAACATCTTTGTTGAAAAATGAAACACCTTCAAAGTTTTCGTATCATATTCGTGTTGGATTATTCTGTAATTTTGAGGAAAATGAACTTGCCGACTGGTTAAGAATGTTTAACCAGTAAGCAGTGGTAATAATAAGGCATATAACAGAGGGTTAATAACATGAAAGTTAAAGTACTGTCCCTCCTGGTACCAGCACTGCTGGTAGCAGGCGCAGCAAATGCGGCTGAAATTTATAACAAAGATGGCAACAAATTAGATCTGTACGGTAAAGTTGATGGTCTGCACTATTTCTCCGACGACAAGAGTGCTGACGGAGATCAGACCTACATGCGTATCGGCTTCAAAGGCGAAACCCAGGTTAACGATCAACTGACGGGTTACGGTCAGTGGGAATACCAGATCCAGGGTAATACGGCTGAAAGCGAAAACAAATCCTGGACTCGTGTGGCGTTTGCGGGTCTGAAATTCGCTGAAGCAGGTTCCTTCGATTACGGCCGTAACTACGGTGTGATCTACGACGTAACGTCCTGGACTGACGTTCTGCCAGAGTTTGGTGGCGATACTTACGGTGCAGATAACTTCCTGCAATCCCGTGCGAACGGCGTAGCGACCTACCGTAACCAGGACTTCTTCGGTCTGGTTGATGGCCTGAACTTTGCTCTGCAGTATCAGGGCAAAAACGGCAGCGTAGATGGTGAAAACAATACGGGTCGTAGCACCCTGAAACAGAACGGTGATGGTTATGGCGCGTCCGTGACCTACAACCTGGGTGCTGGCTTCAGCATTGGTGGTGCGATGGCATCTTCCAAACGTACCTACGATCAGAACAACACTGCAGCACTGGGTAATGGCGACCACGCTGAAGTTTACTCCGGTGGCCTGAAATATGATGCTAACAACATCTATCTGGCAACGCAGTACTCTCAGACCTATAACGCAACCCGTTTCGGTGACTCTCAGAGCAGCAGCGACATCTACGGTTTTGCTAACAAAGCGCAGAACTTCGAAGTGGTTGCTCAGTACCAGTTCGACTTCGGCCTGCGTCCGTCCGTGGCTTACCTGCAGTCTAAAGGTAAAGACATCGAAGGTTACGGCGATCAGGATCTGCTGAAATATGTTGATGTGGGTGCGACTTACTACTTCAACAAAAACATGTCCACCTATGTGGACTACAAAATCAACCTGCTGGATGACAACTCCTTCACCAAACAGGCTGGTATCGGTACTGATGACATCGTAGCGCTGGGTCTGGTTTACCAGTTCTAATTCGCTTCTCAGTATGACAAAGGGGCCGTCTGGCCCCTTTTTTCGTGTCTTTTTTAGGGTCTTACAATTCCCCCGTTTTGGTGTACTCTTGCCGCCCAGGCATGAGGATAATAACGAATGGATATGACTTTTTTACGCGCCAGCTTTCTGGCTACCTTTTTTTTCCTGACAGCATGTGACTCTTCCACACCACCGGCGAAAACGGACGCGCCAGCGGCGACGGTTCTGGAAGGCAAAACGATGGGCACATTCTGGCGCGTCAGCGTGATGAATCTCGATGAGAAACGCGCTGAAGAACTGCGCGGCAAAATTCAGTCGCAACTGGATGCTGACGATCAGCTGCTCTCGACCTATAAAAACGACTCGGCACTGATGCGTTTTAATCTGTCTAAAAGCACCTCCCTCTGGCCGGTGAGCGAAGCGATGGCCGATATCGTGACCGAAGCAATGCGCGTGGGCTACAAAACCAACGGTGCAATGGATGTCACCGTGGGGCCGTTAGTTAACCTGTGGGGGTTTGGCCCCAACAAGCAGCCGCTCACTACACCCGCCCAGGCGGCCATTGACGATGCCCGTGCCCGCACAGGGTTACAGCATCTGACGGTGATCAATCAGTACGGGCAGCAGTATCTGCAAAAAGATATTCCCGATCTGTTTGTCGATCTGTCGACGGTGGGGGAAGGATACGCGGCGGATCACCTTGCGGCGCTGATGACCCAGGAAGGGATCGCGCGTTATCTGGTTTCTGTCGGGGGGGCGTTAGTCAGCCGTGGCATGAACGCCAGTGATAAACCCTGGCGGGTCGCTATTCAAAAACCAACCGACCAGCAAAACGCCGTGCAGGCGATTGTGGATATCAATGGTCATGGTATCAGCACCTCCGGGAGCTACCGTAACTATTACGAACTCGACGGTAAGCGCATTTCGCATGTTATCGATCCGCAAACAGGGCGTCCGATCGAGCATAATCTGGTGTCCGTTACGGTGATTGCCCCAACAGCACTGGAAGCCGATGCCTGGGATACCGGATTGATGGTGCTCGGCACGGAAAAAGCCAAAGAGGTGGTACGCCAGGAAGGACTGGCAGTCTACATGATCACCAAAGAGGCCGACGGCTTTAAAACCTGGAGTTCACCCCAGTTCAACAGCTTCCTGGTGAGCGAAAAAAATTAAAAAGCAAGGTTGCGGGTTTTTCTTCGCTGGCACTCAGGCACGCTGTATGTATGCTTGTAAAAGGAGCTGATGATGAAAAATCCAACCTTTAATACCGATGAGGATCGCTGGCAGGCAGTTCTGGCCCGCGATCTGCGTGCTGATAACCAGTTTGTCTTTGCCGTACAGACGACGGGTATCTTTTGTCGCCCGTCCTGTCGCGCCCGCCACGCGCTGCGTAAAAATGTCCGCTTTTACCCTGATGCTCAACACGCTGTTCTGGCCGGATTCCGCCCGTGTAAGCGCTGTATGCCAGACAAACGTGACCCGCAGGAACAGAAGCTGGCAAAAGTTGAACTGGCCTGTCGTCTTCTGGAGCAGGAGCCCACGCTCACCCTGGAGGCGCTGGCGCAGCAGGTTGCCATCAGCCCATTCCATTTCCACCGCCTGTTTAAGTCCGTGACCGGCATGACGCCCAAAGCCTGGCAGCAGGCGGCGCGGGAGCAACGTCTGCGCCATGCACTGGCACAGGGCGACAACATTACCGAGGCTGTACTGGCAGCAGGGTTTCCTGATAGCAGCAGCTATTACCGTAAAGCCGATGTGGCGCTGGGTATGACGGCGAAACAGTACCGGAAAGGGGATGTTGCCGTGCGTTATGCTGTCAGCGGCTGTTCGCTAGGGCGTTGTCTGGTGGGGGAAAGTGAGCGGGGGATCTGCGCGATATTGCTGGGCGACGACGATGCGACCTTAACAGAGGAACTTCTGACGCTGTTTCCAAAGGCAGAGCAGGAACCACTGGAAGGCGCATTTGCGCAGCGTATCCGCCAGGTAATTGCCAGTATTGATGGCCGTGCGGTACCGCTGACACTTCCGCTGGATATTCGCGGAACCGCTTTTCAGCAACAGGTCTGGCAGGCACTTCGTACCATTCCCTGTGGTGAAACGGCAAGCTATCAGCAGGTCGCGCAGGCGATTGGCAAACCCGCTGCCGTTCGCGCGGTGGCGGGAGCCTGCGCCGCTAACAAACTGGCGATTGTGATCCCCTGTCATCGTGTTGTTCGTAACGACGGGGCACTTTCTGGTTACCGCTGGGGGACGGCGCGAAAGGCGTTATTGCTAACACGTGAGGCGAAGAGCCGGGAGGGGTAATGCTCGATCTTTTTGCAGAGGCTGACCCCTGGCAGGAGCCGCTTGCCCCGGGGGCCGTGATCCTGCGCCGTTTTGCGCTCTCGCGCGCGGCGGCGCTGCTTGCCGGGATTGATGAGGTTGCGGCTGTCTCGCCATTCCGTCAGATGGTCACGCCGGGCGGTTACACCATGTCGGTGGCGATGACCAACTGCGGTAAGCTGGGCTGGACGACGGACGATCGCGGCTATCTGTACGCCCCCGTTGACCCAATGACCGGCAGCGCCTGGCCTTCCATGCCTGCGGTCTTTCAGGCGCTATGCCACGACGCTGCCGTTGCAGCCGGTTACGCTGACTTTACACCCGATGCGTGCCTGGTGAACCGCTATGCCGTCGGCGCGAAACTCTCGCTGCACCAGGATAAAGATGAACCAGACCTGCGCGCACCTATCATCTCCGTCTCTTTAGGCCTGCCTGCGGTTTTCCAGTTTGGTGGATTGCGTCGCAATGACCCGCTCAAACGTCTGATGCTGGAGCATGGCGATGTGGTGGTGTGGGGCAGGGAATCGAGGCTGTTTTATCACGGCATTCAGCCGCTTAAACCGGGTGTTCATCCGCAGACAGGCGAATTCCGTTTTAACCTGACTTTTCGGCAGGCTGCAGAGAGCACAAAGTGATCCGCGATGCCGTTGCAAGGTCGTCGGCACAAACAACACTCCTCATTAAATTTCACAATTACAATAATTTCGTAACCTTTAAACAATATTTAAAAGTTGTTACCGTTCCCCCGCAGTTTTTTCACCTGCAATTTCTACGCATCAAGCACTATTAAACTAAGGCATAAATGATGAAAAAAATGACTGCCATGCTCTTTTCTCTGGCCGTGGGGCTGAACGCTGTCTCAATGGCGGCGAAAGCAGAGACGCCTAAAGAGCAGGAAACGGACGTCCTTTTAATTGGTGGCGGCATCATGAGCGCCACGCTGGGAACTTATCTGCAAGAACTGCAGCCGGACTGGTCAATGACGATGGTCGAGCGCCTCGATGGCGTGGCACAGGAGAGCTCTAACGGCTGGAACAACGCCGGTACGGGACATTCGGCACTTATGGAACTGAACTATACGCCGCAGAAAAAGGACGGTTCCATTAGTATCGAGAAGGCGGTAGAGATCAACGAAGCATTCCAGGTCTCGCGCCAGTTCTGGTCTCACCAGGTAAACAGCGGCGTGATGCACGATCCGCACTCCTTTATCAACACCGTGCCGCACATGAGCTTTGTGTGGGGCGAACAGAACGTGAACTTCCTGCGCGCCCGTTATGCGGCCCTGCAGCAAAGCACGCTGTTCCGTGGCATGAAATACTCTGAAGATCACGCTCAGATCAAAGAGTGGGCACCGCTGGTGATGGAAGGGCGTGACCCGAATCAGAAAGTGGCGGCGACCCGTACTGAAATCGGTACTGACGTCAACTACGGCGAAATCACCCGTCAGCTGGTGGGTTCTCTGAAGAAAAAAGAGAACTTTAATCTGCAGCTCAGCACCGAAGTCCGTGGCTTCAAGCGTAACGCGGACAACAGCTGGAGCGTGACTGTTGCTGACCTGAAAAACAATGATGCTGAACACGTTATCAAGGCGAAGTTTGTCTTTATTGGCGCGGGCGGTGCGGCACTGAAACTGCTGCAGGAGTCTGGTATTCCTGAAGCGGAAGACTATGCAGGCTTCCCGGTGGGTGGTCAGTTCCTGGTGTCTGACAACCCGGAAGTGGTGAACCGCCACCTGGCGAAAGTGTACGGCCAGGCCTCCGTAGGTGCGCCTCCGATGTCCGTTCCGCACATTGATACCCGTATTCTGGATGGTAAACGTGTAGTGCTGTTCGGGCCGTTCGCGACCTTCTCTACCAAGTTCCTGAAAAACGGTTCTCTGTTCGATCTGTTAAGCGCGACCACAACATCCAACTTTAAACCGATGGTTGATGTCGGTCTGGATAACTTCGATCTGGTGAAATACCTGATTAGCCAGGTGATGCTCTCTGATGAAGAACGCTTTGAGGCGCTGAAAGAGTATTACCCGCAGGCGAAGAAAGAAGACTGGCGTTTGTGGCAGGCTGGTCAGCGCGTGCAGATCATCAAACGCGATCCGAAAGAGGGCGGTGTGCTGCGTCTGGGTACCGAAGTGGTGAGCGATAAAGAAGGTACTATCGCCGCGCTGTTGGGGGCTTCACCGGGCGCATCTACTGCGGCACCGATCATGCTGCACCTGATGGAAAAAGTGTTTAAAGATAAAGTTTCCAGCCCGGAATGGCAGGCGAAACTGAAAACCATCATTCCATCCTATGGGACGAAGCTGAATGGTAACGTTGATGCGACGGAACAGGAGCTGGAATACACCAGCCGTGTTCTGCAACTGCAATACGTAAAACCGCAGGCCGCTGATGCGGCACCAAAAGCAGAGCTGAAACCTCAGGCCGTGAACAAACCGGTCGCAGATATCGCGCTGTAATGTAAAAAAAGCCGGGTAAGCGTTAGCGCCACCCGGCTTATTATTAACGCACTACAGCGTGTTCAACGTTTTCTTCCGCCTTCCACACGCGATATTTCACATCGACGTTTTCAGGGGTATAAACCACAATAGGCAGCTTGCTGTTGTAGCGCAGAAGGCTATGATCGCCCAGATACGCGGTCACAAATTTCTTCTCTTTCTTACCGTCCGGGCAAGCCATCATGGTGGAAACCGGAGACATCACTTTATCAAAGACGTAGTAGTCGTAACCCCAACCTTGCAGGGTTTTGCTTTCCAGTTGACCACCCAGGCGATGCTGGTTGCAGTCCACTTCCAGTGTCTGTCCAATTAACAGTTCCACTTTGAAATTCGCTTCATCCTGCTGAGCAGGTAATTGAATCACCTGACGCTTCATGCCTTTTTCTGCTTGCGGATAAGGTGCCACTTTTTCCAGTGGCTGCGCTTTTGAGGTATCGCTGGCGAAAGCACTGGTGCTGGCGCACGCTGCGGCGATCAGGGCAAGGGCAAATTTAGGTGCGTTTTTCACAGTCATTCCTTTATGTCAAAACGATCTTGTTCAGCCTATCATAACGTTGATGAATAAATGGGGTAATTTACTTACATTTTCAAAATGAAAGGTGTAATAAACTGCCTTATTGCTATTGTTTTGGTGTTTTGTTCTGAATTGGAGTCTGGCGGCAGATCGTGTTAGTGTAAGCGATAAATAATGTTATTTATCTGTAAAGGAATGAGAGACATGGTTCGCGCAAAACTGAAGACACCTGAAGGCCGGAAATTTTTACTGGCACTGTTCGTTGTGTTTATGATTGCCGCTGCGGGTGTTGGGCGGGCAACCATTGTCGGCGTCATTGAGCAGTACAACATTCCGCTCTCACAGTGGACTACCAGTATGTATGTCCTGCAGTCGGCGATGATCTTTGTTTACAGCCTGGTATTCACCGTCCTGCTGGCTATTCCGTTGGGGATCTTCTTCCTCGGTGGACGTGATAACCACCACTAGGCGTGCAGACATGATAATCAAGCCAGCCTGCGGGTTGGCTTTTTTTTTGTCTCAAAGACTGTATTCAGGTTTTTTTAATTCTCCATATCCTATTCTGTAATCAGTTAAGCAACTGTTTTCTGAGCAGGAGTCATTGAATGCTTTCCAGGTTTCCGGTACTCAGCCGGATCCCAAAAGGGGTCTGGGTTGTGGGGGGCGTAAGCATGTTGATGGATATCTCCTCGGAGAGCATTCACAGTCTGCTGCCGCTTTTTATGGTGACAACGCTTGGGACAAGCGTGCTGTTTATTGGTCTGATTGAAGGACTCGCGGAAGCAACTGCACTTTTTATCAAGGTTTTCTCCGGGGCTATCAGCGACTATCTTGGCCAACGCAAAGGTCTGGCGGTGTTGGGATATGGTCTGGGTGCGTTGAGTAAGCCGCTTTTCGCGTTGGCATCCTCTTCTGGTATGGTTTTAAGCGCGCGGCTGATAGACCGTGTAGGGAAGGGGATCCGTGGAGCTCCCCGTGATGCGCTGGTTGCGGACTTTACGCCACCGGATATGCGTGGTGCGGCATTTGGCCTGCGTCAGTCTATGGATACCACGGGCGCATTTCTCGGCCCTCTGCTGGCCGTGAGTTTGATGTTGCTGCTGAACAATGATTTCCGCATTATTTTCTGGATCGCCCTGATCCCCGGCCTGCTTTCCGTCGCACTTCTGTACTTTGGTTTGCAGGAACCGAGATCCCCCATTGAACACAAGCGCACTAACCCCATAAAAAAAGAGAATTTAAAGCGGCTGGGTAAAGATTGCTGGTGGGTGATTGGTCTTGGTGCAGTGTTCACCCTGGCACGCTTTAGCGAGGCTTTTCTCGTCCTTCGTGCGCAACAGTCCGGTGTCCCCCTGGCCCTTATTCCGCTGGTCATGGTGGTAATGAACGTGCTCTATTCTCTGTCGGCGTACCCGTTCGGCAAACTCTCCGATGGCATGAGTCATACCCGGCTACTGCAGTGGGGATTGGTGGTATTGATTGGTGCAGATATTGTGCTGGCGCTGAGCACCCACTGGGTTGGCATTATTGTGGGGGTTGCACTGTGGGGCGTCCATATGGGCATGACGCAGGGGCTTCTGGCGGCAATGGTTGCCAAAACTGCGCCTGCCGACTTACGCGGTACGGCTTTCGGTATTTTTAGTCTGCTCAGTGGTGGTGGATTATTAATTGCCAGCGTTGGTGCCGGGGCAATCTGGGAAACATGGGGGGCAGAATACACGTTTTATGCAGGGGCTGCGATTTGTGTGGCGACGTTGGTTTACCTGCGTAAAACACCGGATCGGCAAGGGGATGTCGATTCTGGGAAATAAAAAAACCAACCATAAAGGTTGGTTTTTTCAGGATTTTTTGGTCGGCACGAGAGGATTTGAACCTCCGACCCCCGACACCCCATGACGGTGCGCTACCAGGCTGCGCTACGTGCCGACGCGTAAAAAGAATACTACTCGATTCCTTTTTGAATGCAAGGGTGACAGATGCTAACTGGTTTATAATTAATCAGTTAGCGATAAACCGCTTCTCATCTGTCAGCACTTGCAGAAGCAGGCTCAACTGCGGTTTTTGATCTTTCAGCTTCTTGCCCTGCAGGTTATACGTCTGGTAATTCCCGTTGCTGTTCAGCACCAGAGTCAGCCCCGGCGTGGTGATCGCCAGAGTATTATTTCCTGCAGCCGTCACCCAGTTATGGCGACGCGTGGCGCTGAAGAGATCTTGTCCTTGCGAATACTCATTTGCTGGCGTGCTGACGTGCAGCAGGCGTTGCATCAGGGTGGTCATCACATCTTTATGTTCGGTAAGCATGTTGATGCGCTGCGCCGGCGTGCCCGGCCAGTGGATCACCAGTGGAACATGAAGATTTGGACGCGACCAGCTCATGCTCTGCGTCTCGTCACCCAGCGGTATGCCATGACCGGCAGTAATAATTACCACGGTATTATCCAGCTTGCCCGATGTGCGCAACGCGTCAAGTATGCGGCCAATCTGCACATCAACATCGCCTGCCGAGCGGCTGTAGCGGCGGGCAAAGCCTTTCTGGTTACTGTCTTCAAGCGTAGTGCCGTTAAACGCAACCCAGGAGAACCAGCGGTTATCTTCCTGCGCGTAGCGCTGAAGCCAGCTTACCCACTGATTGGCTGTCTGCTCATCCGACTGATTTTGCGCGGCCGGTAGAGAGAAATCAGACAGCAATGCCTGGCGGTACAGCGCGCTATTAAAGCCATCTGATGAGAACAGCCCTAACTGGTAGCCTTGTTGATTCAGTCCGGTGATCAGCGCAGCAGGAGTGCGTGCAGAAAGCACTCCGTCCATGTATCCGGCAGAGATCCCGTAGAACAGGCCAAAAATACCGGCATCAGCTGAGTTACCGGAGCTCATATGCTGTGTGAACGATATATTCTTGCTGGCAAAATCGGCCAGCGCAGGCATCTGTTTCTCGTAATTTGAATAATTAAGACCATCGACGGTGATCAGCAGAACGTTCTGCCCAGCCCCCATATCGCGATAGTGCAGATCGTTCAGTGGATACTGAACGGTGACCGCCTCCGGATTACCTTGTTCAACCAGACGACGCTGATACTCCTGCGCATCCAGCAGACCGTGCTTCTCAAGGAAACGACGGGCCGTCATCGGGTAAGAGAGTGGCAGGTTTGCACGCTGCATGGTAATGGGGCGATAGAAGTTCGCATCCGCCCAGATGTACATGACGTGCGAACTAATAAATGACACGAAAAAGAGCGCTGCCACGGGCTTCGCGTAATGGCGTCGCCGGGTCAGGCTGCGGAGTTTTTGCCAGCTCCAGGTGGCAAACAGCATCTCTATCAGAAGAATGACCGGGACGCTGATAAACATCAGCTGCCAGTCACGGGCTGTTTCATTCTGATCGGGGTTAATCACCAGTTCCCAGACAATGGGGTTGAGATGCAGGTGGAAGCGGGTGAACACTTCGCTGTCGATAAGCAGCAGCGTCATGCCCGCTGTTGCAAGGATGGCGGATAAGAACCGCATCAGACGCTGCGAGATGACGACAAACGTCAGGGGGAACAAAATCAGCAGGTAGGTGGCGAAAACCAAAAAGCTAAAGTGACCGACTACGCTCATCCAGGAGTAGATACGCCCGACAAGCGTTGTTGGCCAGTCTGCCACAAACAGGTAACGACAGCCTATGACCGCCGCTATCAGAATGTTAAACAAGGCAAACCAGTGCCCCCAACTCACCATCTGGGAGACTTTTTCACGGTAGCGCTGACGATTCGTCACCATAAACTGTTGTTCGTTTCCCTTAATGGGCCTGGTCGTCGCTAACGGATGACTGTAAAGCCTGGGCGAAAGATTTTGCGATCGCCTGACGCTGAGCCGGAGCAACGCTGGTATTGATAAGGTTGGTGACCATATTTCCCAACACCATCAGGGAAAGATCGGTCGGCGTTTTATGTTTTTCCAGTACGTTGACCAGCTCACTGAGCAGTTGTTCAACGTGTTCATCACTGTAGCGGGAATGTTGTGGCATAAATCAAAATCAGTTTGTGGATGAAAGGGCAACATATTACCGTAGCAACAGCTTTTTTTCCCCTTTTTTATAGCCTAAATAATTCGGGTTGCACACATGTATTGGGTGGTGGTTGAATACCGCCCGGTCTAAAAGGAGAGTTTATCATGAGTCTGGAAATCAACCAGATTGCCTTGCACCAGCTTATCAAGCGTGATGAGCAAACCCTTGAAGTGGTGCTACGCGATTCGTTACTGGAACCCACGGCGACCGTTGTGGAAATGATGGCGGAGTTGCACCGCGTCTACAGCGCAAAGAATAAAGCTTATGGTTTGTTCAGCGAAGAGAGTGAACTGGCCGACAGCCTGCGCCTGCAGCGTCAGGGTGAAGAAGATTTCCTGGCGTTTAGCCGTGCAGCAACGGGACGCCTGCGCGATGAACTGGCGAAATACCCGTTTGCCGACGGCGGTATTGTGCTGTTTTGTCACTATCGTTACCTGGCGGTTGAGTATTTACTGGTAACCGTACTGAACAATTTGAGCAGTATGCGCGTGAATGAGCAGCTGGATATCAGCTCAACACACTATCTGGATATCAACCATGCGGATATTGTGGCGCGTATTGATTTAACCGAGTGGGAAACAAACCCGGAGTCAACCCGCTATCTGACCTTCCTGAAAGGACGCGTGGGCCGTAAAGTGGCTGATTTCTTTATGGACTTCCTCGGAGCCAGCGAAGGCCTTAATGCCAAAGCGCAGAACAAAGGCCTGTTGCAGGCGGTTGATGATTTCACGGCGGAGGCGCAGCTTGATAAATCCGAACGCCAGACCGTGCGTCAGCAGGTTTACAGCTACTGTAATGAGCAGCTGCAGGCGGGTGAAGAAATTGAGCTGGAGTCGCTGTCGAAAGAGCTGGCGGGCGTCAGCGAGGTGAGCTTCCAGGCGTTTACCGCGGATAAAGGGTATGAGCTTGAAGAGAGCTTCCCGGCGGATCGCAGTACGCTGCGCCAGTTAACCAAATTTGCCGGCAGTGGCGGTGGCTTAACGGTTAACTTTGATGCCATGCTGCTTGGAGAACGCATTTTCTGGGATCCCGCAACTGACACGCTGACCATCAAAGGCACGCCACCGAACCTGCGCGATCAGCTGCAGCGTCGGACGTCAGGTGGTAAATAACAGCCATAAAAAAACCCCGCAGAAGCGGGGTTTTTCTCGACGTGTTTGCGATTACGCGCGAACGAAGTCGATGTGAGTCAGTTTTGGCTTGAACGCGTGACGCTGAACAGCCTGAACTTTCACTTTTTCTTCTTTACCGCCAACAACGATGGTCAGAACTTCGCTGTAGAATTCAGCTTTGTTCTGCAGGTTCCACAGTTTGTCGTGATCCAGTTCGATAGCAACTGGAGCAGCTTTGCCACCGTAAACGATAGCCGGGAACTTGTTAGCGTTACGCAGGCGGCGGCTCGCACCCTTACCCTGCACGTTACGTACTTCTGCTTCGATAGTAAACATTGATTTCTCTCTGTATTTAAAACCCTGCTACAGGCGACCCAGCAGCAGGTGAGTGTTCTGCCTCACGGATGTGAAGCGGGCGGCATTTTATACTCAAATGCACTTCACATCAATGAAAAGTCCCGCTAACCCCGTAATTCATTCGCCCTGCGAAAGCGTCCTTCATAGTCGAAAACTTTCTCACGTACCTGCCAGAACTGGCCTTTCTTCCTGGCGACAACAAAATCAGGATGGCGCAACAACACCTGCTGATGCACGATATCCGCCACGGTTATCCAGTGCAGCGGCACGCCCGGCGTACGGGTATGCGGGCGGATAAAGAGCTGCTCAAAGGCCGTTCGCTGTGCCGGGGTATGTACTCTGAACCGTTCGCTGACATCGGCACCGTCTTCATCGTAATAGGTGATTTTCAGCCACTCACCTTTTTCATCTGCCCCGGTGTGCAGCGTCATACCGGAACAGCGGAGTACCAGCGCATCTTTAAGCTTCAGCGCCGCCTTGAGCATGTCGTCAGGATCGACCAGTATCGTGTCACATTCGCGGCAGCGGCGGGCGGCAATATCGTTTTCGGCATTACATTGCGGGCAGTTTTTAAAGCGGAAACGGAAATCGCACTGTTCACGATGCCCTTCGTCATCTTCAAACCAGCCCTGACAGCGGCGGCCAAAATGTTCAATCAGCGTGCCGTCAGCGGTGGTTTTACCCCAGAAGGTGTTGGCAAACCCGCAGGCAGGGCAGAAGACCTGTACCGGCACATTGTCACTTTTGCCTTTTGGCGTGCCGACTTCAGGGGAATAGAGGTCATGCGGGTTACCGGCGTAATCGAGGATCAGACAGTCGGTTTTTCCCGGTGCCAGGCGCAGGCCGCGTCCGACAATTTGCTGATACAGGCTGACGGATTCGGTTGGGCGTAAAATGGCAATCAGATCGACGTGCGGCGCATCAAACCCGGTGGTTAATACCGAGACGTTGACCAGAAAGCGAAACTGTTGCGCTTTAAAGGCGTCAATCAGGCTGTCGCGCTCCGGGCCTGGCGTTTCACCGGTGATCAATGCGGCATCGTCAGCGGGCAGCAACCCGGTGATTTCTTTTGCGTGCTCGACGGTGGCGGCAAAAATCATCACCCCTTTGCGTGTCTGCGCGAACTCTTCAATCTGGCTGATGATATGCGGGGTAATGCGCTTTTGCTTTTTCAGCTCCTGGTTAAGGTCTGCTTCGCTGAACAACCCGTTGTTTTGCGCCTGAAGGCGGCTGAAATCGTACTGTACCACTGGCATATCCAGCCGCTCTGGCGGCGTCAGATAGCCGTGCTTGATCATGTAGCGCAACGGGAGTTCATAGATGCAGTCGCTGAACAGGGCTTTATCATCCCCGCGTACCATGCCGTGATAATGGAAGCGATAAATCCAGCCTTTACCCAGACGAAACGGCGTTGCCGTCAGGCCGAGAAGACGTAAGTGAGGATTGACCTCTTTCAGGTGCGTAAGGATTTGTTGATACTGGCTGTCGTCGTCATCGCTGATGCGGTGGCACTCGTCGACAATCAGCAGTGAAAATTCGCTACGAAACAGGTCAAGGTTACGGGCAACTGACTGTACGCTGCCAAACACCACTTTACCGTGGCTCTCTTTGCGCTTGAGCCCGGCGGCAAAGATATCGGCTTCAAGCCCGAGTGCGCAATATTTGGCATGGTTCTGGGCCACCAGCTCTTTGACGTGTGCCAGCACCAGCACACGCCCGCGTGCCAGACGTGCCAGTTCGGCGATCACCAGGCTTTTGCCTGCACCGGTTGGGAGCACAATGGCTGCCGGTTCCTGATGTTTGCGAAACCAGGCAAGGGTGGCGTCAACGGCTTCCTGCTGGTAGGGGCGAAGTGTAAAAGTCATGGTGTCTCGGTTTGGTTATTCCGCACATAGTATGCCACGAAACTTTTTCCCTTGAGTGGCGCAACCAGACCATTATACTGAACCGTTCCTGACTGCTTCTTTTTCGGACATGTTGTTCGACTCCAGCACCATTAAGTAAGGCAAAAAAGACTTCATGCGACTTGATAAGTTTATCGCTCAGCAACTCGGCGTAAGCCGCGCTATTGCCGGACGTGAAATCCGCGCCAGCCGTGTTACCGTGGATGGCGATATTGTGAAAGACACCGCTTTCAAACTTCAGCCTGAGCACCAGGTTGAGTATGACGGCAATCCGCTGACCCAACAGCATGGCCCACGCTATTTCATGCTCAATAAGCCGGAAGGGTACGTGTGCTCGACCGACGATCCCGATCACCCGACGATCCTCTATTTCCTGGATGAGCCGGTGGCGCATAAGCTGCATGCTGCGGGTCGTCTGGATATCGACACGACCGGGCTGGTGCTGATGACCGACGATGGCCAGTGGTCGCACCGTATCACCTCTCCGCGTCATCACTGTGAAAAAACTTACCTGGTGACGCTGGAATCTCCGGTTGCCGATGGCACGGCTGAACAATTCGCCAAAGGCGTTCAACTGCATAATGAAAAAGATCTGACTAAACCGGCAGTGCTGGACGTGATTGCCCCGACTGAAGTCCGTTTGACCATCAGCGAAGGGCGCTACCATCAGGTGAAACGTATGTTTGCTGCAGTAGGGAACCACGTTGTGGGCCTGCATCGTGAACGTATTGGTGAGATTGAACTCGATCCGGAACTGGAGCCTGGTGAATACCGTCCGCTGACGGAAGAAGAGATCGCCAGCGTCGGGCTGCCTTCGCATTAATTTCAGGAGAACTCTGTGACCACCAGGCCACATTCGTCTTTCAAAATCGTGTTCATTCTTGGTCTGCTGGCCATGTTAATGCCGCTGTCCATCGACATGTATCTGCCTGCGCTACCGGTGATTTCCGCACAGTTTGGCGTACCGGCGGGCAGCGCACAGATGACGCTCAGTACCTATATTCTCGGTTTTGCCATTGGCCAGCTTCTTTACGGCCCGATGGCGGACAGCCTCGGGCGCAAGCCAGTGATTCTGGGTGGAACACTGATCTTTGCCGGCGCGGCGGTGGCCTGTGCACTGGCTCAGACCATCGATCATCTGATCGTTATGCGCTTTTTCCACGGTCTGGCGGCGGCAGCGGCAAGTGTGGTCATTAATGCCCTGATGCGCGATATTTACCCGAAAGAAGAGTTCTCCCGCATGATGTCGTTCGTCATGCTGGTGACCACCATTGCACCGCTGGTGGCCCCGATGGCCGGTGGTGCAGTGCTGGTGTGGTTCAGCTGGCATGCGATTTTCTGGATCCTGGCGCTTGCGGCGCTGCTGGCATCGGCGATGATTTTCTTCTTTATTGATGAAACACTGCCCGTCGAGCGCCGGCAGAAATTCCATATCCGCACCACGCTTGGCAACTTTGCGTCACTGTTTCGCCATAAGCGCGTGCTGAGCTACATGCTGGCAAGCGGCTTCAGCTTTGCCGGGATGTTCTCTTTCCTGAGCGCCGGGCCGTTTGTGTACATTGAGCTGAACCACGTTTCACCGCAGCACTTTGGTTATTACTTCGCGCTGAATATCGTGTTTCTGTTTGTGATGACCACCATTAACAGCCGTTTTGTCCGGCGGGTCGGTGCGATCAACATGTTCCGCGCCGGGCTGTGGATCCAGTTTGTGATGGCTATCTGGCTGGTGCTGAGTGCGTTCCTGGGCGTGGGCTTCTGGGCGCTGGTGGTGGGCGTTGCGGCCTTTGTCGGCTGCGTTTCGATGGTCTCTTCCAACGCAATGGCGGTGATCCTCGACGAGTTTCCACATATGGCAGGCACGGCGTCTTCGCTGGCAGGGACATTCCGCTTCGGGATTGGTGCTGTTGTGGGCGCGCTGCTCTCAATGGCGACGTTTAACACGGCCTGGCCGATGCTGTGGGCGATTGCATTCTGTGCAACCAGCTCTGTTCTCTTCTACCTCTATGCCAGCAGGCCACATAAAGCGGCTAATTAAGGCGCACATCAGGCCCGAATAGGGCCTTTTTGTTGATGCATGTCAACCAAACCTTCGTTCGTTTACCCTGTGTTTGTTTCTTTTATGTAAAATCTATTTGTGTAAAAAGTCACATCATTGTATTTAAAAAGGTTGAGTTAGATCGCAGAAACGGGTACATATAGCGCCGACGCGAACCTGTAACGCCTATAAAAACCGCTAATTAGTGCAGGTTTGCAATCATGTGTTACTATAAATGTAAATAAATTGTGAAGTAAATTTTGCTTCCGGGGAACGAACGTGAATACAATACAACTCTCCATTGTCCATCGCTTGCCCCAGAGCTATCGCTGGTCGACGGGTTTTGCAGGTTCGAAAGTTGAACCGATTCCGCAAAACGGCGCAGGTGGTGAGAATTGTCTGGTTGCACTCAAACTGCTTAGCCCGAGTGATGAAGACGCCTGGCCGGTTATGGAACGCCTTAGCCAGGCATTGACTGATATTGAAGTGGACAGCTCCGTGCTGGAGTGTGAAGGTGAGCCGTGCCTGTTTGTGAAAAGTCAGGATGAGTTTGCTGCCACCTGCCGTCTGAAAAATTTTGGTGTGGCAATTGCGGAGCCTTTCTCCGGCCAGTACCCGTTCTGAGTGTTAGTCAGTCGATAACAGCTGGCGCGTGTAGCTTTGCGTCGGCGCAGCGAATACGCGCTGGCATTCTCCCTGCTCGACCACTTCTCCCTGTCGCAACACAATTACCTGATGGCATAGCGCCCGCACCACCTGTAAATCATGGCTGATAAAAATGTAGGCCAGCCGGTGCTTTTCCTGTAATCCCTTCAGGAGTGCCAGGATCTGCGCCTGCACGGTTCTGTCCAGCGACGAGGTCGGTTCATCCAGAATAATCAGCTCCGGCTTCAGGATCAGCGCCCGGGCAATAGCAATACGCTGGCGCTGTCCGCCGGAGAATTCGGCAGGGTAGCGGTGTCGCGTATCGGGATCTAATCCCACTTCCACCATTACCCGCATTACCTCTTCTTCACGCTGCTGAGCCGTCAACCCAGGCTGGTGGACGCGTAAACCCTCTTCGACAATCTGCAAAATGCTCAACCGTGGGTTGAGTGAAGAGTTGGGATCCTGAAAAACAACCTGCATGCGCGGGCGTACAGGCAGCATCTGGCGGCGATTCCAGCTGTGCAGCGGCATGCCGTCAAAGAGGATTTCACCCTGCGAGGCGATTAAGCGCAGCAGCGCCAGACCAGTGGTGCTTTTACCTGAGCCGGACTCGCCAACCAGCCCGAGCGATTCTCCCGGACGCAGGGAAAAGCGGATGTTTTTCAGCACCGGGTTCTGGTCGACAACGCGTCGCAAAATACCTTTGCGTATGGGGAACGAGACGCTCAGCCCCTCGACGCGCAGCAACGGCGTACTGTCAGCGTTCAGGGGAACCGGGTCACCCGAGGGTTCGCTATCGAGCAAACGCCGCGTATACGGGTGCTGAGGCGCATTCAGTAGCCGGGTTGCCGCATTTTGCTCTACGCAGCGCCCGTTTTGCATCACGGCGACGCTGTCCGCCAGCTTTTTCACGATGCTCAGGTTGTGGGTGATAAACAGCAAACTCATGTTGAGCTCGTTACGCAATTCCCGCAGCAGCTGCAGGATCTGCGCCTGTACCGTGACGTCCAGTGCTGTTGTTGGCTCATCGGCAATCAACAGTTCAGGACGTGTGAGCAGAGCCATTGCAATCATCACGCGCTGGCGTTCACCTCCGGAAAGCTGATGAGGGAAATCATTCAGCCGTTTGGCCGCATTGCGAATGCCGGTGCGTTCAAGACAATCGAGGATTTCGCCACGCGCCGCTTCTTTACGCATGCCACGGTGCAGGGAGAGCACTTCGTAAAGCTGTTTTTCAAGCGTATGCAGTGGGTTGAGTGAGACCATCGGCTCCTGGAAAATCATGGCAATTTTATTACCACGGATCCCGCGCAGGATCTGTTCATCGGCGTGCAGTAGCGAGCTGCCGTGAAACAGAATATCCCCCTGTGGGTAGCTCACCGGGGGAGAAGGGAGCAAGCGCAGCACGGAAAGCGCCGAGACACTTTTGCCGGAACCCGATTCACCCACCAGCGCCAGGGTTTCGCCCGGCTTGATCTGTAGCGACAGGTCGCTGACCACCGTACGAGTCTCACCTTGCTTCGAAAACGCAATCGACAGGTTATCGATACTGAGAAGAGGTTGCGTCATCTTATTCCGCCTTGTTGGGATCAAAAGCATCGCGCACGGCTTCGCCAATAAAGATCAGCAGCGAAAGCAGCACAGCCACAGAGAGAAAGGCGGTGATGCCAAGCCAGGGGGCCTGCAGGTTGTTTTTTCCCTGCAGCAACAGCTCGCCGAGCGATGGAGAGCCAAGCGGTAACCCGAAGCCGAGGAAATCGAGCGAGGTGAGGGTGGTGATGGAGCTGCACAGAATAAAGGGCAGGAAGGTCAGGGTCGCGACCACGGCGTTAGGGAGCATATGACGGAAGATGATCCCGCGGTCGCTAACCCCAAGTGCCTGTGCGGCACGAA
The DNA here is from genome assembly GCF_043945575.1 of Enterobacter cloacae complex sp. 2024EL-00214. NCBI lineage: Bacteria > Pseudomonadati > Pseudomonadota > Gammaproteobacteria > Enterobacterales > Enterobacteriaceae > Enterobacter > Enterobacter cloacae complex sp. 2024EL-00214. Next base: position 123,923 of record NZ_JBIMRC010000002.1, on the reverse strand, counting down.
TATAGTCAAAATTACGCGTACGCAGAAATTCTGCACGGACGACTCCCACCAGCGCCATCCAGCCGAACAGGACGGTGATCCCCAGCAGCCACCAGAAATTCGGCTGTACCACGCTTGAAAGCAGGATGATCAGAAACAACGTCGGCATACCTGACCACACTTCAATGACACGCTGACCCCAGAGGTCAATTTTTCCGCCGTAGTAACCCTGAACGGCCCCCGCCACGACGCCCATCACGCTGGAAAAGAGCGTCAGCATCAGCCCAAAGAGGATGGAGATGCGCGTACCGTAAAGAATGCGCGCCAGCACATCGCCACCGTTGGCATCCGTTCCCAGCCAGTTTTGCGTGGAGGGCGGTGAAGGGAAGGGGCTGGCAGTGGCAAAGTTAATGCTGTTTGCCCCAAACCGTACCGGTGTCCAGAGCGCCCAGCCGTGTTGCTCAATCTGTTTGCGAAGCCACGGATCCTGGTACTCCGCAGGTGTCGCAAAAGGACCACCAAAGTCGCTTTCACTGTAGTTGGCGAGCACGGGGACATACCAGCGGTCGTTAAAATGCACCAGCAGGGGTTTATCGTTGGCAATCAGTTCAGAACACATGCTGAGGACAAACAGGACGGCAAAGATCCACAGCGACCAGTAGCCGCGACGATTGTGGCGAAAACGGGCCCAGCGGGCCTGGTTGACGGGGCTTAAACGCGGCATCAGCGGCCCTCAAAATCGATTCGGGGATCGACCAGCGTATAGCTGATATCACTGATGATATTCAGCAGCAGGCCAATCAGGGTGAAAATATAGAGTGTGCCAAACATCACCGGATAATCACGTGACACGGTGGCCTCATAACCCAACAATCCCAACCCGTTCAGCGAGAACATCACCTCTATCAGCAGCGAGCCGGTAAAAAACATACTGATGAACGTGGCCGGGAATCCGGCAATCACCAGCAGCATGGCGTTGCGGAAAACGTGCTTCCACATAATCTGCTTTTCACCGACCCCCTTCGCGCGCGCGGTGACAACGTATTGTTTGCGAATTTCATCGAGAAAGGCGTTTTTGGTCAACATGGTCAGGGCCGCGAATCCCCCAATGACCGTTGCAAGAACCGGCAGCGTGATATGCCAGAAATAGTCGGTGATTTTTTTGTACCACGGCAGGGTGCTGAAATCCGCCGACACTAATCCCCGCAGTGGGAAGATATCGAAATAGCTGCCACCGGCAAAAAAGACAATCAGCAGGACGGCAAACAGGAAGGCCGGGATGGCATAACCGATGATGATGAACGTACTGCTCCAGATATCAAAGCGGCTGCCGTTGTAAACCGCTTTACGGATACCCAGTGGAATGGAGACCAGGTAGATAATCAGCGTACCCCACAACCCCAGCGTGACGGATACGGGCAGGCTTTGCTTGATCAGCGTTAAGACTGATGCACTGCGGAACAGACTGTCGCCAAAATCAAAACGGATGTAATTCCAGAGCATGTTGAAATAACGCTCGTGAATAGGTTTATCAAAGCCATAGCGATGGGTGATCTCGGCGATCACTTCCGGATCCAGCCCGCGTCCGCCCCGATAATGACTTTCGCTGATATTACTGACGCCGGTTCTGGCGTGGCTCGCTCCCATCCCTTCGCCGCCGCCTGGCATACCGCCGCCGTTGCCAAATTCAATGGCCGCGATGGCCTGATCGACCGGGCCACCGGGAGCGATTTGCACGATAAAAAAGTTAATCGTGATAATCGCCCACAGGGTCGGGATAACCAGTAGCAGGCGGCGGATCAGATAAGCACCCATGATGATTCCTTAGCGCCGCTCAGCGGGGAGTGTGGCGGCTTTGTTGACGTCATACCACCAGGTGTCAAAGCCCAGCGAATAGATAGGGCGGATGGAGGGCTGAGAGAACTTGTTCCAGTGGGCAACACGGTCTTCGCCCATATACCACATGGGCAACATGTAGTAATTCCAGGTTAAGACCCGGTCGAGGGCGCGCCCCAGAGGCAGGAGTTTGTCTTTATCACCCTGCGCTGCCACGATTTTCGCAATCAGTGCATCAACCGCCGGGCTTTTGACGCCAGGCGCATTGTAGGAGGAGTCGATATAACGGGATGCCCAGGAAATTTGCAGGTCAGAGCTTGGCCACGGCTGCGCGGGCCACAGGCGCTGCATCATGTCGTAATCGCGGCTGCGCATGCGGTTGGTGATTTGCGCATTATCTACCTGGCGAATATTCATGGTGATCCCCAGGCGCTCAAGATTATGCTTAAACGGCAGCACCCACTGATCGTTACCGCCGGACGAGAGCAGCAGCTCAAAGCTCAGAGGTTTACCCGTTTGTACATTCACGCGTTTCTGGTTTTTCAACGGCCAGCCCGCGTCATCCAGTAGCTTGCTGGCCTTTAGCAGGTTATCGCGGTCGTAACCGTCTCCGTTCGACACCGGGGGCTGAAACACCGTGGTGAACACCTCTGGCGGCAGTTCAGCTTTTAACGGGGCCAGCAGGACCAGCTCGTCAGCCTTTGGGTAATCCCGTGCGGCATATTCGGTATTCTGGAAATAACTGTTGGCACGGCTGTAGGCTCCGTAAAACAGCGCCTTGTTCATCCATTCGAAGTCAAACGCCAGAGAAATAGCTTCCCGAACCCGACGGTCGGTAAACACCGGGCGCTGAATATTAAACGCCAGCCAGCGCGTATCCTGAGCGGACTCATTTTTGTGCTCGTCTTTGACGATGTAACCTTTTGCGAAGTTTTTCCCGATATAACGTGTTGCCCAGTTTTTGGCACTGCTCTCCTGGCGTAGATCGAAGGCTCCGGCTTTAAACGCCTCAAATGCCACGTTGTCGTCGAGATAGTAATCGTAGCGAAGGGTGTCGAAGTTCCAGCGGCCCCGGTTTACCGGCAGGTTTGCCGCCCAGTAGTTTTTGACACGGGAATAGACCACATATTGCCCCATACGCCAGTCGGTAATACGGTAGGGGCCTCCCGCCAGTGGCGGCGTGGAGAGAGGGTCACTAAGCTTGTGATCTTTCCAGAACGATTCCGGCATGACGGGCAGCGAGAACAGGCTGAGCATGTTCTCTTTATTCGGCTCGCTCAGTTCGATACGTACGGTGAGTGGGGCGATGGCCTTGACCGTTGCGCCTTTGTACACCAGGCGGAACTGAGGAACACCTTCTGTCATAAATTTATGGAAGGTGAAGGCCACATCGCGGGCGCTAACCGGTGTACCGTCATGGAAACGCGCCCGGGGGTTAATCGAGACTTCAGCCCAGGCAAAATTATCCGCGTAACGAACGTTATCGGCCACCAGCGGGTAGTAACTACCGGGTTCATCGTCAGAGGTAACAAAGAGCGTGTCGTAAAGGGATTCTGTCCGTGCGGCGGCCACGCCACGCAGGGCGAAACGGTTAAAATTGTCGAACGTCCCCGTGGCAGAGAGGGTTACATTCCCGCCTTTGGGGGCGGCCGGGTTAACGTAATCGAAATGCGAAAAGTTAATCTCGTACTTCGGCTCACCAATCACGGAAAACGCATAGTTTTCTTTGATGGTTTGCGCCTGGCTGGACAGGCTCGTTAATGCCAACAGCAGCAACATGAAGCGCATAAGCATCTCGCGACGGCTCCCTCTTTTTACTGGCGTGCTCAGTTATGCTGAATAATAAGTGACGCTGCCGTCATTGTGAAATTATTCACTGGCTGGCGGTAAATCTGGCTGCCATTTTCTGAACTGTTCCAGCGGCATCGGGCGGCTAATCCAGTAACCCTGCAGGAAGTTAACGCCATGTTCGCGCAGCCAGGTCGCCTGTTCAGGTGTTTCCACGCCTTCCGCGACGGTCAACATATTCAGGCGTCTTGCCAGCATCAGCACAGCATCAAGCACCGGTGATGTGACGGTTTCCATACCAATCGTGTTGACAAAACCCCGGTCGATTTTGATGTAATCCATTGTGAAGTGTTCAAGGTAAATCAGCGCACTGTGGCCAGTACCAAAATCATCGATCGCAATCTCAAACCCTTCGTTGTGCAGCCACTCGAACAGCGTGTTGGCTTCCCGATGTTTCAGCATATCGCGCTCGGTGATTTCCAGCACAGTCTGGAAATGATCCGGCGGCAGCAGGGCATTAAAGGTGCGCATATCTTCTTTGAAGCTTTCTGCATGCAGGTGCCCCGGCGCAATGTTAATACCCAGTTTTGCACCCTGCGGTAACACGCTCTGCAATATGGGGGCATCGCGGATGATGAGGTCAAAAAGATGCAGCGTCAGTGGGACAATCAACTTCTGTGCTTCGGCAAAATTGATAAAGGCGTCAGGTGGGATTTCACCCATAGTGGGGTGTTTCCAGCGCATCAATACCTCGACGCCGCGCATTTTGAGCTCTTTTGCGTCCACCACAGGCTGATAGACCACATAGAACTGGCCGCGTTTAATGGCGCTTAAAATCTCTTTGCCCGGGTTCAGGCGCGTGCTGAGGATATAGAAATTGAGCGACCCGGCCGCGATACCACATACCAGCCCGAAGAACAGCGCGTACAGCATCTCTTCGCTCGTCCATGCTTTTGCATACAGTTTAAGCGTAAGGGGAACGTCTTTCAGCGTGGCGGTACGGGCGGACATCACAGGCAAATCGCGGACATTGACCAGCGCACTGGACATCGTTGATAACGCATGGTCGTCAATGATGATGGCAATGCCCGCAAAATCATCCTGTCGCTCGGTATAAAGCAGGTATGGCGTCAGATTAAGATTTATCGAGGTAAACACACCACCGTCTTTGACCAGCGGGTTGCGATACCAGATGGCAATAGCCGGTTTATTGGGCAGCATTGGCGTACCCTGCAGCAGCACCATATCAACCTGTTTGTTGATGTGAAGCTCGGGGATGAGCTCCTCCATCGGAACGTTCATCGCCCCCGTTGCTGAAGAACAGAATGCATTTTTGTCTCTGACCAGTAAAAAGGCACGGACATTGAGACTAAAGGCTGCGCGTGAGGTGAGTTCGGCACTGACGTCGTGGCACGTGCTGAGCGTGAGCGGCTGGAGGGTATCGATCGATGTTTTCAAATCATCGAAATACGACTCCATGTAAACGCTCAAATCCGTCATCAAGGTATTTAACCTGACTTCCCGCTTGTGGTAACTCCAGAAAAACTGCAATGAGCCCAGGAGCAGGGCAATGAACAGACCTGTAATAATACTGAGGATCAGTATCTTGCGATTGCTGGAGAAGTAGCGGGTGAACATAGAGGTCGTGGTTCCTGAATTGCCGCTGAATGTGTTCAGTGTAACGGGCAAAAAAAAACACCGCCGAAGCAGTGCTTTTTTTATCATATCGCCAGCCAAGGGAATAACCAGCGATACAATTGCGATCTTAACTGCGAGTCAGTACGCGACGAGCTTCGTTGTAGCGTTTCTTCCAGTAAGGTTCGTTCATGCTGGAAATGGTCACACCGCTGCTGGTGGAGGCATGCACGAACTGGTCGTTACCAATGTAGATGCCAACATGCCGACCTGTAGAACCCGCGTTGAACAGGACTAAATCACCTGTGCGCAGTTTGGTACGTGAAATCGACTTGCCCATCTCCTGCTGTTCATAAGTTGAACGCGGAAGATCTAACCCAAATTGCTCACGGAAAGTACGCTGTACAAAACCGGAACAATCGATACCTGTTTTCGTGCTGCCGCCCAGACGATAACGCACGCCTTTCCAGTCAGCATACTGGTCCATGATGCGGGACTTCACGTCCAGATTACGTACCATATTCTCAAATTCATCCTGAGAAGCTTGCAGTGAAGAGGAATCTTCCATTCCCACAACACGCGTCTCAGGATGCATATTCTTTGCGGTGTTCGATGTACTACATGCAGATAACAGTACCGCAACTGCTATCGCCGGGATTCCCCGTAAGATATATCTCAAAATCGGTTGAGATTTGACCATTTTGTTTATTTTCCCTTGAAGTCCTTAACGATAAATATCGTTATAAAAATGCCAAACGTGACGAGACTAATTATCTGTGCACATCGAGACAATTCTTTCTGGTCAGATTTGTGGTACAGCGCACAAATTTATTCACCATGATAATAATTATCTCTATGGGGCAAAACGAGTTCGAGATTAACCGATTGCTGGGGGCATTGCGAGCAAAAATGTCCGTTTTTTTATAAGAAATTGTGATACAGGAAGTGAATAAACGGAATTGCTCAAAATACCATCAATTTTGGTTAAAAACCATGCAACGCATTCATTTGTATCATGAATAATATGACAAAATGATGACGATAAAGGCAATGAATGGAGAAAAATTCATCAGGGATCGACAATGATCCCTGATGGATGACGTTAATTCAGGTTGGTTATTTGTTTTTAATTTGTTGCATTTTGCCGGGAAGATGGTGCCCGAACAGCGCTATTATCCTGTCGCTGAGTGGTGTCATCAGGCACCACGGCAGGGCAATCAACGCAACAGAGAGCGAGCCGACGGCAATATCGGTGAACCAGTGTGCGCCAATCATTACGCGTGGGAAGGCAAAAACCACAAAAATAATCAGGGATATTGCAAAGGCTTTTTTGCCGAAATAGCGCAGCATTATTGTGGAAAAAATAAGCAGCATCATTCCGTGATCGCCAGGGAAACTGTTCCGGGAAGCATCTTTCGTCGGAATATGCAGCAATTCACTGACGCGATAAATATCAGTAAAAAAGAGCGTTGGGCTGGAGCGCTTAACCGGAATAATCGCCGTCGCCAGCTGGTTAATCACAACGGCAAGCAGCAGCATCACCAGACCAATAATCAGAATATGGCGGCGGCCTGATTTGTCTTCTTTTAACCAGAACGAGAGCATCAGGCAGCCCATTGCCAGAAGCGAACAGCCGTCAAAGGCGCGGTTATTCGTCACGGCTACCAGCCACAGAAACGCCGGGCTCTTTGCCAGTGCCTGGTTGAAGAAATGAAAAATAGCGGAATCCAGGGGAAACCAGAAACCATGATTCACCGGGAGGTACCAGGAGAAAAAGAGCGCCAGACCGGCGACATTAAGCAGCAAAATCAGAGAAAATCGAGTCGTCATAGCATTCAGCGAACAGTTAAATCAGGGGCAACGTTAGCCATCTGAACTTAAACGAAGCTTCAACAGGCTGGACTGCAGGGCGTTCCAGTCGGCGTTAACCGCACTAATTAACTCTATCCGGCTATCAGGTGGCGAAACATTTTGCGTTTCGATAAAGAAATCAGCGCCCTGACGGTTGATGCGCACCAGTCCGTCCAGGGTTCGCATGACCCCTTTAACGCGATCGACTGGGGCAAGTCTGGCCCATTCCAGGATACCGATAGTGTCAAAAACGGTATCGGCATCAAAGATCCATCCGCAGGCCTGATACCCCTGACCACTGTTCAGATTACGACGCCAGCGCTGGTGTTCCGGCAGGCTCAACGCCGCCAGACCTTGCTTCAGTGGATGGCTATGGACATGTTCCGGGCTTGCAGGGAGTTCTGCCTGGTTCAGCCGGGGAAGGTCAAGCAGGGCATTGTCAATCTTGCCCTGAGTGGTCTGAACGCGTTTACGATTGCCACCCGCATGTTGCCACCAGGCATCCAGTGCTGCCTGGCTTTCTGCTGTCGCGCGATCGTCTTTATTGGCGACGATAATATCTGCCGAGGCCAGCTGATCGCGGAAGTTTTCATTTGCCACGGTTTTCTCATCCAGAAGCTGACGTGGATCGAGAAGGCACAGCGTGGCACGCAGATCGATCCACGGCTCGTAAACCGGTGCGGTCAGTAAATCGAGGATTTGCTTTGGGTGACCCAGCCCGGTGGGTTCAATCAACAAACGGTCTGGTTTGCCCTGACGCAGCAGCGTGTTCAGTCCAACCTGCATCGGCAGGCCATTTACACAGCACATGCACCCGCCTGGGATCTCTTTAATCAATGCACCGCTGTCTGACAGTAACGCACCGTCGATACCGACTTCGCCAAATTCATTGACCAGGACGGCCCATTTTTCTGCGGGATCTTTATGGGCCAGCAGATGCAGGATTGAGGTGGTTTTACCGCTGCCGAGAAAACCGGTGATGAGGTTGGTTTTGGTCACATGCGCTCCAGAAGGTCGTTGTGATGCTATAACAATTACCCATCATCCTGGCGAAAAAAGAGCGTAATGAGAAGAGGAAGGGCGAACGGAGGTGATTTCCGTTCGCGTTAATCGCAATAAATGTTAAATATTTAACGTTTCGATAACGGCCTGGCGTGCGCCATGCCGGGCAATACGCTGGTATGCCTGGTTGACAGCATCCACAAAGACGTTGTCCAGCGGGAGATCCTGACCAAAGACTTCATTCAGCCCCAGCAGGGCGTTGACGCGATCCGTGTCGCTGGTGTTCTCGACAATCGCGCGGATTTTATCGCCGAGCGGATCGCGCACATCAATCGGGTTTCCACGTTCGTCAACGCCGCTGACGTAGCGTATCCACCCTGCAACGCCCAGCGCCAGCAGCGGCCACGCGCTTTTACGCTCAAGATGCACCCGAATTCCGTCCAGCATGCGCTGAGGTAGCTTCTGGCTACCGTCCATCGCAATTTGCCACGTACGGTGCCGGAGCGCCGGATTGGCAAAACGGTCGAGCAGGCTGTCGGCATACGCGGTGAGGTCGACGCCTGTGATACGTAGTGTGGGGGCTTGTTCATTGAGCATGAGCTGGCGTGCGGCTTCGCGGAAGCTGGCGTCCTGCATACATTCATTAATATGCGGATATCCGGCGAGATAACCCAGATACGCCAGGAAAGAGTGACTGCCGTTGAGCATCCGCAGTTTCATCTGTTCCCACGGTAAAACGTCCTGCACCAGCTGGACGCCCGCCACATCCCATTCCGGGCGTCCGGCGACAAAGTTATCTTCGACTACCCACTGAATAAACGGCTCGCAGCTGATGGCGCACGGATCTTCAACGCCGAGTTCCCGGGTAATTTCCGCAAGCGTTTCATCGGTGGCGGCGGGAACAATTCTGTCGACCATTGTCCCCGGGAAGCTCACGTGTGTGTCAATCCACCCGGCCAGCTCTGAGGAGCGTTTCTGGGCCATGCCGAGTACGGCGTTTTTCACCACGTGGCCGTTGTCAGGGATATTGTCGCAGGACAGAACGGTGAACGGTGCCAGGCCGCGCTCGCGGCGACGATGGAGCGCTTCGACCAGGATCCCCGGCGCAGAATGCGGTTCAGCCGGATTTTCCAGATCGTGAAGAATTCGGGCGTTTTGCATATCCAGCTTTCCGGTTGCGGGGTCGATGCAATAGCCTTTTTCGGTGATGGTGAGCGAAACGATGGCCACCTGGGGTTCGCAAAATTTCTCAATAATGGCGGCCAGCGAGTCCAGCTTTGCGTTCAGACATTCATGCACGGCACCAACAATAATCGGCTGATTTCCCTCCGCTCCTTTCTCCAGCACGGTGAACAGATGATCCTGCGCACGTAGCTGGCTCATCAGCACATCCCCGCTGAAGAGGCTAATCTCACAGATCCCCCAGTCGCCTCCTTTTGCATTTAGCACCCGGTTTGTTAACAACGCCTGATGCGCGCGGTGAAATGCACCAAACCCAAAGTGAACGATACGTGAGCGTAAAAGCTGGCGATCGTAGTGAGGTTGCTGGACGTGGGCAGGAAGCACGGTGGAGGCAATAGTCTTCATGAAATACACACCTGATTAACCATTAATTAACAATGGCAGTGTAAAGTTATATGACAACAAATTAAATTGGTAAGCCGTAAATATCCCCGTTCTGTGAGTTTGATCAATCAACGTGTGGCGGTGTATTGACCCTTCTGGTTAAACATGTATGGTAGTCGTCATCGTGATAGTGAGTATTGGTATAACAACTTAAGAGGTGGGCAAATGGAACAAACCTGGCGTTGGTACGGGCCGAACGATCCAGTTTCTCTTGATGACGTGCGTCAGGCTGGCGCAACGGGTGTCGTCACGGCGCTGCATCATATTCCTAACGGTCAGGTGTGGCCGGTAGACGAAATTCAAAAGCGTCAGGCAGTGCTGGCGGAAAAAGGTTTAACCTGGTCTGTCGTGGAAAGTATTCCGGTTCACGAAGACATCAAAACCCATTCAGGCGAGTATAAAACCTGGATTGCAAACTATCAGCAGAGCATTCGTAACCTGGCGGCCTGTGGCATTGATACGGTTTGCTATAACTTCATGCCAATCCTGGACTGGACGCGTACTGACCTTGAATATCAGATGGCAGACGGTTCAAAAGCGCTGCGTTTTGATCAAATTGCCTTTGCCGCATTTGAGCTGCACATTCTGAAGCGCCCGGGTGCTGAAGCCGATTACACCGCAGAAGAACAACAGCAGGCGCTTGCGTGGTTTAACGCGGCCAGTGAAGCCGATATCGAAAAGCTGACCCGCAATATTATTGCCGGCCTGCCGGGTGCCGAAGAGGGCTACACGCTGGATCAGTTCCGCGCGCGCCTGGCGGAATACGGTGAGATTGATAAAAACCAACTGCGCGAAAACATGGCGCACTTCCTGCGCGCCATCGTGCCGGTGGCAGAAGAGGCGGGCGTTCGCCTGGCCGTACATCCGGACGATCCTCCGCGTCCAATCCTCGGCCTGCCGCGTATCGTGTCCACCATTGAAGATATGCAGTGGCTGAAAGAGACGGTGGATAGCATCTATAACGGCTTTACTATGTGTACCGGTTCTTACGGTGTGCGTGCGGATAACGACCTGGTGCGGATGATTGAAACCTTTGGCGATCGCATCCACTTTACGCATTTGCGGGCAACCTGTCGTGAAGACAACCCAAAAACCTTCCATGAAGCAGCGCACCTGAACGGTGACGTGAATATGGTCGCGGTAGTGGATGCTATTCTGGCGGAAGAGGCACGTCGCAAGCGTGAGGGGGATTTACGTCCTATCCCGTTCCGTCCGGATCACGGGCACCAGATGCTGGACGATCTGCGTAAGAAAACCAACCCGGGCTATTCGGCGATTGGCCGTCTGAAAGGGATGGCAGAAGTGCGCGGCGTTGAACTGGCGCTGAAGATGACGAAGTATCCTGAACTGCTGTAAAAGAAAAACCCGGCGAAAGCCGGGTTTTTCTTTTTAGTCAGCACGACCCATATAGCGTTTTTCTTCGATATGGATGCGGATTTTCTCACCCGCGGACAGGTATTCAGGAACCTGTACAACCAGACCGGTGGTCAGCGTTGCTGGCTTGTTGCGGGCACTTGCAGATGCGCCTTTGATGCCAGGTGCTGTTTCAACGATTTCCAGATCAACAGTCTGCGGCAGTTCCAGCGCCAGCAGAACGCCATCCCAGGTCAGAACCTGCATGTCAGGCATACCGCCTTCAGGAATGAACAGCAGCTCTTCTTCAATCTGATCTTTAGTGAAGATATACGGGGTGTAATCTTCTTTATCCATGAACACGTATTCGTTGCCGTCGATGTAAGAGAAGTCGACATAGCGACGGGTCAGGGTTACGGTATCCACGATATCGTCGCCCTTAAAGCGCTCTTCAACCTTCAGGCCGGTACGAACGTCGGAGAAACGCATTTTGTACAGCGTTGCTGCACCACGGGCGCTAGGGGCCTGAATATCGATATCTTTCACAATCAGCAGTTTGCCGTTGTAATTCAGTACCATACCTTTCTTAATTTCGTTCGCTCTTGGCATTGCAGTAATCCTGTTTACGGGAGGTCAAAAATATCGCGCCAAATTACTCGCGCGCGGCCTTTCAGGCAAGTGGAATTCGTGGCTTTTGCTATCAATACGCAAAAGGTGTTACTGTGCGCGCGATGCCCGATTACGCGGGTATTTGTCACCGAAGAGAGCATTTATGGATTGTCGTCCAGATTGTGGCGCGTGCTGTACTGCACCGTCTATTTCCAGCCCCATTCCAGGAATGCCGGAAGGCAAGCCTGCCAACACCCGCTGTGTTCAGCTCTCTGAAACCAACCTGTGTATGATTTTTGGCTCGCCCCTGCGCCCGAAGGTGTGTTCCGGGCTTCAGCCTACGGGCGAAATGTGCGGCAGCACGCGAGCACAGGCAATGACGTATCTTCTTGAGCTGGAAACGCTCACCGCGCCTTAAACGTCTTTGATCCGTGCCAGACAGCCTATCGTCAGGGTACACATTACCAGAGCAATCCAGAACACCGTGTGATAGTTCCAGATCTCCGCAACCACCCCGGCCATTGAACCTGCAATGATCCAGCCCACGCGGGTGGTATTAGTATAAAGGGTGGTAGCTGAACCTGCCTGACCCGGCATCAGATCCTGGAAGTAGAGCATACCAATCCCGGCCAGTATGCCGATATAAATGGCGTTCAGCAGTTGTAAAGCCAGCAGCAACCCCGGCGTGTGTACCGTCAGCATACCGACATAGAAAAGCAGCCCGGCAACGGCGGCGATACGCATCAAAAAACGCTTCCCGAAGCGCTTCGCATAATAACCCGCAATCAACATGGTCGGGATTTCCAGGCCTGCCGCGGTGCCCATCATGATCCCCGCCAGCTTCTCCGGCAGGTGCAGCTCATCAATAATAAACAACGGCATATTGATGATATAAAGGCTATTCGTGCCCCACATTAGTGTGCAGATAATAAAGAGGAGTAGCGCGTCACGGCGATGGCGACGCGGAGCTTCCAGCGCACCTGTTGCCGCCTTCGGCTCTTTACGCATCGACGGCAGGAAGAACCACACCATTGTGCCACACACCACAAACGCGACAGCTGCGCTCAGGTACATTACCGTAAAGCCAAACCCCATCGCCAGCGCGTAGGCCAGCGGCGGGCCAATCACCCACGCCAGCGACACCTGAGCGCGCAGAATGGAGCTGAACATCACCGCTTCACGTCCGGTGTGGTCGGCATGTTCGCGGGCAAGGGCAAACATCTGCGGGTTCGCGGTTGAGCCAAAGCTGCTCAGGAACACCCCCACAAACAGCAGAATGAAGTAGTTTCGGTTCCAGGCAAACAGGATACAGGCGAACACGCCCAGCAGGCAGCAAAAGACGATCAGGCTTTTACGATCGCCTTTTCTGTCGGAACGGCCAGCCAGAAACTGGCTGACCAGGATGCCGATGATAGCGCTTCCGGTAAAGAAGAAACCCACCATAGCCGGACGGGCGTGGACTTCATTGGTCAGAAACAGACTGAGCGTGGGGGTCTGTAACGCACCGGCGATCCCGGTGAGGAAGGCAACAATCAAAAACGCCGATGACGTCAGATCAAAAGGCTTCGGTGAGGCGGCGGCGGGGGTGTTATGCATGTTCACTATCAGCAGTTCAGAAAGAGAGGCGGAGTTTACGCCGCGAGTCAGAAAATAAACAGAGATCGTGGTTAATTTAGACACGAAAAATCAAAATAGTATTTCAACTTACCCGTTCCAGCTGATGGGTGCTGAAGGTAGCTGAAATGGTGGTGCTGAACGTCAGCAAAAATCAGCTGAATGACAAAGAAATGTGGTGCATCTCTAAATTCTGAAATGAGAAATGTAACTTTCCTTGCAACACTTTGCAGAAAGAGCAAGACTTTTTGAAACGTTTCAGCGCTTTCTTGTTTTGACTGATGGAACAGGTTAGCGCATTTTTTCTCATATGAGCTGAAACGATTCAATTTCAGCAGGAGAGGAGAACCATGTTCCAGTTATCTGTACAGGATATTCATCCGGGCGCACAGGCCGGGAATAAAGAAGAGGCTATTCGCCAGGTTGCTGCTGCCCTCGTGCAGGCGGGCAACGTGGCTGACGGCTACGTTAACGGCATGCTGGCACGCGAGCAGCAAACCTCGACCTTCCTCGGCAATGGCATCGCGATCCCGCACGGTACGACGGACACCCGCGATCAGGTGCTGAAAACCGGCGTTCAGGTTTATCAGTTCCCGCAGGGCGTGCTGTGGGGCGACGGTCAGGTGGCGTACGTGGCCATCGGCATTGCTGCCAGCAGCGACGAGCACTTAGGTTTGCTGCGCCAGCTGACGCACGTACTGAGCGATGATTCGGTTGCTGAGCAGCTGAAATCGGCCACCACGTCTGAAGAGTTGCGTGCCTTGCTGATGGGCGAAAAACAGAGCGAAGCGCTGAAACTGGATAATGAAACACTGACACTGGATGTCGTTGCCTCCGATCTGGTGACGCTGCAGGCGCTGAACGCGGGTCGTCTGAAAGAAGCCGGTGCGGCAGACGCTGCATTTGTGGCAAGTGTGGTTAACGATAAACCGCTGAACCTGGGACAGGGTATCTGGCTGAACGACAGTGCTGAAGGCAACCTGTTCAGTGCTATCGCGGTCAGCCGTGCGGCCAGCGCATTTGACGTAGACGGTGATCGCGCAGCGATGCTCGTGACCGTCGCCATGACGGATGATCAACCGGTTTCCGTGCTGAAACGTCTGAGTGACATGCTGCTGAGCAACAAAGCTGAAAAATTGCTGAACGCTGATGCGGCGACGCTGCTGGCGTTGCTGACCAGCGACGACGCGCTGACGGATGACGTGCTGAATGCTGAGTTTGTCGTGCGTAACGAACACGGCCTGCATGCCCGTCCTGGCACGATGCTGGTTAATACCATTAAACAATTCGAAAGTGAGATCACCGTGGCTAATCTGGATGGCACAGGCAAACCGGCCAATGGGCGTAGCCTGATGAAAGTGGTCGCGCTGGGCGTGAAGAAAGGACACCGCCTGCGTTTTACCGCGCAGGGTGCAGATGCTGAACAGGCGCTGAAAGCGATTGGCGACGCCATCGCGGCGGGTCTGGGGGAGGGCGTATAATGAGCAGACGTGTTGCGACTATTACGCTGAACCCGGCTTATGACCTGGTGGGGTTTTGCCCGGAAATTGAGCGCGGCGAAGTAAACCTCGTGCGTACCACTGGCCTGCATGCTGCAGGCAAAGGGATTAACGTCGCGAAAGTGCTCAAGGATCTCGGTATCGATGTCACCGTAGGCGGATTCCTCGGCAAAGATAACCAGGATGGTTTCCAGCAGCTGTTCAGCGAGCTGGGGATTGCTAACCGTTTTCAGGTCGTTCAGGGCCGTACCCGTATCAACGTCAAACTGACGGAGAAAGACGGTGAAGTGACCGATCTGAACTTCTCTGGCTTCGAAGTGACGCCGTCTGACTGGGAGCGTTTTGTTAACGATTCCCTGACCTGGCTGGGTCAGTTCGACATGGTGTGCGTGAGCGGCAGTCTGCCGTCCGGTGTTAGCCCGGAAGCGTTCACCGACTGGATGACGCGCCTGCGTAGCCAGTGCCCATGTATTATTTTTGACAGTAGCCGTGATGCGCTGGTTGCCGGTCTGAAAGCGGCTCCGTGGCTGGTTAAACCTAATCGCCGCGAGCTGGAGATCTGGGCTGGCCGTAAGCTGCCAGAATTAAAAGACGTGATTGATGCTGCACATGCGCTGCGCGAGCAGGGTATTGCTCATGTGGTGATTTCTCTTGGTGCAGAAGGTGCGTTGTGGGTTAACGCTTCTGGCGAATGGATCGCCAAACCGCCATCGGTAGAGGTTGTCAGCACCGTTGGCGCAGGGGATTCAATGGTTGGTGGCCTGATCTATGGCCTGCTGATGCGCGAATCCAGTGAACATACTTTACGCCTTGCCACCGCCGTTGCTGCCCTGGCCGTGAGCCAGAGCAATGTCGGTATTACCGATCGTACCCAGTTGGCCGCGATGATGGCGCGCGTTGACTTAAAACCTTTTAACTAACAGCAGGAGAGGAATAATGAAAACGCTGCTGATCATTGACTCCGGTCTCGGACAGGCTCGTGCCTATATGGCGAAGACTTTGCTGGGAGCGGCGGCGAACAAAACACATCTGGAGATTACCGATAACCCGGGCGAAGCCGAACTGGCGATTGTTCTGGGCGATAAGCTCCCGGCTGATAGCGCGCTGAACGGCAAAAAAGTGTGGCTGGGCGATATTAATCGCGCAGTTGCGCATCCGGAACTGTTCCTGAGCGAAGCGAAAGGCCATGCGTCTGTCTATAGCGCACCTGTTGCTGCGGCTCCGTCTGCGGCTTCCGGCCCGAAACGCGTTGTGGCGGTAACGGCTTGCCCAACAGGCGTAGCCCATACCTTTATGGCGGCTGAAGCGATTGAAACCGAAGCGAAAAAACGTGGCTGGTGGGTAAAAGTTGAAACGCGCGGTTCCGTGGGCGCGGGTAATGCTATCACCCCTGAAGAAGTGGCTGAGGCCGATCTGGTGATTGTGGCGGCAGACATCGAAGTGGATCTGGCGAAATTCGCCGGTAAGCCGATGTACCGCACCTCTACCGGCCTGGCGCTGAAAAAGACGGCTCAGGAGTTTGATAAAGCACTGGCAGAAGCGAAGCCTTACCAGGCAACCGGTAGCGCTCAGGCGGCGACCGAAGGTAAGAAAGAGTCTGCGGGGGCTTACCGCCACCTGCTGACCGGCGTCTCCTACATGCTGCCGATGGTGGTGGCAGGTGGTCTGTGTATCGCACTTTCCTTCGCATTTGGTATTACGGCGTTTAAAGAACAAGGGACTCTGGCGGCGGCGTTAATGCAGATTGGTGGTGGCTCCGCGTTCGCGCTGATGGTGCCCGTACTGGCAGGTTTTATTGCGTTCTCCATCGCTGACCGTCCTGGCCTGACGCCGGGTCTGATCGGCGGTATGCTGGCAGTGAGCACCGGTTCCGGCTTTATCGGCGGGATTATTGCGGGCTTCCTGGCAGGTTACGTCGCGAAGCTTATCAGCTCGAAGCTGAAACTGCCGCAAAGTATGGAAGCGCTGAAACCGATCCTGATCATCCCGCTGATTTCCAGCCTGGTGGTCGGTCTGGCGATGATTTACCTGATTGGTAAACCGGTTGCGGGTATCCTGGCGGGTCTGACCCACTGGCTGCAAACGATGGGCACGGCGAACGCGGTTCTGCTGGGTGCAATCCTCGGTGGCATGATGTGTACCGATATGGGCGGCCCGGTAAACAAAGCGGCATACGCTTTTGGTGTCGGCCTGTTGAGTACCCAGACCTATGCACCGATGGCGGCCATCATGGCGGCAGGTATGGTGCCACCGCTGGCACTGGGGCTGGCCACTATCGTTGCGCGTCGTAAGTTTGACAAAGCGCAGCAGGAAGGGGGTAAAGCGGCGCTGGTGCTGGGTCTGTGCTTCATCACCGAAGGGGCGATTCCGTTCGCAGCACGTGACCCAATGCGTGTACTGCCTTGCTGTATCGTGGGTGGTGCGGTGACTGGTGCTATCTCGATGGCGATTGGCGCGAAACTGATGGCTCCGCACGGTGGTTTGTTTGTTCTGCTGATCCCTGGCGCAATTACCCCGGTACTGGGTTACCTGATGGCGATTGTTGCCGGTACGCTGGTGGCAGGTCTGTCTTACGCGGTGCTGAAGCGCCCGGAAGCAGAAGCGGTTGCTGCTAAAGCGGCTTAAAAGAAATGAATGTCGGGTAGCGGTGTCGCTTTACCCGACCGACAAAAAAGCCGGGTGCTTATGCAACCCGGCTTTTTTTATGCCATTTGTTCTGTGATTTGCTGCGCTTTCAGCCAGGCGATTTCTTCTGCCCAGATATCCGGATTGATGGTTTCCAGCACCATTGGAATACCGTCAAAGCGGGCGTCCTGCATGATAAAGCGGAAAGCATCATGGCCAATATTGCCCTCACCCAGGCTGTGGTGACGGTCTACACGGCTGCCAAAATCACTCTTTGCGTCGTTTAAGTGCATACCGCGCAGGTATTTAAAACCGACAATGCGTTCAAACTCGGCGAAGGTTTTTTTCGTCTCGTCGCGGGTACGCAGATCATAACCGGCGGCAAAGGCGTGGCAGGTATCAATACATACACCCACGCGGGATTTATCTTCCACGCCGTCGATGATGGCCGCCAGATGTTCGAACTTAAAGCCGAGGTTGCTGCCCTGACCGGCGGTATTTTCAATCACCGCCGTCACGCCTTTGGTTTTATCCAGGGTGATGTTGATGGACTCGGCAATACGAGCCAGACAAGCATCTTCGTCAATCTGCATCAGATGGCTGCCAGGATGGAAGTTCAGCAGCGTTAACCCCAGCTGTTCGCAGCGCTGGATTTCATCAAGAAAGGCTTCACGGGATTTCTCCAGAGCTTCTTCAACCGGATGACCGAGGTTAATCAGGTAGCTGTCGTGGGGAAGGATCTGGCCTGGTCCAAAATGGTATTTCTCACAGGCGGCTTTGAAATCATCAATCACTTCTGTGGTGAGCGGTGCCGCATGCCACTGGCGCTGATTTTTGGTGAACAGGGCGAAAGCGGTCGCCTCGATTTCGGCGGCGCGAATGGCGGCATTTGCAAGGCCACCTGCAGCGCTGACGTGCGCTCCAACATATTTCATAAAAGAACTCCTGTTAACCCTAAATGCTTATGATAGCGGGTTAACAGGAGAAGGATGTAGTGGTTTATGCCATCAGGCTGTGAACCGCGAGGTTAATCGCGCCACCGCCGACAATCAACCAGATGAAGAGTACCAGCGCCATCAGCAACGGCTTCGCACCGGCTTTTTTCAGCGCGCTGACATGAGTGGTTACCCCCAGCGCCGCCATCGCCATCGCCAGCAATACGGTATCCAGCGTGACCAGCATATCGACTACGGATTTCGGCAGCAGGTGGAAAGAGTTAAAGACCGCGACCACGATAAACAGGATCGCAAACCAGGGGATCGTGATTTTGCTTTTCTGGTTACTTCCTGCCGGAGCAAGCTGTTTCACCCGCGCGGCCAGGATAATCAGGAACGGGGCCAGCATCATGACGCGCAGCATTTTGGCAATAACAGCCGCGTTTTCCGCCTCGGGGTTAATGGCGTGACCTGCCGCGACCACCTGCGCCACTTCATGCATGGTCGAACCAATATAGATGCCGTAGGTTTCCGGGCTAAACCAGTGAGCAACCAGCGGGTACATGGCCGGGTAGAGGAAAATCGCCAGCGTACCGAAGATCACCACAGTCGCGACGGCCACTGTCACTTTGCTGGATTCCGCCTTCACGACAGGTTCAGTTGCCAGCACCGCCGCAGCCCCGCAGATACTGCTACCTGCACCAATCAACCAGCTGGTTTGTTTGTCCAGCCCGAACACTTTCTGGCCGATAAAGCACGCCAGTAAGAAGGTACTGGTCAGCGTCAGCACGTCGATGGCTATTCCGCTGATGCCGACATCCGCAATCTGCGAAAAGGTAAGGCGGAAGCCGTAAAGAATAATGCCCAGGCGCAGCAGATGTTGCTTGGCGAAAATCACACCGCCATCGCAGGATTTCCAGATGTGTGGGTAAACGGTGTTGCCGACGACCATGCCGAGCAAAATGGCCAGCGTTAAGGCGCTAAACCCTGCGCCTGCGATGGCCGGAATGCTGCCGCCCCATAATGCCACGCCCGTGACGACGGCGCTAAGCGCCAGACCCGGCACGAAGTGCCACACTGTTCGGTGATTCTGTAGGGTGAGTTCTGTCATAACCTTCTCCTTTCTCTGGCTAAAAGGTTACGGTGCTCTGGTTTAAAAATAAAATTGATTATATATTTATAATCAATCTTTATAAGTGGTAAGCAACCATGCACATTACATTGCGTCAGCTGGAAGTTTTTGCCGAAGTGCTGAAAAGCGGGTCGACGACCCAGGCCTCACTGATGCTGGCTCTCTCTCAGTCTGCGGTCAGCGCCGCCCTGACCGATCTCGAAGGGCAGCTGGGCGTGCAGCTTTTTGACAGGGTAGGGAAGCGTCTGGTGGTCAATGAACACGGTCGCTTGCTTTATCCACGTGCGCTGGCGCTGCTGGAGCAGGCCACTGAAATCGAACAGCTGTTTCGCGAAGACAACGGCGCAATCCGCGTTTATGCCAGTAGCACAATCGGTAACTACATTCTGCCGGAAGTGATTGCCCGCTATCGTCGTGACTTCCCGACCTTGCCGCTGGAGATGAGCGTCGGCAATAGCCAGGATGTGATCAATGCGGTGATCGATTTTCGCGTGGACATTGGTCTCATCGAAGGGCCGTGCCATAACGTGGATATCATTGCTGAACCCTGGCTGGAAGATGAGCTGGTGGTCTTTGCTTCTCCGGCCTCTTCTTTACTGCAGGGGGAGGTGACGCTTGAGCGCCTTTCACAGGCGCAGTGGATCCTGCGTGAGCAAGGTTCCGGCACGCGTGAAATTGTCGATTATGTGTTGCTGTCACATCTGCCTCATTTCCAGCTGGGTATGGAGCTGGGTAACTCTGAGGCAATCAAGCATGCGGTGCGTCATGGCCTGGGGATCAGCTGTCTTTCCCGGCGGGTGATTGCTGAACAGCTTGAAGCCGGTACGCTGGTTGAAATTGCGGTTCCACTGCCAAAGCTGGTACGCACGCTGTGGTGCATCCATCATCGTCAGAAACACCTTTCCAGTTCGCTGCAGCGTTTTTTACGTTATTGCGAGATCTGAGCACTTGCACAAAAGGGGAGAGGGGAAAGACCGAATTCATACTTTGCTTATAATCCTGGCCGAGTCATGAAGCTCTCTTATAACAGAGTATTTCTGCCAGAATGAACGCGTATCGTCTGCTACAATCGCGCCTCATTTATTAGATGGACAGCATTTTCACATGGTTTCAGAAATTAAAACCACAGAAGCGCCCACGTTACGTCGCGCACTTAAAGCGCGCCACCTGACGATGATCGCCATCGGCGGTTCAATCGGTACAGGTCTTTTCGTTGCCTCCGGTGCAACGATTTCAGCAGCTGGCCCGGGCGGGGCTCTTTTCTCTTATATCCTGATTGGCCTGATGGTGTACTTCCTGATGACCAGTCTGGGCGAACTGGCAGCATACATGCCAGTGTCGGGGTCGTTTTCGACCTACGGTCAAAAATACGTTGAAGAAGGTTTCGGTTTCGCACTGGGCTGGAACTACTGGTACAACTGGGCGGTGACTATCGCTGTTGACCTGGTCGCCGCACAGCTGGTGATGACCTGGTGGTTCCCGGATACCCCTGGCTGGATCTGGAGTGCGCTGTTCCTGGTGGTGATCTTCTTGCTGAACTACATCTCCGTGCGTGGCTTTGGTGAAGCAGAGTACTGGTTCTCGCTGATCAAAGTGGCGACGGTCATCATCTTTATCGTCGTTGGTGTGGCGATGATCGTGGGTATTTTCAAAGGTGCAGAGCCTGCGGGCTGGAGCAACTGGACGATAGGTGATGCCCCGTTTGCGGGTGGGCTTTCGGCGATGATTGGCGTGGCGATGATTGTCGGCTTCTCCTTCCAGGGGACAGAGCTTATCGGCATCGCCGCAGGTGAATCTGAAGATCCAGAGAAAAACATTCCGCGCGCGGTGCGTCAGGTGTTCTGGCGTATCCTGCTGTTCTATGTGTTCGCTATTCTGATTATCAGCCTGATCATTCCTTATACCGATCCGAGCCTGCTGCGTAATGATGTGAAAGACATCAGCGTGAGTCCGTTTACGCTGGTCTTCCAGCACGCGGGTCTGCTCTCTGCGGCGGCGGTGATGAACGCCGTTATCCTGACTGCGGTGCTGTCTGCGGGTAACTCCGGTATGTACGCCTCAACCCGTATGCTCTACACCCTGGCGTGCGACGGTAAAGCGCCGCGCATCTTCGCGAAATTGTCCCGTGGCGGCGTACCGCGTAACGCGCTGTATGCTACCACTGTGATTGCGGGTCTGTGCTTCCTGACCTCGATGTTCGGCAACCAGACAGTTTATCTGTGGCTGCTGAACACGTCGGGCATGACGGGCTTCATCGCCTGGCTGGGGATTGCTATCAGCCATTACCGCTTCCGTCGCGGTTATGTGATGCAGGGTCATGACCTTAACAACCTGCCGTATCGTTCAGGCTTCTTCCCGCTGGGACCTATTTTCGCCTTCATTCTGTGCCTGATTATTACCCTGGGGCAGAACTATGAAGCTTTCCTTGCGGACACCATTGACTGGGGTGCAGTAACGGCCACTTACATTGGTATTCCGCTGTTCCTGGTCATCTGGTTTGGCTACAAACTGACGAAAGGAACGCAATTCGTTCGCTACAGTGAAATGGAATTCCCGGAACGATTTAGAAAATAACCGCACTTCCTCTCTTTAGCCCGCTCATTTGAGCGGGCTTTTTTATCTCTGCAGTATGAAGAGCAGATATAATTTTTAACAATTTAATTGATAATAATTATCGTTTGCTTTATCGTTATCTAAAAATACGTTGTCCTCCGACCTGCCGAAGATGCGGGCGGACAGTAAGGCGCTGTGAGCAATCATTATTTGATTTAGTTGTATTTACCTCATGGAGATATGGAATGTTTAGGCTTAATCCCTTCGTCAGGGGAGGACTTTGTGCGTCCGCAATGTCCCTGGCACTGCCCGTCATTGCAGCGGAATCTGGTGACACTCTGGTTGTCACGGCATCCGCGACTGAGCAAAACCTGAAAGACGCACCGGCAAGCATCAGCGTCATTACCCAGGAAGACTTGCAGCGCAAACCCGTCCAGAACCTGAAAGATGTGCTACAGGACGTGCCAGGCGTACAGCTCACAAACGAAGGGGATAACCGTAAAGGGGTAAGTATTCGTGGTCTGGACAGCAGCTACACGCTGATCCTGGTTGACGGTAAACGCGTCAACTCCCGCAATGCGGTGTTCCGCCACAATGATTTTGACCTGAACTGGGTACCGGTCGATGCCATTGAGCGCATCGAAGTGGTACGTGGGCCGATGTCTTCACTCTACGGTTCTGATGCGCTGGGCGGCGTGGTGAACATTATCACCAAAAAAATTGGACAGAAGTGGACGGGAACCCTGAGCGCTGATTCCACCATTCAGGAACACCGCGATCGTGGTGACACATACAACGGCCAGTTCTATACCAGCGGCCCGCTGGTGGACGGCGTACTGGGGCTGAAAGCCTACGGTAGCCTCTCGAAGCGAGAAAAAGACGATCAGCAAAAATCTTCTACCACTGCCACAGGTGAAACGCCACGTATCGAGGGCTTCACCAGCCGTGATGCTAACGTCGAGTTCGCCTGGACACCAACGGAAGAGCATGATTTTACCGCGGGCTATGGTTTTGATCGTCAGGATCGTGACTCTGATTCCCTCGATAAAAACCGTCTTGAGCGCCAGAATTACTCTCTGAGCCACAATGGACGCTGGGGCGTGGGTAATAGCGAGCTGAAAGTCTACGGCGAGAAGGTTGATAACAAAAACCCGGGTAACAGTAACCCGATTACCTCCGAGAGCAACTCGGTTGACGGGAAATATGTGCTGCCACTGGGTGAAATCAACCAGCTCCTGACCTTCGGCGGTGAGTGGCGTCATGACAAGCTGAAAGATCCGGTTAACCTGACGGGTGGCTCCAGCAGCAACACCTCTGCAAGCCAGTACGCGCTCTTCCTCGAAGACGAATGGCGTATCTTTGAGCCGCTGGCGCTGACGACCGGTATCCGTATGGATGACCACGAAACTTACGGCGATCACTGGAGTCCGCGCGCCTATCTGGTCTACAACGCGACCGATACCGTGACGGTAAAAGGGGGCTGGGCAACCGCGTTTAAAGCCCCGTCGCTGCTGCAGCTTAGCCCGGACTGGGTCACCGGTTCGTGCCGTGGAGCCTGTGAAATTGTCGGTAATCCGGATCTAAAACCGGAAACCAGTGAAAGCTTCGAACTTGGCCTGTATTACAGCGGGGAAGAGGGCTGGTTAGAGGGCGTGCAGGCCAGTATTACCACTTTCCAGAACGATGTAGATGACCGTATCAGCATCAGCCGTACGGCTAACGTGAACCAGGCGCAGAGCTACCCGAACTATGTGGGCCTGAACGCTGACGGTGAACCTATTTTCCGTTATTACAACGTCAACAAGGCGCGTATTCGTGGCGTGGAGACAGAGCTGAAGTTCCCGGTGGCTGAAGACTGGAAAGTGACGCTGAACTACACCTACAACGATGGACGGGATATCAGCAACGGTGGCAATAAACCGCTGTCCGAACTGCCGTTCCATACCGCCAACGGTACCGTTGACTGGAAGGCGACCCAGGACTGGTCGTTCTACGTTCAGGGTAACTATACCGGTGAGAAACGTGCGCTTACTGCTGGCGCGGCAACGCCGGGTGGCTATGTGGTCTGGAATACCGGTGCCGCGTGGCAGGCAACGAAGAGCGTGAAGCTGCGCGCGGGCGTGCAAAACCTGCTGGATAAAGATCTGAGCCGCGACGACTACAGCTACACGGAAGATGGCCGCCGTTACTTTGTAGGTGTGGATTATAAGTTCTGATTTACTGACGTACCGTTTTTAATGTTTGTTCCCTCTCCCAGTGGGAGAGGGCCAGGGTAAGGGCATCAGACCGCACTTACCCGAACAAATGCTCCGCATGGAAGCGGAGATGATCCTCAATAAACGACGCAATAAAGTAATAGCTGTGGTCATGCCCCGGCTGAATACGCAGCGTTAGCGGCCAGTCTTTCTGGCGCGCGGCTTCAGCCAGTACCGCGGGTTGTAACTGCCCGGCGAGGAACTGATCTGCATCACCCTGATCGATAAGCGTCGGGATCGCATCTTCCGCCTGGCTTGCCAGCATCAGCACACTGCTATCCCATTCCTGCCATTTTTGGGCATCATTACCCAGATAATGGGTAAATGCTTTCTGCCCCCACGGTACCAGGGTTGGGGTCACAATCGGCGCAAAGGCCGACACGCTGGTGTATTTCCCCGGGTTTTTCAGCGCCATTATTAACGCTCCGTGTCCACCCATTGAATGCCCGCTAATGGCACTTCGGTCACTGACCTCAAATTCAGCCTGAATCAGTGCGGGTAGCTCGTCACGAATGTAATCATACATGCGGTAATGACTCGCCCACGGTTGTTCCGTGGCGTTCAGATAAAACCCTGCACCTTTGCCCAAATCGTATCCGGCATCGTCCGCGACATCATCCCCACGCGGGCTGGTGTCCGGCATCACCAGCGCGATACCCAGTTCGGCGGCAATACGCTGCGCACCCGCTTTGGTGGTGAAGTTTTCATCATTGCAGGTTAAACCTGACAGCCAGAACAGCACAGGAGGCTTCACGTCGCCATTTGTCGGTGGCAGGAAAATGCTGAACGTCATGGCACAGTTCAGTACGGCGGAGTCATGCCGCCAGCGCTGCTGTCGACCTTCAAAACAACGATGCTCTTCGAGCAGTTCCATGCAGGGCTCCTTAATGCGAATTGCTATTCATAAAATCCATAATACAGAGTTTTCATCGACCTGTGAGTAACTTTCACTTCCGCCTGGCGGTCAGATACTGCATCATGATTTTACTTATTTTTAACAATTGGGGCGGTCATGGCGCTGCGTATTGCATTCAGCGGATTTGTGGTTCTGGTGGTGGCAATGGGAATAGGGCGCTTTGCCTTTACGCCCCAGGTACCGCTGATGATGACCGCCGGACAACTCACGCTCACCAGTGCGGGTCTGGTGGCGGCGATGAACTATCTGGGGTATCTGGTAGGCGCATGGGATGCGATGCGCGCTCACCGCTTCGTTGAAACACGCCTCTGGCTGGGGATTTTTGGTGCCGTTGCGCTCACGCTGCTTTCTGCCGCAGCAGATAATGCGATCGTTCACGGTCTGCTGCGCTTTGCTATTGGCTGCATGAGCGGTTGGTCAATGGTGTTGATTGCCGCGTGGACCAACGAACGTCTGGGGCAACTGGGGAAACCGGGTCTCAGCGCCGCGGTGTTTGCCGGACCGGGGGCGGGTATCGCCCTGAGCGGGTTGCTTGCCGTCTGTATTCAGGCGAAGTCGCTGTCTGCCGGGGCAGCATGGCAGATTTATGGCGTGCTGGCGCTGGTGCTCGTCGCACTGGTGGCGCGGTATCTGCCTCGAGCGGGTCAGCTTCATCGGCCTGGAACCGCGCCGGAACCTCTCGTTCTGACGACGAATTTAAAACGTCTGGTCTGGAGCTATAGCCTGGCCGGGTTTGGTTATATCCTGCCGGCGACCTTTTTATCACAAATGGCAGCCGTGCGGTTCCCCGGCAGCCTGTTTGCCCAGTTTGTCTGGCCGATATTCGGTGTTGCATCCGTTGTGGGTATCGCACTCAGTATCGTTTTGCGCCACACTTCAACGTCCAACCGCAGGCTGGCTATCGTGCTGTGGCTGCAGGGAACCGGTGTGCTGGCAGCCTGGCTGTTGCCTGGAATTGGTGGCCTGCTGATTGGTGGGCTGCTGGTGGGGGGCGGTTTTTTGTGCGCCGTACAGCTCTCTTTACTGTATGGTCGGGAACTTGCACCGAATTATACCCGTTATATGGCAGGCCTTCTGACCACTGGCTATGCGATTGGGCAACTGATTGGCCCGATGACCTCGGCGCTGTCGACCTGGCTCACGCATCAGCTGGAGCCAGCGTTAGGGTTGGCTGGTCTGGCATTGTTCGTCGGCGGTGCGTTAGTGTGGAACCGTCAGGCTGAAAGGCAACAACAATTGCAATAATTATCGTCGTGAATACTGGATTATGTGCGTCGCCTCACGCACAATGAACGCACACTTTTGCCACTACGAGGGCGAAAGACGCCACACCTGCAGGAGAAAAGAATGTCATCACTCAGTAAAGAAGCTGCCCTGGTCCATGAAGCGTTGGTTGCGCGCGGCCTTGAAACGCCACTGCGTCCGCCAGTTCATGCAATGGATAATGAAACACGTAAGCGTCTGATTTCCGGGCACATGACCGAGATCATGCAACTGCTGAACCTCGATCTGAGCGACGACAGTCTGATGGAGACGCCGAACCGTATTGCCAAAATGTACGTCGACGAAATTTTCTCCGGTCTTGATTACGCCAACTTCCCGAAAATCACCGTCATCGAAAATAAGATGAAGGTTGATGAGATGGTAACGGTACGCGATATCACACTCACCAGCACCTGTGAGCATCACTTCGTGACCATCGATGGCAAAGCGACGGTGGCTTATATTCCAAAAGATATGGTGATTGGTCTGTCCAAGATCAACCGCATTGTGCAGTTCTTCGCGCAGCGCCCTCAGGTGCAGGAGCGTCTGACGCAGCAGATCCTGACCGCGCTGCAAACGCTGCTGGGCACCAATAACGTGGCGGTATCCATCGACGCGGTTCACTACTGCGTGAAAGCGCGCGGCGTCCGTGATGCCACCAGTGCAACCACCACGACATCGCTGGGCGGTCTGTTTAAATCCAGCCAGAACACCCGCCAGGAGTTCCTGCGCGCCGTGCGTCACCACAACTAATCAGACAGGGCAGGGTACATGGAGCGAAACGTCACGCTCGATTTTGTTCGCGGCGTCGCCATTCTCGGTATCCTGCTGCTTAACATCTGCGCCTTTGGCTTGCCAAAGGCCGCCTATCTCAACCCAGCCTGGTATGGTGAGATTACCCGTAGCGATGCCTGGACATGGGCGATCCTCGATCTCCTCGCGCAGGTGAAATTCCTTACGTTATTTGCACTGCTGTTTGGCGCGGGTCTGCAGCTTCTGCTCAGGTGCGGTACGCGCTGGATCCAGTCACGTCTGACGCTGCTGGTGATCTTCGGATTCATTCACGGTTTACTCTTCTGGGATGGCGATATTCTGCTGGCCTATGGTCTGGTGGGGCTGATCTGCTGGCGGCTTATCCGCGATGCACACAGCGTAAAAAGCCTGTTTAACACCGGTGTGATGCTCTATGTCATGGGCGTTGGCGTACTGGTATTGCTGGGGATGATTTCCGGTGAGGCGACGAACCGCTCATGGATACCGGATGCCGCCAACCTCCAGTATGAACAGTACTGGAAGCTTAAAGGCGGTACTGAAGCCATCAGCAACCGGGCGGATATGCTCGGGGACAACCTTCTTGCGCTGGGCGCACAATACGGCTGGCAGCTGGCGGGAATGATGCTGATGGGGGCGTCGCTGATGCGTACCGGCTGGCTGAAAGGTGAATTCAGTCTTCGCCACTACCGTCTGGTAGGGGCGGGGCTGTTACTGCTCGGCATACTGATCAATCTTCCGGCGGTTATGCTGCAGTGGCATTTGCACTGGAACTACCGCTGGTGTGCTTTCCTGCTTCAGGCTCCCCGGGAACTGAGCGCACCATTCCAGACCATTGGCTACGCGGCGCTGATTTATGGCTTCTGGCCGCAGATCTGCCGCCTGTGGCTGGTGAGCGCCATCGCCTGCGTTGGCCGTATGGCATTAAGCAATTACATTCTGCAGACGCTGATTTGCACCACGCTTTTCTATCAATTTGGCCTGTTTATGAAATTCGACCGGTTTACGCTGTTGGCGTTTGTTATTCCTGTCTGGGTTGTTAACGTGGCATTTTCTGTTATCTGGCTGCGCTATTTCCGCCAGGGGCCACTGGAGTGGGGGTGGCGGCAATTAACCGCACATGCTTCGGGTGTATCATTGACTAATACATCCAGATAACGATCTGGATCACAATCATTAACAAAACGGATGTAAGCGTTTTCATTCGTGTGAGCTTCTTCACGTAGTCCCCTTTCTCTCGCTGCCAAAATAGCCTCCTTGCTAAACACAGGGGGTGTCTGTGAGTTGCTGCAATCCTTTGAAGGATGGTGAATATGATCACCATTCGTGACGTCGCCCGTCAGGCGGGTGTTTCTGTTGCTACCGTCTCCCGTGTGCTGAACAACAGCGCACTGGTCAGCCCTGAAACCCGTGAAACCGTAATGAAAGCTGTCACCCAACTGGGATACCGGCCTAATGCCAATGCGCAGGCGCTTGCGACTCAGGTCAGTGACACCATTGGCGTAGTAGTGATGGATGTCTCGGATGCATTTTTCGGTGCGTTGGTCAAAGCGGTGGATGTTGTCGCCCAGCAGCACCAGAAATATGTGCTGATCGGCAACAGTTACCATGAGGCTGAAAAAGAACGTCATGCTATCGAAGTGCTGATCCGCCAGCGTTGTAATGCCTTGATTGTCCACTCAAAAGCACTGAGCGATGAAGAGCTTGCCGGGTTTATGGAGCAGATCCCGGGTATGGTGCTGATCAACCGAATTGTGCCTGGCTACGCCCACCGCTGCGTCGGGCTGGATAACGTCAGCGGTGCAATGATGGCGACGCGAATGCTCATCAACAATGGTCATCAGCGCATCGGTTTCCTTGCTTCCAGCCACCATATTGAAGATGACGAGATGCGCCGCGAAGGGTGGCAAAACGCGCTGAAAGAGCACGGCATTGTGCCGCCGGAAAGCTGGGTGGGAACCGGAACGCCGGACATGCAGGGCGGTGAGGCCGCGATGGTGGAGTTACTGGGCCGCAATCTGCAACTTTCAGCGGTCTTTGCCTATAACGACAGCATGGCGGCGGGAGCACTTACTGCACTGAAAGATAACGGTATTGCTGTGCCACAGCATTTGTCGTTGATTGGTTTTGATGACATCCCGATTGCCCGTTACACCGACCCACAGCTGACGACGGTGCGTTACCCGATTGCATCCATGGCAAAACTGGCGACTGAGCTGGCGTTACAGGGGGCTGCAGGGCTGCTGGATCCGGGGGCAACGCACTGTTTCATGCCGACTTTAGTGCGTCGCCATTCCGTATCTATTCGGCAAATTGTGGTTCCGATCACTAACTGATTACTTGGCTTGATGTAACCGTTTTCAATCTGTGAGTAAATTCACAGTATCTTAACAAGGTGCTGACTATGATGTCAGCGTTTTAGGGACTGAAACGCTATGTAACGGTGATTAATCACTTTCATCATAGCCAACGTGCCGCAAACAACCAATAAAACGCATTTCTGGAGCGTTACCGAACACGGAAGATAGAAATTTTATAAGTGAACTTCGGCTGTCAGTAACGTTTTATTAACACCTGCCCGCCGACCGTTATTCACAAGAACTACCCTGCATAAAAAAACCGGAGATACCATGAATAAGAAGGTGTTGACTCTGTCTGCTGTTATGGCAAGTATGCTTTTTGGTGCAGCAGCGCACGCTGCGGATACCCGTATTGGCGTGACTATCTATAAATACGACGACAACTTCATGTCTGTTGTGCGTAAAGCTATCGAGAAAGACGCTAAAGCAGCGCCAGACGTTCAGCTGCTGATGAATGACTCCCAGAACGACCAGTCCAAACAGAACGACCAGATTGACGTTCTGCTGGCAAAAGGCGTGAAAGCACTGGCCATCAACCTGGTTGACCCGGCTGCAGCAGGCACAGTTATTGAGAAAGCGCGTGGCCAGAACGTGCCAATCGTCTTCTTCAACAAAGAACCTTCTCGTAAAGCGCTGGATAGCTACGACAAAGCGTACTATGTGGGTACTGACTCCAAAGAGTCCGGTATTATCCAGGGCGATCTGATTGCTAAACACTGGGCGGCTAACCCGAACTGGGACCTGAACAAAGATGGTCAGGTTCAGTTCGTTCTGCTGAAAGGCGAACCAGGCCACCCGGATGCTGAAGCACGTACCACTTACGTTATCAAAGAGCTGAACGACAAAGGTCTGAAAACCCAGCAACTGGCGTTAGATACCGCAATGTGGGATACCGCTCAGGCGAAAGATAAGATGGACGCATGGCTGTCTGGCCCGAACGCTAACAAAATCGAAGTGGTTATCGCCAACAACGATGCGATGGCAATGGGTGCAGTAGAAGCGCTGAAAGCACACAACAAATCTTCCATTCCTGTGTTCGGTGTGGATGCTCTGCCAGAAGCGCTGGCTCTGGTTAAGTCTGGCGCAATGGCCGGTACCGTGCTGAACGATGCCAACAACCAGGCGAAAGCGACCTTCGATCTGGCGAAAAACCTGGCCGACGGTAAAGGTGCAGCTGATGGCACCAACTGGAAAATCGACAACAAAATCGTTCGCGTACCTTACGTGGGCGTAGACCAGTCCAACCTGGCTGAGTTCATCGGCAAATAAGTTAGTCGTCATGTCTTCACTGGGCGCAATTCGTTGCGCCCTTTTATAACGCGATATGCGAGGCCAACAAGGTATAATTATGGTCAGCACAACTACTCAGTCGTCCGGTGAATACTTGTTGGAAATGACAGGTGTCAACAAGTCTTTTCCCGGTGTTAAGGCACTCGATAATGTTAATTTAAAAGTCCGTCCCCACTCTATTCATGCATTAATGGGTGAAAACGGTGCGGGTAAATCAACATTATTAAAATGTCTTTTTGGGATCTATCAAAAAGATTCTGGCAGCATTCTTTTTCAGGGGAAAGAGATCGATTTCCATTCAGCTAAAGAAGCACTGGAAAACGGTATCTCAATGGTTCACCAGGAATTGAACCTGGTACTGCAACGCTCGGTTATGGATAATATGTGGCTGGGGCGTTACCCAACCAAAGGTGTCTTTGTCGATCAAGATAAAATGTATCGTGACACCAAAGCAATTTTCGATGAGCTGGATATTGATATCGATCCACGCGCTCGCGTCGGGACATTATCAGTTTCCCAGATGCAGATGATCGAAATTGCGAAAGCGTTCTCCTATGATGCGAAAATTGTCATCATGGACGAACCGACATCGTCATTAACGGAAAAAGAGGTTAACCACCTTTTTACCATTATTCGCAAACTGAAAGAACGCGGCTGCGGCATTGTATATATCTCCCATAAGATGGAAGAGATCTTCCAGCTGTGTGATGAAATTACCATCCTGCGTGACGGTCAGTGGATTGCCACTCAGCCTCTGGAAGGGCTGGACATGGACAAGATCATTGCCATGATGGTTGGCCGTTCGCTGAATCAGCGTTTCCCGGATCGTGAAAACAAACCGGGTGAGGTGATCCTTGAGGTGCGTAACCTGACCTCGCTGCGTCAGCCATCGATTCGCGACGTCTCCTTCGACCTGCACAAAGGCGAAATTCTGGGGATTGCGGGGCTGGTGGGTGCCAAACGTACCGATATCGTGGAAACCCTGTTTGGTATTCGTGAGAAAGCCGAGGGGACCATTACACTGCACGGTAAGAAAATTAATAACCACAATGCCAACGAAGCCATTAACCACGGTTTTGCGCTGGTGACGGAAGAGCGACGCTCTACCGGTATTTATGCCTATCTCGATATTAACTTTAACTCGTTAATTTCGAATATTCGTAACTACAAAAACAAAATCGGCCTGCTGGATAATTCTCGTATGAAAAGCGATACCCAATGGGTGATCGACTCCATGCGCGTGAAAACGCCTGGCCACCGTACACAAATTGGTTCGCTCTCGGGGGGGAACCAGCAAAAAGTCATTATCGGTCGCTGGTTATTAACTCAGCCTGAAATTCTGATGCTGGATGAACCAACCCGTGGTATTGATGTGGGTGCAAAATTTGAAATTTATCAGCTGATTGCTGAGCTGGCGAAAAAGAATAAAGGGATCATTATTATTTCTTCCGAAATGCCGGAATTGTTAGGGATCACAGATCGTATTCTGGTTATGAGCAATGGTCTCGTTGCCGGTATTGTTGACACCAAAACGACAACGCAAAACGAAATTCTGCGTCTTGCGTCTTTGCACCTTTAAGATCAGGGGCTCCTCATGAGTGCGTTAAATAAAAAAAGTTTTCTCACTTATCTGAAAGAAGGCGGTATTTACGTTGTTCTTTTAGTGTTACTGGCCATCATTATTTTCCAGGATCCTACGTTCTTAAGTCTGCTGAACCTGAGTAACATTCTGACCCAATCTTCCGTGCGTATTATCATCGCACTGGGCGTAGCGGGTCTTATCGTCACCCAGGGTACTGACCTTTCGGCGGGGCGTCAGGTGGGGCTGGCGGCGGTTATCGCGGCAACGATGTTGCAGTCGATGGAAAATGCCAACAAAGTGTTCCCGGAAATGGCGACCATGCCGATTTTCGTGGTGATCCTGATTGTCTGCGTCATCGGTGCGGTAATTGGTCTGATTAACGGCATCATCATTGCTTACCTGAACGTGACGCCATTTATCACCACGTTGGGTACGATGATCATCGTTTACGGTATCAACTCCCTGTACTACGACTTCGTCGGTGCGTCCCCAATCTCGGGTTTTGACAGTGGCTTCTCGACCTTCACGCAAGGGTTTATCGCGCTGGGCAGTTTCCGCCTGTCGTACATCACCTTCTATGCGTTGATTGCAGTGTCCTTCGTCTGGATCCTGTGGAACAAAACTCGCTTCGGTAAAAATATCTTCGCTATCGGTGGTAACCCGGAAGCGGCAAAAGTGTCTGGCGTTAACGTTGCGCTGAACCTGCTGATGATTTATGCCCTGTCCGGCGTGTTCTATGCCTTCGGTGGGATGCTGGAAGCCGGTCGTATCGGTTCTGCAACCAACAACCTTGGTTTTATGTACGAACTGGATGCGATTGCTGCGTGTGTGGTAGGTGGTGTTTCCTTCAGCGGCGGTGTTGGTACCGTGCTTGGCGTGGTAACCGGTGTCATCATCTTCACCGTTATCAACTACGGTCTGACCTACATCGGTGTGAACCCGTACTGGCAGTACATCATCAAAGGCGCAATCATCATCTTCGCGGTTGCCCTGGATTCACTGAAATACGCGCGTAAGAAATAATGGCTTCATGCCTGACCAGGCCCGCTCATTGAGCGGGCTTTTTTGTTTTTCACGTCAGCGCGGATTCTTGTTCGGTGACGATACTTTCAAACCAGTCCAGCTCTGAGAGCTTGCAGGCAACCCACTGTTGGGAAAAGGCTTCGCCAAGGCTGTCGGTGAGATATTGGTTGCGGGAAAATACCTCAATGGCCTGCTGCTGGAACAGCGGCAATACAGGTTCATCCTGTTGCGGTTCAGGTAAATCATCCTCATCGAAATTTTCCAGACCATACAACATGCCCGTGAGGATTGTGGCGACCACCAGATACGGGTTGGCATCCGCACCCGCCAGACGATACTCAATACGACGGTTGTTCTCATCCGAGCAGGGAATACGCAGCGCGGCGGAGCGGGTGTTATAGCCCCAGGAGTTAAATAGTGGCTCATTGAGGTTTTTACGCAGGCGGCGGAAAGCGTTAACACCCGGGGCCAGAATGGCGACGGACGCGGGCATCAGTGCCAGCTGGCCCGCGATACACAGGCGCATCATGCTATTGAGCTCATCCACCGGTGAGGCGAACATGTTTTCGCCGTGAATATTATTCAGGCTGAAATGGAAATGCAGACCGCTGCCGGACTGAAGGCTGAAGGGTTTGGCCATAAAGCTGGCCTGGAGCCCGTGTTTCTCTGCAACGTATCGGGTTAAGCGCCGCAGAGCCAGTACGTTATCGCATACCTCAATAACCCGATGGCTGTGCTTCAGGTTCAACTCGTACTGACCGGGTTCGGCTTCTGCCACGATCCCGGTCAGTGGAATGTGCTGGTGTTGCGCCAGCTGCTCCAGTTCGTCAAACAATGCCGCGTGCGCCGTCGACGTATCCATATGAAAGCAACCCTGATTCTGCGGATCCTGAGAATCTGACCCCGTCAGATAGAACTCAATCTCTGGTGCAATCACCGGGAAAAGCCCATGCTGGTGGAAGCGAGCAAGGACGTTTTGCAATATCACGCGTGGCTCAAGCGGACAGGATTTTCCATCGCTGTCATTCATGGTCAACAGGATCTGCGCGTTATGCTCAGGAGCCTGGGGCGAAGGGCACAGGGAACCGGGAACGGGTACGCAAAGCCGGTCTGGCTCATCATGAAGTGATGCGGCAATCTTTCCTTTTTGATCCATCGAGTAGACCGAAAGGGGAAAATAGCAGCCTTTCTCAAGATTCAGCATGCTTTCCACTGAGAGCCGTTTGCCACGCATAATGCCATTGATGTCGTTCAGGTAAACGTCAATGTGTTTAGTCTGCGGATAACGTGCCAGATAATCCGTCACTTCCGCTGACAAATTCTGTTTCATGGCTGCAATTTTCTCATCGAGATACAGGCCTGAATTGAGAGCGGTCGGGAGCGATAATCCCGGGAAGTTAAAATACGGGCGGATATTTTTCAGGAAAAAAGCATTCATTATTGAGTTCATAGTCATTCTTCAATGAAGCCGTAGCGGCAATGAACTCAGCTTAAAAGGGCGAGAGTAAAGGGCGGATAAAAAGAGTGATGCCCGACGTAAAGAAAGTATAAAAGCGGGGCTATTTTTTCTCTTTTTTCTGCATATCCAGCAGTTGTTCAGGCGTCACTGCCGGGTAACCCTGCGCATCTTCTGGCACTTCATGCATCGCCGGAATTGGCACCAGTGGGCCTAAAAAGCGTGGTTCTCGTTTGAAGATGTACAGGTCAGCCAGCGCACCAAAACGGGCACCGAACTCGCGTACGCGCACGCTCAGCATGTCTTTTGGCGATGGCACCGCGTAGCACTGGGCCTGAATACCCATATGCAACGCAATAAACAATGCCCGTTCGCAGTGGAAGCGCTGGGTAATGATGATGAAATCGTTGGTGTCGAACACTTTACGGGTACGCACGATGGAGTCCAGGGTGCGGAATCCGGCGTAGTCGAGCACGATATCGGCCGGGTCGACCCCTGCGGCAATCAAATCCTTACGCATCGTCACCGGTTCGTTATAGCTTTGCAGCGCGTTATCGCCGCTCAACAGCAGGTAATTCACCTTTCCGCTGTTATAGGCGTTTAGCGCCCCCTGAATACGATAACGGTAATACTGATTGATGACGCCGGTACGGTAATATTTGGCGGTACCGAGTACCACACCAACCTGACGATAGGGGAGATCCTGCAGGTCATCAAAGATGTAGGGCGCTGTTTTCCAGCTTATCCAGCGGTCGAGGCCAAGCACAGTCAACAGCAGTATGCCGAGCAGGACAGACAGGCTGTAAAAAACGCGCTTTAACATGCAGATGGCTCGTACCAAAGGTGAAATTTAACTCAGGCTACTTTACCCGCATGGTTAGCGCAAGAAACAGCGAATCAACTGAGGGGTTTTTCATCACACTGGCGGGCATTCCTGCCCGCCGGAAGGATTACGCAAGCAGCACGCGTTCAATCGATGAACAGCCCAGCGCTTTCAGCGTGGCGGCGGTAGCATCCCACTGAATCAGCGGTGCATCGGCAATTTCTGCCAGAATAGCGCGCTGAATATCCGGGTAGTCATAACCGTTCAGGTTCAGCAGATTCAGTGCGCCCTGCAGCGGTGGCAGCGTTGGGTTAAATGCGGCATTTTCCGCATAGCTGCCGCTGAAGATACGGCCATCACGGCACTGTAGCGCTACGCCACTAGGTGATTTGCTGTACGGGGTGTGGCTCTTGTTGGCGGCGGTGATAGCGGCCTGGCTCAGGTCATCGCCGGACAGGGCGAAGCCGTGATCCTGCTCATCCATCAGCAGCGTTTTGATATCCAGATCTTTCGGGCCGAAAGCGTCAGGCAGGTAATCACCCAGCGTGTGTGGTGCACGACCTGGCAGGTTGATGCGCAATTGCAGTCCGCTGTTCAGCTCGTTCATAAACTGACGACAGTGGCCACAAGGGGTGTAGTTAACGGTAATGGCGCTTAGCGCTTTTTCGCCGCGCAGCCAGGCGTGGCTGATGGCGCTTTGTTCCGCGTGGACAGTTTGCTGCATCGTCGCACCCAGGAACTCCATGTTACCGCCAAAGTACCAGGTTCCGCTTACACCGCGTGCAATCGCCCCTACATTGAAGTGGGAGAGGTCAGCGCGTGCGCAGGCGGCGGCCAGCGGCAGCAGTGCGAAAGCCAGCGCGTCTTCGTCCAGTCCTGTTGCCTGTTGAAGCAGAGTGACCTGCTCAGCCGTCAGCAGGGCGGGGAAATGCTCATCCGCCAGAACCGGGGCCAGGGCTGATTGCAAATTCTCTGCAAGCTGGGCGAAAGCAGCTTGAAAACGTGGATGCATGGCGTTTGCCTCATAAAGGTTAATGGATCGGTAGTGTACGGAGCCATTACGGCTTTATATGTGATCCACTTCTCATTACTTATGCAACTTATGAAAACAAAATGAAATTTGCGCGACGTATCGCAAATTTTAGCCCACAACTGCCAGAATGATCGGGAACAGGAACGGCGCGATCAGAGAGGTCATGATCCCACAGATGACCAGTGCCAGCGAGCTGAATGCCCCTTCCTGATAATCCAGCTCAGCGCAACGTGCGGTACCCAGGGCGTGTGAAGCCGTCCCCATCGCCAGACCACGCGCGGCTTTGGTATGAATGCGCATAGCATTCAACAGGGTATGGCCAAATACCGCACCAAGAATACCCACGAAAATTACGCATACGGCGCTGATGGCCGGTATACCGCCGATGCTGCCGCCCACCGCCATCGCGATTGGCGTGGTGACGGATTTTGGCAGAATAGAGGCGGCAATCTGCGGAGAGGCTCCCATCAACAGTGCGACCGACGTTCCGGTAATCATCGCCACCAGACTCCCCACAAAACAGATAGTAATGATGGACTTCCAGCGGGCACGGATCTGGTGCAACTGTTCATATAAAGGAAAGGCGAGCGCCACAACGGCAGGCTGCAGCAGATCGTTTAAAATCTTGCTCCCGGCAAAGTAGCGTTCGTAAGGAATGCCGGTGAGAAGCAGGAAAGGAATGATCACCACCATCGCCACCAGCAGAGGGTTGAGCAATGGCATTCTGAAACGTACGGCAAGTTTACGCGCGGCGAAGAACACCACCAGGGTTAACGGCAGCGACCACCAGATATTCTCCATCATTGCTTTGTTCCTTTTTGCCCAATCACTTTACGTTCGCCATGCACCAGATGCGAACTCCAGCTCACCACCAGGAAAACCACCAGCGTACTGACCGCGCAGGAGACGACAATGGGGCCGAACTGTGCTTTGAGCAAATCGTAATATTGCATGACCCCGACGCCGATGGGGACAAACAGTAGCGCCATGTAGCGAATGAGAACGAAGCAGCCAGGGTTGACCCACTTTGCAGGCAAAACCTGCAGTGCCAGCAGCACAAACAGGATCAGCATACCGATAATGCTGCCGGGAATGGTGATAGGTAACAGGGACGCGATGAAAATCCCGGCGTACAGACAGGCGTAAATCAGGACGAATGCGCGCAGGTATTGCCAGATAGTATTCAATGATTTGCTCATGGTGAAAGTCCTTGATGAAACGCATTCATCATACAATTAAACCCTGAAATGTGCTACGGATCACATCATGAATTTTGAGCATACCAGACATTCCTGAATGGAACGTCTGACATTGCCACAAATGGACAGTCTTAAGTTTAAATGCAACTATAGCGCGTCTTTTTTTACAGGTACTGATATGCGTGTTTTACTGGCCCCAATGGAAGGCGTGCTCGACTCCCTCGTGCGCGAGCTTCTGACCGAGGTGAATGATTACGATCTCTGCGTGACGGAATTTTTACGCGTGGTCGATATGTTATTGCCGGTAAAATCTTTTCACAGGCTCTGCCCGGAGCTGCACAACCAGAGCCGAACAACATCCGGCACGCTGGTGCGCATTCAGTTGCTGGGCCAGTATCCGCAATGGCTGGCGGAAAATGCTGCCCGTGCGGTGGATCTTGGTTCTTACGGGGTCGATCTCAACTGCGGCTGCCCGTCGAAACTGGTCAACGGCAGCGGCGGTGGGGCAACATTGCTGAAAGATCCTGAGCTGATTTATCGCGGTGCAAAAGCCATGCGTGAAGCTGTACCGTCGCATTTACCGGTGACGGTGAAGGTGCGACTGGGCTGGGACAGCGATGCGCGACAGTTTGAAATAGCCGATGCGGTACAGCAGGCGGGTGCAACAGAGTTAGTCGTGCATGGCCGTACCAAAGAGGATGGTTATAAGGCCGATCGCATCAACTGGCAGGCGATTGGCGAGATCCGCAAACGACTCTCTATTCCCGTGATTGCGAATGGCGAAATCTGGGATTACGAGAGCGCACAGGCCTGTCTGAAAGAGACTGGCTGCGATGCGGTAATGATTGGCCGTGGGGCGTTGAATGTGCCGAATCTCAGCCGGATGGTGAAATATAACGAACCGCGCATGCCGTGGGCTGAGGTGGTGACGCTACTGCAAAAATACAGCCGTCTGGAAAAGCAGGGGGATACCGGCTTGTATCATGTTGCACGTATTAAGCAGTGGCTCAGTTATTTGCGCAAAGAGTACAGCGAAGCGTTAGGATTATTCCAGGAGATCCGTACGTTACAGACTTCCGCGGATATTGCGCGGGTGATTCAGTCAAAATAATAAGCGTTAATTTGCTCACACTTTATTAAAATATAAAACAATGCAGGTTTTCAACGTGGCACGACGGTGTTAAGGTGCCACTGTTTTCAACGCAGGATTGTTACTGGCTAACAGGCAAAACCTAAGCGTTCTACAGCATTAATCGCTGTGGAGTGCTTAGGTTTTTTTTTTGCCTGTAATTTACGCAGGAGAGAAATTTGACTTAATTTTTTTATTGAAATTAATCAGGGCGCATTTTGTGGTTATTGATAACCGCAGGGGCGACTATTACCAAAAATAAATGATATGACAGGAAATAGATAAATTTCCTGCGACCAGTTACGCACTAAATACTCAATCACAGGTTGTTATTATGGCATATAAAAATATTCACTATAAGCTGTGCGCGCTCGCCTTATTGACGATTTCCCCTTTGTCGATGGCTCAGGACTGGAACGGGACGGCGCTAGGATTTGAAGCGCCACCGGATCCAATCCTTGGCGATATGCTCGGTATTCGTAAGATCCTTAACGATAACGGGTTCACCTGGAATCTCGGCTACCTGAATGAAATTGGCTGGAACGGTGGCGGTGGCTATAATCACGATTCTCACGTGGCCTATATCGACCAGTTTGCGCTGACCTTCAACCAGGATCTGGAGCGCTGGACGGGCATTCCGGATGCTCGTATTGAAGGGAATATCGTCAACCGTAACCACAATGACGATCTCACCACCAAACGCGTTCAGGATCCGCGCGTTAACTTTAATGATCTGACTCAGGAAAGCTGGGGCGGGCAATCTATCACCCGTCTGGGCTGGCTGACGTTTGCCCGTAGCTTTGATGACCGACGCCTCACCTGGCGCATCGGGATGATGAACAAAGTACAAACTTTCGACCAGATCATCCCGTGTGACTTCCAGATGCTCTCGCAGTGCGGAGGGAAATCGGCCAACTCGCTAACCTGGAACAACTGGAACGTCCATACCTGGGGTACCACGCTGGAGTATAAGGTAACGCCAA
Organism: Enterobacter cloacae complex sp. 2024EL-00214; assembly: GCF_043945575.1. Classification (NCBI taxonomy): domain Bacteria; kingdom Pseudomonadati; phylum Pseudomonadota; class Gammaproteobacteria; order Enterobacterales; family Enterobacteriaceae; genus Enterobacter; species Enterobacter cloacae complex sp. 2024EL-00214. Next base: position 83,803 of record NZ_JBIMRC010000002.1, on the reverse strand, counting down.
CCGTGACCCTGAAAGGCGGTGTGATGGAACAAAACCCGGATGCCTCCAGCCGAAACCATGCGTGGAGCTGGTCGACGAAGGGTAGCAAAGGTGTATTACTGCCGGTTGAGATCGAAGCACGTCCGTTGATAGGTGGTCTGCCTGGAGCATATAACCTGGGCGTGGTGTATACCAATGCACCGCAAACTGACCTTTACCGTGGCGTATCTGGTGGTGCGGGTGCAACCGATCCGGAGGGATACGAGAAGCATAACCGTACATGGTTTATGTACGCCGGGCTTAACCAGCAGCTCACACAACACAAGGACGATCCGAATCGTGGCTTAAGCACCTCCATCAGCATGAGTCTCGCCGATCAGAACTCCAACTATATGCATCAGGTCTACGCCGCCTCGCTACGCTACCGTGGGCTGTTTGATGCTCGTCCGGAAGACTGGATTGGCTTTGGTCTGACCTGGATCGATATGAGCAACCAGTATGCGCGTAACCAGCGTTACATGAATACGCTGAATGGGGTGTCTGACTATAACGATCCGGCGTATCGCCCGGTGCCAGGTCATTCACTGAATGGCGAGTTTTACTATCGCTTCCGTCCTGTGTCGTGGCTTGAGCTGCAGCCAGGTATTCAGTACTGGCACCATCCTGGCGGGGTCGACCGAACTCAGGATGCATGGGTAACCGAGCTAAAAACCGTGGTGACCTTCTGATATAACCGTAGCAAGTACGATCTGCGTCACGTTTTTACTCGCGACAGATTGAGGCTATGAATGAAACTGATAGAGTGCCAGAACTGGATTGTTACTGCTTAGGCAGGCAAAACCTGATTTTCTGGCTTCTGCCGGAGGTCAGGTTTTTTTGTTTCTGGGGTTCCGATGAAAATCGCCAAAATTCTTAATAATAATGTGGTGGTTGTTCAGGATGGGCGCGGGCGCGAACAGGTCGTGATGGGCCGAGGGCTGGCTTTCCAGAAGCGCGTCGGTGAAGAGCTGGATACCACGCTGATTGAAAAGGTGTTTGCGTTACAAAGCGATGAACTGGTTCGTCGGCTGGGGGAGCTGCTTAGCCAGATCCCGCTGGAGGTGATGACCACCTGCGACCTCATCATTGGGCTGGCGTCGCAGCGGCTGGGGAAATTGCAGGAGAGTTTGTATATCACCTTGACTGACCACTGCTACTTTGCGATTGAACGGCAGAAGAAAGCGCTGGCAATCAAAAACGTGCTGTTGTGGGATATCAAACGCCTGTATCCGAAGGAGTTCGAACTGGGGCAGGAGGCGAGGGCCATTATCGCCAAACGCCTGAATGTCGAACTGGCGGAGGATGAGGCCGGGTTTATCGCGCTGCATCTGGTCACCGCGCAACTGAACAGCGAGATGCCGGAAGTGATGCACGTCACCCGGGTCATGCAGGAGATCCTGCAACTGGTGAAGTACCAGCTGCAGCTTGAGTATGATGAAGAATCGCTCAGCTATCAGCGTTTTGTCACCCATCTGAAGTTTTTTGCCCAGCGGATGCTCACTCGAACTGTGGTGGACGATGACGATGTTTCGCTGCATACGGCGGTGAAAGACAACTACGCGAAAGCGTGGAAATGTGCTGAGAAAATCGCGCAGCATCTGAATAAAAGCTATCAGCGTGATCTGACAACTGAAGAAATTATGTTCCTCGCCATTCATATTGAACGGGTGAGAAAAGAGGGGCGTTAAGCCCCACAAACTGGATTGTTACTGCATAACGCAGGCAAAACCTGAGCGCGGCCTTCGAAAGGAGGACGCTCTCGGGTTTTTTTATTTTTATACTCAGTCAACAGGTGTCTGCGGGCATCGGATGTAAGGAAATCGAGATGGAATACCAGGCATTAGCGAAGGATATTCTCGGCCACGTTGGCGGAAAAGAGAACATCGTCAGTCTTGTCCACTGCGCTACCCGGCTTCGCTTCAAACTGAAAGAGAATCAAAAAGCGGATGCGGAAGGGCTGAAGAAAAACCCGGGCGTGATTATGGTGGTTGAAAGCGGTGGTCAGTTCCAGGTGGTTATTGGCAACCATGTGAATAGCGTCTGGAAGGCGGTGCGTAGCGAGGCGGGACTGACGGATGAGACACCCGCAGTGGAAGAGAAGGGCGAAAAAGGGAATCTGCTGGGCCGCCTGATCGACATCGTTTCCGGGATTTTCACGCCGTTTATCGGCATTCTGGCGGCCTCCGGTATCCTGAAAGGGTTGCTGGCGCTGGCCGTCGTCTGTGGCTGGCTGACCCCTGAAAGCGGTACCTATAAAATCTGGTTCGCGGCGAGTGATGCACTGTTCTTCTTCTTCCCTCTGGTGCTGGGCTACACCGCCGGGAAAAAATTTGGCGGCAACCCGTTTATCACTATGGTGATCGGTGGTGCGCTTACCCATCCGATGATGATTGCAGCGTTTAATGCCAGCCAGCAGCCGGGTGCGACTGCCGAGGCATTTCTCGGTATTCCCGTCACCTGGTTCAACTACAGCTCATCGGTGATCCCGATCATTCTCGCCGCGTGGGTGAGTTGCTGGCTGGAAAAACAGAGTACAAAGCTGTTGCCATCGTCGATGAAAAACTTCTTTGCACCGCTCATCTGCTTAGGCGTTACCGTGCCGCTGACCTTCCTGGTGATTGGTCCGCTGGCAACCTGGCTCAGCCAGCTATTGGCAAACGGCTACCAGTGGATTTACGTTCTTGCCCCGTGGATTGCGGGTGCGGCTATTGGCGCACTGTGGCAGGTTTGCGTGATTTTTGGCCTGCACTGGGGGCTGGTACCGCTGATGATTAACAACCTGGCGGTGTTGGGCCATGACTCCATGCTGCCGATGCTGCTGCCAGCGGTGTTTGGTCAGGTGGGGGCTGCGTTTGGGATCTTCCTGCGTACCCGCGATGCTCGCCAGAAAATGCTGGCCGGTTCGTCCGTCACGGCAGGAATTTTTGGGATCACTGAACCGGCGGTGTACGGTGTTAACCTGCCGCTGCGTCGTCCGTTTATCTTTGGCTGTGTGGCTGGAGCCATCGGGGGGGCGATTGTCGGCTTTAGCGATACCCACGTGTACTCCTTTGGTTTCGCCAATATCTTTACCATCGCACAGATGATCCCGCCTGGTGGCGTGAACGCCACGCTGTGGGGCGGCATTATCGGTACCATCGTCGCGCTGGTGCTCAGCTGCGGCCTGACGCTGGTCGCCGGTATGCCAGTGCGTTCAACACAAGATGCCGTGGTGCCTACAACTGTCGGCGATAACGACGTGCTGTCCCCGATGACGGGCACTGTCCTTGCGCTTGACCAGGTGCCGGATACCACCTTTGCCAGCGGACTGCTGGGCAACGGCGCGGCCATTATTCCCTCTGATAACAAGGTCATTGCCCCTTTTGCCGGTGAAGTAGCCTCTCTGTTCCAGACTAAACATGCCATCGGGCTGCTCAGCACCAGCGGTATTGAAGTGTTGATCCATGTTGGGATCGACACCGTGAAGCTTGACGGTAAGCCGTTTACTGCTCATGTGAAAGTGGGTGACAAAGTACAGCCGGGCGACCTACTGCTGGAGTTTGATCGTCAGGCCATTCTTGATGCCGGATACGACCTGGCGACCCCGATTATTATCAGTAACAGCGACGAGTATCGTGAAGTGTCGACCGTGGCGGCAACGTCCGTTCACGCAGGCTCACCGTTACTTAGCGTAAGCCATTAATAACAGGAGAACGTGATGAAAACTTTCCCGGATGATTTTTTATGGGGCGGTGCAGTTGCCGCGAACCAGGTAGAAGGCGCTTATCTGGCGGATGGCAAAGGGCTGTCCACCTCTGACGTCCAGCCGCAGGGGGTCTTTGGTCCGGTGGTGGAGCGTGTGGTGGGTGACAGCGGCATCAAGGATGTCGCCATCGACTTCTATCACCGCTATCCGGAGGACATCAAACTGTTTGCCGAAATGGGCTTTAGTTGTCTGCGTGTCTCGATTGCCTGGACGCGTATCTTCCCGTACGGGGATGAACAACAGCCAAACGAAGCAGGCCTGGCGTTTTACGACAAGCTGTTTGATGAACTGGCGGCGCACAACATCACACCGCTGGTCACCCTGTCGCACTATGAAATGCCGTGGGGACTGGTGAAGCAATATGGTGGCTGGGGCAGCCGTCAGGTCATTGGTTTCTTCGAGCGTTACGCCCGTACCGTATTTGCACGCTACAAAGGGAAGGTGAAGCTGTGGCTGACCTTTAACGAAATCAACATGTCTCTGCATGCCCCCATGACCGGCGTCGGTCTGCCGGGAACCAGCAGTAAGGGCGAGGTGTATCAGGCGATCCACCATCAGCTGGTGGCCAGTGCGCTGGCGGTAAAAGCCTGTCACGAGATTATCCCGGATGCCAAAATTGGCAACATGTTGCTGGGCGGCCTGATGTACCCGCTGACCTGCAAGCCAGAGGATGTGCTGGAAGCGTTGCAGGAAAACCGCGCGTGGCAGTTCTTTGGCGACGTACAGTGTCGTGGTGCGTATCCGGGCTACATGCTGCGCTTCTTCCGCGATAACGGGATTCAGTTGGAGATCACTGATGCCGATCGCGAGGCGCTGAAATCGACCATCGATTTTATCTCGTTCAGCTACTACATGACGGGCTGCGTCACCACCGATGAAGAGCTGAACCAACAGGCGCGCGGCAATATCCTGAGTATGGTGCCGAACCCGCACCTCGCAAGCTCCGAATGGGGTTGGCAGATTGATCCCATCGGTCTGCGTACGCTGCTGAACGTGCTGTGGGATCGCTATCAGAAGCCACTGTTTATCGTTGAAAACGGTCTGGGTGCGAAGGATAAACCGGACGCTGACGGTATAGTGCAGGATGATTACCGCATCAGCTACCTGAACGATCACCTGGTGCAGGTGCGTGAAGCCATTGACGATGGTGTCGAGGTAATGGGGTACACCAGTTGGGGGCCGATCGATCTGGTTAGCGCCTCTAAAGCAGAGCTGTCCAAGCGCTATGGTTTTATTTATGTTGACCGTGATGACAGCGGAAAGGGTACCCTGGCACGTCGCCGTAAGAAAAGTTTCCACTGGTATAAAGAGGTGATCGCAACGAAAGGGGCAGCACTGAAAGGGTAATGAAAATATTAACCCGATGGTGGGTTTATCTCTGTCGGGTTAATAATTGGGTATATAGATAATTATATTTAATTGATTCTTGTGGTGAATATTTTTCTGATTGTTTAAATGTATAACAATTTGCAGATTGCCACGCGTTACTAAAAAAACGAACAGTATCAAGCGTAATTTGCGCCTTTATTTTTGAGTGAATGGCGTAATGAAACGTTCCTTTATTTTATCTCTGAGTGCTCCCCTCGTCTTTATTCTGGCCGCCTGTGCGCCAGAACATTCCACAGTATCGCCTGTTAAAACACAAACCACAGTGGCTTCGGTAAATACGCATTTACGTCGTACTGACTGGCCGAAAAATGAATGGTGGAAAGACTATAACGATCCCGAGCTTAATTCGCTGATTGCGAAAGCATTAAATGATGCGCCGGATATGCAAATTGCCCGGCAGCGCATTACGCTGGCAGAAGCTCAGGCAAAAGCCACGATGGCTGCCGACGGCCCACAAATTGATTTTTCAGCCGATGCGGAACGCCAGAAAATGTCGGCTGAGGGGTTAATGGGGCCATTTGCCATCACCGACCCGGCCGCAGGCACCACCGGGCCGTGGTACACCAACGGGACATTTGGCCTGACTGCTGGCTGGGATCTTGATCTGTGGGGCAAAAACCGTGCGCAGGTTGAAGCCCGTATTGGCAAGGTGAATGCGCAAAATGCAGAGATGGAACAAACGCGTCAACTGCTTGCCAGCAGCGTCGCGCGGCTGTACTGGGAGTGGCAAACTCAGGCCGCCGTGGGAGATGTCCTCGCAGATATCAAACAAGAGCAGGAGAATATTATTGGTGCCGACCGCGAGCTCTACCAGCACGGGATAAACTCCTCCGTGGAAGGGGTCGAAACGGACATTAACGCCAGCAAAACCGAGGAACAGCTGGCGGAAGTAAAGGGAAAAATGAAAGCCGTTGAGGCGCGTCTGGAAGCGTTAACCAACAGCACCTCAATGACGCTCACCCGCCATGCATTACCTGCACCAGAGGCTGCGCTGCCGACGATGCTGGGTTATGAACTGCTGGCGCGTCGACCCGATCTCCAGGCCGCTCACTGGTATATCGAAGCGTCCATGAGCGAGGTGGATGCTGCCAGAGCGGCTTTCTATCCCGATGTGAATCTGATGGCGTTCTTACAACAGGATGCCCTGCATCTGAGCGATCTGTTCCGCTCTTCGGCTCAGCAAATGGGCGTGACAGCCGGACTGACGTTGCCGATTTTTGACAGCGGCAGGCTGAACGCGAACCTGGATATTGCCCAGGCGCAGAATAATCTCTCCATCGCGAACTACAACAAAGCGGTGGTAGATGCCGTCAACCAGGTGGCGCGAACTGCCAGTGAAGTTGAAACCCTGACGGCGAAAAACCAGCACCAGCAGCAGGTCGAAAAAGATGCTGCGCGTGTTGTGGCGCTGGCACAGGCACGCTTTAGCGCCGGTATCATTGCCGGCTCCCGCGTCAGTGAAGCAAAAATCCCGGCGTTCAGGGAACACATCGCCGGGTTGATGCTGCAAGGGCAATATGTGGACGCCACGCTGCAACTGACGTCGGCACTGGGCGGTGGCTACCATCACGGCTAAAGCGCCCATGATCTGTACTTACCTGCTGGTTGATTGTCAGGAGGTGAGTACGACCCGAATAGTGCGCGCTAACGCTTCGAATCCCGGTGTTTCAGCCACAGCCGAACCGCAATGACTGCCACCACCACCAGAATCAACCATGCCCAGTGCTTCACATGCTGGTCGAGAGTATGCAACCACGGACCAATCACTTCTCCACCAACGTAACCTAGCGTGGTAAAGATCAGCGCCCAGGCAACCGCGCCAAAAATATTCAGCGGCAGGAAAATTTTCGGTGGCAAACGGCTCGCGCCAATCAGGATGGGGCCGATTATCCGAAAACCGTACATAAAACGGGTACCAATCACGAACAGGTAAGGGTGACGCTGGATCAGTCTCTGCGCCTGACGGATTTTCTTGCGATGCTTAGGAAAACGCAGCAGGAGTGCGGGCCCGAAACGTAGCCCCAGAAAGTAGAGCAACTGGTCGCCAATCATGCCACCCAGCGCAACTGCAGTCACGACCAGCGGGAAACGCAGCAGCCCCTGATGTGCCGCCACTCCTCCGAGCAGGGTGATGGTTTCACCTTCTGCCACGCTACCGATGACCAACGCGATATACCCATATTGTTCGATCAGACTATTGATATCCATAAACTCAGCCGGGTTTCCTTGCGAATGCCTGCATTTATCATATACCTCATGAATGAATAATGCGGCAATGAAGGCGAAATGGCATTTTTAAGGTTGCTCATAAAATAATCTAAAGCCTGCATTATACTTAAGGTATCGCTGACGGGCCGACAACAAGGGGGCGCTATGAACCATGTCTGGGGACTCTTCTCCCATCCCGACCGTGAAATGCATGTCATCAGAAACGAGAACGAAACGGTCGCGCACCATTACACGCACCATGTGCTGCTGATGGCAGCGGTGCCGGTGATCTGCGCGTTTATCGGTACAACACAAATCGGCTGGAACTTTGGTGATGGCACCGTGGTTCAGCTGTCGTGGTCTACCGGGCTTTACCTTGCCATTATCTTCTACGGCCTGATGCTGGCAGGGGTGGCGGTGATGGGGCGCGTCATTCACTGGATGGCACGTAACTATCCGCAACGTCCGTCCCTGGCGCACTGTATGGTCTTTGCCGGATATGTCGCGACCCCGCTGTTCTTAAGCGGCATTGTTGCGCTCTATCCACTGGTCTGGTTGTGCGCGCTGATCGGTACGATTGCCCTCTTTTACACCGGTTATCTGCTGTATCTGGGGGTTCCAACCTTCCTGAATATCAATAAAGAAGAGGGCCTGAACTTCTCCAGTTCAACGCTGGCTATCGGCGTGCTGGTGCTGGAGGCGTTACTGGCGCTGACGGTGATTCTTTGGGGTTACGGATACCGTCTCTTTTAAGTTCACTGCATTGCTGGCGTAAATGCCAGCAATGCAGCATCTGTTCATGATTCTTCGCTGGCGACATTCCACGGTGACCGCTATGATGCCGGAGCCAGCCTGTGTTTATCCGTTAGCACAGGCGGTGTACGTCATGACGTGCGTGAATAATTATCAGAAATCTCACCATGCTGAAATTCCGAGTCTCTTTACTTAGCCTGGCACTGTTGCTGGGTGCGTCCGTTGCCGTGCCAGCGATCGCCAAAACGCCTGCGGTGACCACTGCTGCTGCCCAACCGCAAATTGCGTCCGGCAGTGCGATGATTGTCGATCTGAATACCAATCAGGTGATCTACGCCAGCCATCCGGATCTGGTGCGACCGATCGCCTCGATTACCAAATTAATGACCGCGATGGTGGTGCTTGATGCCCATCTGCCGCTGGACGAAAAACTGAAAGTGGATATCAGCCACACGCCGGAGATGAAAGGGATTTATTCCCGCGTGCGTCTGAACAGCGAAATCAGCCGTAAGAATATGCTACTGCTGGCGCTGATGGCTTCTGAAAACCGTGCAGCGGCGAGCCTGGCGCACCACTATCCGGGCGGTTATGACGCATTCATTCGTGCAATGAATGCAAAGGCCAAATCACTGGGTATGAGCAATACGCATTATGTGGAACCGACAGGTTTGTCGATTCATAACGTCTCCACGGCGCGTGATTTGACGAAACTGCTGATTGCCAGCAAACAGTATCCGCTGATTGGGCAGCTCAGTACCACGCGTGAAGAGACGGCCACGTTTGCGAACCCGGCGTATACGCTGCCGTTCCGCAATACTAACCATCTGGTCTACCGTGATAACTGGAACATCCAGTTAACGAAAACGGGTTTTACCAATGCGGCGGGTCACTGTCTGGCGATGCGTACCGTATTTAACGGGAAACCGGTGGCGCTGGTGGTGATGGATGCTTTTGGTAAATACACCCACTTCGCGGATGCAAGCCGACTGCGCACCTGGATTGAGACGGGGAAAGCCCAACCGGTTCCGGCCGCGGCACTCAGCTATAAAAAGCAAAAAGCGGAACAGATGGCGACCGCGCAGAACGATTAGGTAAATGCAAAACGGTAACTCAGGTTACCGTTTTTTATGTTTTCTCCCTTTCCCTGTGGGAAACGGCCGGGGTGAGGGCACCAGACCGCACGGCTTTTATTCGGGCAGCGTCCAGTCACCGTCGTTGAGTGGGCGTTGCATAATCAGCGTATCCCGCCAGTCACCTTTTTTGTAGCCGACGCTGCGTAGCTGACCGACAATCTCGAAGCCGTGTTTTTTATGCAGCCGTAATGAGCCCGCATTATTATTTCCGTCGCCCACAACCGCGATCATCTGCCGCCACGGTCCTTGCTCGCAGCGTTCAATCAACGCGTCCATGAGCGCTGAACCAAACCCGCGTCCGGTGGTACTGGCATCCACGTAGATCGATTCTTCAAGGGTATAACGGTAGGCATGTCGTGGACGATACAAGGTCGCATAGCAATACCCCACGACGATGCCACGATACAACGCGACCAGCCACGGTAGGCCGCTCTCGGCGACGTTTTTCATCCGCTGGCGCATTTCATCGATGGTAGGGGGGACTTCCTCGAACGATGCGCGCCCGTGAAGCACATGCCAGGCATAGATGGCCGTAATGGCATGCACATCGTCAGGAAGGGCGTCGCGTACGTCCACTTCGGTTTCAGGGTAAATATCAACAGCCGACATGGTATGCCTGCTCCTCGTCTTACAAAGCCGGAGAAACGGTTCTCCGGCGACAGATATTTACTCTAGTACGTTTGAGGAGCGCTTCACAATCTCTCAAATATGGCTGTAGACGCGATTCAGAGGCTTACGCGTCGTGCTGCTCCGTTTCGGCGCTCTCTTTCCAGTATTTCTTCCGCGTTGTTTTACCAATACCGGGATTCATACTGTTTGTAGGGTCATTCTCGCGATAAAACTGCTTTAATGCATCCGGGGCTTTGTAAAGATGCCCGACGTTGTGTTCCGCAGGATATTGTGCGCCGCGCTCGCGCAGCAGGGTGAGCATCTGTTCTTTCAGTTCATGCGCATCGACGCCTTTTTTGACGATGTAATCCTGGTGGAATACATAGCACATAAAGTGGCCGTAATAGAGTTTGTGTACCAGCTTGCTGTCAATTTCCGGCGGCAGATGTTCAAACCATTCGGTATCGTTGCGTCGCAAGGCAATATCCAGTGCCAGAATATCCTCCACCTCTTCGGAGTGAACCGCCTGGTAACGAATGGCGGCACCCGCTGCGGCGAAGCGGTGCAGGAAGGCTTTGCTGCCTTCTTCCGGCGTACAGGCGAAGAAATCACCTTCGGCGGTTTTGAAGAATTCAGTCAACCAGGTTTGTGCCTCGGTAATGCCATCACCGGCCATTTTCAGCAGCAGGTGGTGCTCATACTTATCGCGCCAGGTCTTCATTCGCTCCGGTAAATGCGCCGGGAAGACATGACCCAGTTTCTGCATAAAGCGGTCGGTGAAATGTGGCTTAAACAGCGACACTTTATCCAGCATCGCGTCGGTGCGGCCCTTCATGGTGAAGAAGAACGGCATCTTGTCGGTACCAAGCTTGTCGATCATCAGGAAGGTGTCTTTGCCGTAACGTTCGGCGATGTCGTAAATATCACGGTGCATATACTCGCCTGCCACTGGCAGGTGGGTGAACTCACCCAGAATATGACGGCGGATTTCGGTCAACACGTCTGGCTGGTTGGTACCGATGTAAAAGACCTGCTGTTTTTTCTCTGCCGGGAAGGTATCAAGGCGGACCGCAAAGACGGCCAGCTTGCCCGCGCAGCCGGAGGATTCGAATAACCGGTCAGGATCGGCGTTATAGCGCGCCGGGGTATCGGCCCCGATATCACGCACGCGGGTGACATAATCATGGTCGTGAGCATACCGTCCATCGTGCTGAACGTCTTCATCCTTCACGCGGTCGTCATCGAGTTTGCTGAGGATCTGCTCTGGCGTTGCCCCCAGATCAATTCCCAAATGGTTGACCAGCGTCAGCTTGCCGTTTTCGTCGATGCGGGCATACAGCGACATCTCGGTGTACGCGGGGCCACGCTGCACCAGCGAACCGCCAGAGTTATTGCAAATCCCGCCAATTACGGAGGCACCAATACAGGATGAACCAATCACCGAATGGGGTTCACGTCCCAGAGGCTTAAGCGCTTTTTCCAGTGAATAGAGGGTCGTCCCGGGGAAGGCCAGTACCTGTTCACCTTTGTCCAGCAGGTGCAGTTTGTCGAGACGCAGGGTGCTGATGATCACGATGTCACGATCGTAATCGTTGCCGTTCGGCGTAGAACCTTCGGTCAGGCCGGTGTTGGCGGCCTGCATCAGAATAATTTTGTCGGCGACGACGCAGGCGCTCAGTACGCGCCACAGTTCCAGCAGCGTGCCGGGGAACACCACCGCCAGCGCGTCGCCCTGGCCGGAGCGAAAACCTTTGCGGTAGCGGGCGGTTTTTGCCGGGTCGGTAAGCAGGTGAGAGTGACCAACCAGGCGCGACAGTTCGTTAATAAAAGTGTTGTTATCGTCAGTTCGAACAGAAGACATCTTCCACTCCTTGTGGTGGGGCAAATTTCTCGTTGTAAAGCATAGCGCGATTAACTGTTAAGCGGTCGAGTATTCACGAGAAAAATCAGAGAATAACCCTGCAAGGTTCAGAGGGTTTGTGGCACACTGCGCTTTTCGCACGGTTTGGCCGAGATCTTCCGGCGGTTATTGATGAGAGAGTAAAACGACATGAAATGGCTATGTTCTGTAGGTGTCGCCGTCAGCCTGGCGCTGCAACCTGCGCTGGCAGAGGATTTGTTTGGTAATCACCCGCTTACGCCTGAAGCCCGGGACGCGTTTGTTACCCAATTGCTTAAGAAGATGACGGTCGATGAGAAGATAGGCCAGCTGCGTCTTATCAGCGTCGGTCCGGATAACCCGAAAGAGGCCATCCGTGAGATGATTAAAGAGAGCCAGGTTGGGGCAATCTTTAACACCGTCACTCGCCAGGATATCCGCAAAATGCAGGATCAGGCGATGGAACTCAGCCGTCTGAAAATTCCTCTGTTCTTCGCCTATGACGTGCTGCACGGTCAGCGTACCGTCTTCCCGATTAGCCTCGGTTTAGCCTCCTCCTTTAACCTTGATGCGGTCAAAACCGTGGGGCGCGTTTCTGCATATGAAGCGGCAGACGACGGCCTGAACATGACCTGGGCTCCGATGGTGGACGTCTCCCGCGATCCGCGCTGGGGCCGCGCCTCAGAAGGTTTCGGGGAAGATACATATTTAACGTCGATAATGGGTAAAACCATGGTGGAAGCGATGCAGGGTAAAAGCCCGGCGGATCGCTACTCTGTCATGACCAGCGTTAAGCACTTTGCGGCCTACGGTGCTGTTGAGGGTGGTAAAGAGTACAACACCGTGGACATGAGCCCACAGCGCCTGTTCAACGACTATATGCCTCCGTACAAAGCGGGCCTGGATGCGGGCAGCGGTGCGGTGATGGTGGCGCTGAACTCACTCAACGGCACGCCTGCGACCTCTGATTCCTGGCTGCTGAAAGATGTACTGCGCGACCAGTGGGGCTTTAAGGGCATCACCGTCTCCGATCACGGCGCTATCAAGGAACTGATCAAACACGGAACGGCTTCCGACCCGGAAGATGCAGTGCGCGTGGCGCTCAAGTCCGGCATCAACATGAGCATGAGTGACGAATACTACAGCAAATACCTGCCGGGGCTGGTGAAGAGCGGTAAGGTAACGATGGCGGAACTGGATGACGCTACCCGTCACGTGCTGAATGTGAAATACGACATGGGGCTGTTTAACGATCCGTACAGTCACCTGGGCGCGAAAGATTCAGACCCGGCAGACACCAACGCTGAAAGCCGCCTGCACCGTAAAGATGCACGTGACGTTGCGCGTGAAAGCCTGGTGCTGCTGAAAAACCGTCTGGAAACGCTGCCGCTGAAAAAGTCCGCTACGATCGCCGTGGTTGGCCCGCTGGCCGACAGCAAGCGTGACGTCATGGGGAGCTGGTCAGCCGCTGGCGTGGCCGATCAATCCGTGACTGTACTGACCGGCATTAAAAACGCGGTCGGTGAAAACGGCAAAGTGGTGTACGCCAAAGGGGCGAACGTCACCAGTGATAAAGACATTGTTGCCTTCCTCAACCAGTACGAAGAGGCGGTGAAAGTGGATCCACGTTCACCGAAAGCGATGATTGACGAAGCGGTTAATGCGGCGAAGCAGTCCGACGTGGTGGTTGCTGTCGTTGGTGAAGCGCAGGGTATGGCGCATGAGGCCTCCAGCCGTACCGACATCACTATTCCGCAGAGTCAGCGCGACCTGATCGCCGCCCTGAAAGCGACCGGTAAGCCGTTGGTGCTGGTGCTGATGAACGGCCGTCCTCTGGCGCTGGTGAAAGAAGATCAGCAGGCAGACGCAATTCTGGAAACCTGGTTTGCCGGTACTGAAGGCGGTAACGCCATTGCCGATGTGCTGTTTGGCGATTACAACCCGTCAGGCAAACTGCCGATGTCCTTCCCGCGCTCTGTGGGGCAGATCCCGGTGTATTACAGCCATCTGAACACTGGTCGTCCGTACAATGCCGACAAACCGAACAAGTACACGTCACGCTACTTCGACGAAGCTAACGGCCCGCTGTACCCGTTTGGTTATGGCCTGAGCTACACCACCTTTAAGGTTTCTGACGTGAAAATGTCAGCACCGACCATGAAGCGTGACGGCAAAGTCACTGCCAGCGTGGAGGTTACCAACACGGGTAAACGCGAAGGGGCAACGGTGATCCAGATGTACGTTCAGGATGTCACTGCGTCCATGAGCCGTCCGGTGAAACAGCTGCGTGGTTTTGAGAAGATTGCCCTCAAGCCTGGCGAAACCCAAACCGTCAGCTTCCCGATCGACGTGGACGCGCTGAAGTTCTGGAACCAGCAGATGAAATACGCTGCGGAGCCTGGCAAATTCAACGTGTTTATCGGCGTGGATTCTGCCCGCGTGAATAAAGGCGAGTTCGAGCTGCAGTAATGTTGTTTCCCTCTCCCTACAAGGAGAGGGTTAGGGTGAGGGGGATACAATCCCCCCATCCCTGATAATCCGCTCAATCCGTGACCCACAACGCAACTTTTCGTCCTTCTCTGGCGAAAAACCCTTCATCCGCGCTTTTTCTTCCATCGAACTACTCTGAAATGTGACATTTTTCACACTTCATTTTTGCATGTCAGCTGAAAACGTGAACAGCATCAAAAGTCCCCTTATTGCCATAACGTCGCCGTGATGGCCTTCACTCTTCATGTAAATATCCCCTGAAAGTACCGCGAGCCACCGCGCAAATGCCCGTTTAATGCCGGTTAGTTCAATTCTGACGGGCAACAACATGAAACTCTCATTAGACAATGTCGATCTTGACCGTAGCGGGGCGTCGCGGGTGACGGCGACACTACAGGGATTAATCGATACGCTGGCACGTGCAGGCGGCGGTACGCTGGTGGTGACGCCAGGCATCTACCTGACGGGGACGCTGGTACTGCCATCTCACTTTACGTTGCACCTGGAAGCGGGCGCGCGTCTGCTTGCCAGCCAGCACGAAGCCGATTACCAGACCGCCGAAACGCAAAGTATGGCGGAGCTTTCACGTATGGCGCTGCTCTACGCCCGTGATGCACATGCTGTAACGCTCAGTGGTGCGGGGTGCATTGACGGTAACGCCACGGCCTGGTTTGCCGAACAGGTCGATGCCCAGGGTTATCGTCAACCGAAAACACATCGCCCTCGCCTGGTGGTATTTGAAGGCTGCGAGCAGGTGCGTATCAGTGACATCACCTTGTATGACTCGCCGATGTGGACTGCCCATCTGGTGAGCTGTAATCACGTCTTTATCCGTAACCTCACTGTCGACAACGATCTCACTCTTTCGAATACCGATGCGCTGGATATCGACAGTTGCCAGCACGTTCATATCAGCGACAGTTACTTCAGTGCCGCTGATGACGGTATCTGTCTGAAAACGACGGACAAAGCCCCTGAGCTGCAGCAGCCAATCTATAACGTCACGGTCAGCAACTGCATTATCCGTTCCAAAAGCTGTGCCATTAAGGTCGGGACAGAGACCTTTGCAGACATTCGCCACGTTGCGGTGACGAATTGCACGATCTTTGAATCCAACCGTGGCATTGGCCTGGTGTCCCGTGATGGTGGCGCATTTAGCCAGATGGTGTTCGGCAACATTCTCTTCGATTGTCGCCACGGCGACCCGTGCCACTGGGGAAAAGCCGATCCCGTTTTCATCTCTCTGCGCCATCGTGCGCCGGACGTCCGGCCGGGGGATATCAGTCAGGTTACCTTCTCCAGCCTGAATGGCGTGGGCGAGGGGGCCATCAATCTGCACAGTGAGATTGACGGTGCGGTTCGCGATATCACTTTCAACGGGCTGACCTTCACTCAGATCCACAGCCCGTCCGGTGAGCAGGGTTGTTACGACGTGCGCCCACCGTGTAACCCGGAACGACCTACCGGCATGGGACTGGACAACGCTTACCGGGTGGATCCGCAGACAGGGCGTGCGCACGGCGTCGGGCGTTACCCGCACGGGCTACCTGCCATCTTTGCTTGCGGTATCTGTGGGCTGCATCTGAATGAGTTACATATCACACGTCCTTCGCCGCTGCCTGCGGACTGGGATGTCGAGAGTATCCGGGTTTAACACGGCCACTTCAGGGGATAACAATGATAAAAAAAGTGCGAGAAATTAAGCTGCGTAACTATGTCTGTTACGGACTGGCAGATGTGATAGGTTCCGGGGCCTTTACGCTGGTCAGTGCCTGGCTACTGTTTTTCCTGACCACGTTTTGCGGCCTGACGCCTATCCAGGCCGGGTCGCTTTTTGCCGTGGCAAGAATTGTCGATGTGATTATGTGCCCGGTGATTGGGTACGTTTCTGATAACTTCCATAAAACCCGGCTCGGGCGACGCTTTGGTCGCCGCCGTTTCTTCCTGCTGGCCAGTATTCCGCTGGTGTCTGTTTACAGTCTGCTGTGGGTGGAAGGGTTTAACTACTGGATGTACCTGCTGTTTTATATTCTGTTTGAGGTCGTCTACACCATGATCATCATTCCTTACGATACCCTGTCGGCGGAGATGACCTCGGATTTCAAAAAGCGCTCAAAGCTCACCAGTGCGCGTATGTACATTGCCCAGTTGGCCGGTTTTGCTGCGGCATTTCTGCCCGGGCGTCTGGTGTCGTATTTCGGCCCCGAATCGTCGGATTCGTTCTTCTACACCGGGGCGATTTTTACCGTGTCGTTTATGATTGTGCTGTTCTTCGTCTACTTCGGTACCTGGGAGCGGTCGCTGGAGGAGATCCAGCAAAACGAGCACCACGACGCGGAAGAGGAAAAAGAGCCGTTTACCACGCGCGTGTTCCATATCTACTACGATTTTGTCTCGACGCTGAAAATCAAAACCTTCCGCTCGCATCTGGGAATGTACCTTGGTGGATCTGTAGCGCAGGACATCTTCAACTCGGTATTTACCTATTTTGTGGTCTTCGCAATGATGACCTCGTCGGTGGTGGCCTCTAACCTGCTGGGGGTGATTAACGGCCTGCAGTTCTTTGGGGTTGGTATTGCAACCTGGTTGACGCTGCGTTTTTCACCGTCCCGTGCGTTTGCTACCCAGGCCACAATGGCGCTGCTGGCCTTTGCGCTGTTTGTCTCGGCTTACCTGAGCGGGGTGGGGGGTATGAGCGTGCTCTATGTCGGTGCGGCGGTTGCGGGCCTGGCGCGCGGCGGGATCTACGCCATTCCGTGGAATAACTACACCTTCGTGGCCGACGTGGATGAGATCCTGACCGGTAGCCGTCGTGAGGGGATCTTCGCCGGGTTTATGAGCCTGCTGCGCAAAGCGTCTCAGGCACTCTCCATTTTCCTGGTCGGGGTGGCGTTACAAATGTCGGGCTTCGTCTCCGGGCAGAGTTCGCAGCCACAGTCGGCTGTCAATATGATCCTGGTAATCATGATTGCCCTGCCGGTTGCCCTGACCCTGTGGGGGATCTGGTCTGCCTTCCAGTTTAAGGTGAACAGCCGCACGCACGCGATCCTGAACGAAGAGGTGGCGCGTCTGAAACTGGGCGGCAGTAAGGCGACCGTGAGCGCCGAAAACCGGGCGGTGATCGAAAGCCTGACCGGCATGCCATACGAAAACTGCTGGGGTGAAAACACCGTCGGCTATCTCAACCGCAAGCGTATGCAGGCGCGTAAGTTCAGCGGCCTGTTGAAGACCCACTGAGATGACAGAGCAGAGCATTATTATTCAGCAGGGCGTATGGGCCCGGCTGGGATTACCCCGGGAACTTTGCTGGGGCTTTATGGGGATTTTCCTGTTTATTACCGGCGCGACGATTGAGCAGAGCTGGCTTGCCTCTTTGCTACAGCAGCGCGGATTTGATGCAGTGCATATCAGCTTACTCTCATCGGTTTTTGGCCTGTGCGTGGCGCTGGTGTCGTGGTTTTCTGGTATCGGCGCAGGCGTGCTGGGGTTACGGCGGCTGATGTGGGCCGCGACGGTGATTTATTTTATCGGCTCGGTTCCGTTCATTGCGTGGGCGCTGCCACAGGGCCATTACCCGCTGATGGTGGCGAGTTATGCGCTGCGTGGGGTGGCGTATCCGCTGTTTGCCTATTCATTTCTGGTGTGGGTCAACCAGCGCTGCGAGCCTGTCATTCTTGGGCGTGCCGTCTCGTGGTTCTGGATCGCCTTTGGTGTGGGGATGACCATTGTCGGGCCGTGGTTCTCCGGCATGATGATCCCGGCGTTTGGCGAAACCACCACGCTGCTCAGCGGCTTTATTTTCGTGGCGCTGGGGGCCGGTTGTGCGCTGGTACTCAACCGTGATCGCCCGCAGTGGCAACGCGAGGGCAACCTGGGGGATGCCCTGGCTGAAGGGCTGCGGGTGCTGGTGCGTGAACCCAGGATGCGCCTGGCGGTACTCGTGAAGACCATCAACGACATCGGCAAGTTTTCACTGGTGATCCTGATGCCCGTTTATTTGCCGCGTTTTGGCTTTAGCATCGCCCAGTGGCTGGCTATCTGGGGGCTGGTGAACGTGATGAATATTTTCGCGAACTACTTCTTTGGCTGGCTGGGCGATACCATCGGCTGGCGAAACACGGTGGTCTGGTTCTCCGGCACGCTGTGCGGGCTGGGGATGCTGGCCGTCTGCTATACCCCGGTGTGGTTCGGCGACAGTGAAACCATGTTGTTTCTGGCGCTGGCTTTATATGCCGTGGGGCTGGGGGCTTTTGGCCCGCTGAGTGCGCTGATCCCCTCACTGCTGCCGCACAACAAAGGGGCGGCGATCTCGTGCCTGAATCTGGGTTCCGGGCTGAGCAATTTCGTCGGGCCGGTGATTGTCACGCTTTGTGTGGCCCCATTGGGTATCGAAGGGACGCTATGGGTGATTGCCATTCTCTACTTCGCCGCCAGCCTGCTTAGCGTGCCGCTGACCCTACCCGAAGAAGGATGAATTCAGGTTTTTAGGCTACGCTTTTCTCTCAAGCCTCTGATAAAGGCCGTAAAAAATGAGGAAAGCTGCATGACGATGACAAAGGGGATGATGGGTTCAGCGCTGCTGCTGGCAGCGCTGAGCTTGCCGTTACAGGCGGCAGAGCCGGTGAAAGTGGGCTCAAAGATTGATACCGAGGGTGCGCTGCTCGGCAATATCATCTTACAGGTGCTCGAAAGCCACGGGGTCAAAACTGTCAATAAAGTCCAGCTCGGCACCACACCCGTGGTGCGTGGCGCTATTACCTCTGGCGAGCTGGATATCTACCCGGAATACACCGGCAACGGGGCGTTCTTCTTCAAAGATGAAACCGACCCGGCCTGGAAAAATGCCAAAGCCGGATATGAAAAAGTCAAAAAACTGGATGCAGAGCAGAACAAGCTGGTCTGGCTGACGCCAGCTCCGGCCAACAACACCTGGACTATTGCGGTGCGTAAAGACATCGCGGAGAAAGGTAAGTTAACCTCGCTTGAAGATCTCAGCCGCTACCTGAAAGAGAAGGGCGAATTTAAGCTTGCGGCGTCTGCTGAGTTTATCGAGCGTCCGGATGCGCTACCTGCTTTTGAAAAAGCCTATAACTTTAAGCTCGACCAGGCTCAGTTGCTCTCTCTGGCGGGCGGCGATACGGCAGTGACCATCAAAGCAGCGGCGCAGAATACCTCTGGGGTTAATGCGGCAATGGCCTATGGCACCGACGGCCCGGTTGCGGCACTGGGGCTGCAAACGCTGACCGATCCGAAAGGCGTTCAGCCGATTTATGCCCCCACGCCGGTGGTGCGCGAAGCGGTGCTGAAAGCCTACCCGGATATTGCCAAATGGTTAAAACCGGTCTTTGAAAAGCTGGATGAAAAAACGCTGCAACAGCTGAACGCCAGCATTGCCGTTGAAGGACTGGATGCCAAAAAAGTGGCGGCTGATTTCCTGAAGCAACAAGGGCTGGTGAAGTAACAGGACAGGGCTGTGCCAATAAAATGTCATAACCGCGTACTGCTGCTGTTGGCCTGCGTGGCCATCGCAGCGGTTGCGTTACCGTTTGTGAATGTTGCACCTAACCGCCTGGTGTCGGGGGAAGGGCGTACGCTCTGGCAGGTCTGGCCGTTTACACCGCTGCTGATGGTAGCGGCGCTGGGTGCGGTTGTCGCGCTATCGCTCTGGCAGGGACGCACCGCGCAGTGGCTGACGCTATTCCTCTGTGAAGGGTTCTTTATTGTACTGTTCTGGTGTGCAGGGCTTGCGGCAACACACATGGCCTCGGCGGAAAGTCCACTGGCGCGCACGTCTGTCGGCAGTGGCCTGTGGCTGTGGCTGGCACTGTGCCTGTTGGCCTGTAGCGATGCCATTCGCCGTCTGATACCGACGTCTGCCTGGCGCTGGGTACTCAATGCGCAAATCTGGTGTATTCCGCTATTGCTGCTGTTCAGCGGCGAACTGAATAACCTCTCGCTGTTAAAAGAATACGCCAACCGTCAGGAGGTGTTTGATGATGCGCTGGCGCAACATCTGACCATCCTCTTCGGCACACTCTTTCCGGCGTTACTGCTGGGAGTACCGCTGGGCATGTGGTGCTATCGCCACCCTTCACGGCAGGGTGTGGTGTTTACCGTGCTCAATGTGATCCAGACCATACCCTCCGTTGCGTTGTTTGGCCTGCTGATTGCACCGCTGGCGGGCCTGGTGAAGTCGTTTCCCGTCCTGGGAGCGATGGGGATAGCCGGAACCGGGTTAACACCGGCCCTGATCGCACTGGTGCTGTATGCGCTGTTACCGCTGGTACGCGGCGTCGTGGCGGGTTTAAACCAGGTCGCGCCGGACGTGCTGGAAAGCGCCCATGCAATGGGGATGAGCGTGCGGCAGTGTTTCTGGCAGATACAGCTGCCACTGGCGTTACCTCTGCTGCTGCGCAGCCTGCGGGTGGTGGCCGTGCAAACCGTTGGCATGGCGGTGATCGCTGCGCTAATCGGCGCGGGTGGTTTTGGTGCGCTGGTGTTTCAGGGATTGTTGAGCAGCGCGCTGGATCTGGTGTTATTAGGCGTGGTTCCCACGATTGCGCTGGCGGTCGTCGTCGACGCGCTGTTTGCCTTATGGCTTGCGTTGCTCAGGGGGAGAGACAATGATTGAATTTCACGATGTCAGTAAAAGCTTCGCGGGGCGTCCGGCGGTGAGCCACCTGAATTTGCATTTCGAGGAGGGCGCTTTTTCCGTGCTGATTGGTACCTCGGGGTCGGGAAAATCAACCACCCTGAAGATGATCAACCGGCTGGTGGAACACGACAGCGGCCTGATTCGCTTCGCCGGGGAAGAGATCCGCAGCCTGCCGGTGCTGGAGCTGCGGCGTCGCATGGGATATGCCATTCAGTCCATCGGCCTGTTTCCTCACTGGACGGTGGCGCAGAACATCGCCACCGTCCTGCAGCTGGAAAAGCGGTCACGTGAAACCATTGCTGACAGGGTTGATGAGCTGATGGCGTTGCTCGGGTTAGAGCCTCTGCTGCGTGACCGCTATCCGCACCAGCTTTCCGGTGGACAACAGCAGCGGGTTGGGGTGGCGCGTGCGCTGGCCGCTAACCCGCAGGTGTTGTTGATGGATGAACCGTTTGGCGCGCTGGATCCGGTCACGCGCGGAGCGCTTCAGGCGGAAATGACCCGCATTCACCGTATTCTGGGGCGCACAATAATCCTGGTGACTCACGATATTGATGAGGCGCTGCGGCTGGCTGACCATCTGGTGTTGATGGATCATGGCGAGGTGGTGCAGCAGGGCACGCCGCTGGAACTGTTGACCCACCCGGCAAACGACTTTGTACGCGAATTTTTTGGCCGCAGCGAGCTGGGCGTCAGGTTGCTCTCCCTGCGAACCGTTGGTGACTATATGCGCCGACAGGAGGCTCCGGTAAGCGGTGAACCGTTACAGGAGCAGATGAACCTGCGGGATGCACTTTCCGCTTTTGTGGCGCGCCAGTGTGAGGTGCTGCCCGTTTCCGATGCCCGGGGCGCACCGTGTGGCACGCTTCATTTTCGCGATCTGTTGTCCGGGGAGGTGATGCGTGAAGGGAATGCGTGATCCGCTGTTCTGGCTGGTGGTGCTCTTTGTTGCCCTCCTTTTTTTGATGCCACACAGCGCGGCATTGTTTAGCACGCTCTTTCCCGGCCTGCCGAGGCCAGTGTATCAGCAGGAGAGTTTTGTTAATCTCGCCCTGGCGCACGCCTGGCTGGTGGCGCTCTCAAGCGTAATGGCCATTGTGCTGGGCGTTGGGGCGGGTATCGCGGTGACACGAACATCGGGCAGGGAGTTTCGCCCGCTGGTGGAGACGATTGCGGCGATCGGACAAACCTTTCCGCCGGTGGCGGTGCTGGCAATTGCGGTGCCGGTGATGGGGTTTGGTCAGCAACCTGCCATTATTGCGCTGATTTTATATGGGGTGCTGCCGATCCTGCAGGGCACGCTGGCCGGTATTGCGGCAGTGCCAGCGTCGGTGCTGAGCGTGGCTGAAGGGATGGGAATGAGCGTCTGGCAGCGGCTGATTAAGGTTGAGCTGCCGCTAGCGGCACCGGTGATCATCGCGGGTGTTCGTACGTCGGTCATTATTAACATCGGGACGGCGACCATCGCCTCAACGGTGGGAGCCAATACGCTGGGAACGCCCATTATTATCGGCTTAAGCGGTTTTAATACGGCCTACATTGTGCAGGGGGCGGTTCTGGTTGCGCTGGCGGCAATCGTGGTTGATCGCATGTTTGAGCGCCTGGCGCTCTGGCTCAGCCGACACCGCCACGAACAATAAACGAATAACCTGCCAGCATTACGCCGCCGATACCGCCCACGGCCATCAGAACAAAAAGGGTAATTACGGCCAGTTTGGTTGCCTTCATCATGTGCTCCTGTTGTTAACGGAACAATTATACGGTGAAGCGCAGCTGTTAATGAACCATTAAATGCCGTTACGGTTCATTTGGGCTTAGTGGGTAAACCGGATAACCATGCTCACGCCATTCCGTCAGCAGCTGTTGCTGCGAGGCGGACGGCACTTCTCCGCACCAGACCAGCAGGGTCTGGCCGTCAAACAACTCGGGCTTCAGCTGAGCCAGCGAGTGTGCCAGGACATCAACGCGCCAGCCCTGCTGAGTGGCGATCCAGGCTTCCAGCCACAGGCGCGTGGTATCGTGAACGTTCCAGCCGACCACCAGTGCATCTTTGCTGTTCTTGCTCCTCGCCGAGGCAAGACAAACGGAGATGTAATTGATGAGCACACCGTCGAGTATGCTGAGCAGCGCCTGCAACGTCGATTGCGGACACTGCAGGCGACGACGGAGCGGGATGAAAAGGTGGGTGATCAACGTTTGCGCAGGATAGTCGCGTCCCTGCTCTTTGATCCACGACCGCAGGCGCTGCAGGTTTCCTGCCTGCAGGAGCCGCAACAGGGTTTCCTGTTGTTCGCGCCAGATATGTTGAGTGTCAGGATCGTCATGGCTGAGCAATGACTTCACTTTCCCGACCTGTACGCCGTTATCGATCCAGCTTTTTATTTCGCGGATCCGGTCGATATCGGCATCATGAAAAAGACGATGTCCACCGTCCGTTCTCTGTGGTTTGAGTAATCCATACCGTCGTTGCCATGCTCGTAGCGTAACGGGATTGATATCACAAAGGAGTGCCACTTCACCTATCGTGTAAAGCGCCATTTTCGCCCCCTGGCTCACGCGTTCCCAGTTTAACTGTAGACCCACTTTGACGAACCAGGAAGGATTGACGATTTTTTGAACGAATAATGTGCGACTGATGCGATGCCCGATAAAAGGTGTGATGATGAACACGATTTACAGCTTTTTTGGAGTGCCTCAAAGAAAGTTTACTGCCTTCAGTGTATGTTACGCGTTTTTAGAATGTGCGGTTTGTGAGTATGTACGAGTTTAATCTGGTGCTGTTGTTGCTTCAGCAGATGTGTGTGTTTCTGGTCATTGCCTGGCTGATGAGTAAAACGCGCCTGTTCATTCCGCTGATGCAGGTCACCGTTCGTCTGCCGCACAAACTGCTCTGCTACGTCACTTTCTCTATTTTCTGCATTATGGGGACGTATTTTGGTCTCCATATCGAAGACTCAATTGCCAATACGCGCGCCATTGGTGCGGTGATGGGTGGCCTGCTCGGTGGCCCCGTCGTCGGGGGGCTGGTCGGGCTAACCGGTGGCCTGCACCGCTATTCGATGGGCGGGATGACGGCGCTCAGCTGTATGATCTCGACAATTGTCGAAGGGTTACTCGGTGGCCTGGTTCACAGTTACATGATCAAACGCGGTCGACCGGATAAAGTTTTCAGCCCGATCACCGCAGGCGCAATTACCTTTGTGGCGGAAATGGCGCAGATGGCGATCATCCTGCTGATTGCCCGACCGTTTGAAGATGCACTCCATCTGGTCAGCAGCATTGCCGCCCCGATGATGGTGACGAATACCGTGGGTGCGGCGCTGTTTATGCGTATTTTGCTCGACAAGCGCGCCATGTTCGAAAAGTACACCTCGGCGTTTTCCGCAACAGCACTGAAGGTTGCCGCCTCAACGGAGGGGATCCTGCGCCAGGGCTTTAACGAAGAAAATAGCATGAAGGTGGCGCAGGTGCTCTATCAGGAGCTGGATATTGGCGCGGTGGCGATAACCGACCGGGAGCGGTTACTGGCCTTTACCGGTACCGGCGACGACCACCATCTGCCGGGCAAACCGATCTCCTCTGCGTATACCCTGCGCGCCATTGAAACCGGTGAAGTGGTCTATGCCGACGGTAACGAAGTCCCTTACCGCTGTTCGCTGCACCCGCAGTGCAAGCTCGGCTCGACGCTGGTCATTCCACTGCGCGGCGAAAACCAGCGGGTAATGGGCACCATTAAACTCTACGAAGCGAAAAACCGCCTGTTCAGCTCCATTAACCGCACGCTGGGGGAGGGGATTGCCCAGCTGCTTTCTGCGCAGATCCTCGCCGGGCAATATGAACGCCAGAAAGCGTTGCTGACGCAGTCGGAAATTAAGCTCCTGCATGCCCAGGTGAACCCGCATTTTCTGTTTAACGCGCTCAATACGCTGAAAGCGGTGATCCGCCGCGACAGCGATCAGGCCGCGCAGCTGGTGCAATTCCTGTCGACATTTTTCCGCAAGAACCTTAAGCGGCCATCAGAAATTGTCACCCTGGCCGATGAGATTGAACACGTTAATGCCTACCTGCAAATTGAGAAAGCGCGATTCCAGTCGCGTTTACAGGTGTCGTTATCCGTTCCTGACGAGCTGGCATATCAGCATTTACCGGCGTTTACCCTGCAACCCATTGTGGAAAATGCCATCAAGCACGGCACGTCCCAACTGCTGGGAACCGGGGTGATCACCATTTCCGCCAGCCGGTTTAACCATCACCTGGTGCTGGATATTGAAGACAATGCCGGGCTTTATGTCCCTGCCGCTTCAGGCGGGTTAGGAATGAGCCTGGTGGATAAACGTCTGCGCGCCCACTTTGGTGATGACTGTGGCATCACTGTTGCCTGTGAGCCAGACCGATTTACCCGTATCACGTTACGACTGCCGCTGGAGGAAAACGCATGCTGAGAGTGCTGATTGTGGATGATGAGCCGCTGGCACGGGAAAACCTGCGCGTCCTGCTGCAGGAGCAGAGTGATATCGAGATTGTGGGGGAGTGTGCAAACGCCATTGAGGCTATTGGTGCCGTTCACAAACTGCACCCGGACGTGCTGTTCCTTGATATTCAGATGCCACGTATCAGTGGGCTGGAAATGGTCGGGATGCTCGACCCGGAACACCGTCCGTACATTGTGTTTCTGACGGCGTTTGATGAATACGCGGTAAAAGCCTTCGAGGAACACGCGTTCGATTACCTGCTGAAGCCGATTGAAGAGAAACGGCTGGAAAAAACGCTGACCCGTTTACGCCAGGAGCGCACCGTGCAGGATGTCACGCTCCTGCCGGAAAACCAGCAGCCGCTGAAATTTATTCCCTGCACCGGACACAGCCGGATTTACCTTCTGCAAATGGACGACGTGGCGTTTGTCAGCAGCCGCCTGAGCGGGGTGTTTGTCACCAGCGCTGAGGGTAACGAAGGGTTTACTGAACTGACGCTGCGCACGCTGGAGAGCCGTACGCCGCTGATCCGTTGCCACCGCCAGTACCTGGTGAACATGGCACACCTGAAAGAGATCCGTCTGGAAGATAACGGCCAGGCCGAGCTGGTGTTGCGTGCCGGACAAACGGTACCCGTCAGCCGCCGCTACCTGAAAAGTTTGAAAGAGGCGATTGGGCTGTAAAACTGGTACACTGCGCGCCATTGCAACATCGACAGTTAAAGGCACTCATGCTTAGTAATGACATTCTTCGTAGCCTGCGCTACACCCTGAAAGCGAACAATAACGATATGGTGCGCATTCTTGCGCTTTCCGATATGGAATCCACGTCTGCCGGTTTCGACACCTGGATGACGAAAGAAGATGAAGAGGGGTTTGTTCGCTGCCCGGACATCATTCTGTCTGGTTTCCTGAACGGGCTTATCTACGACAAGCGCGGTAAAGATGAATCTGCACCGGAGCTGGCGCTTGAGCGTCGGGTGAACAACAACACGGTGCTGAAAAAGCTGCGTATTGCCTTTTCGCTGAAGACTGACGATATTCTGGCGATCATGACCGGGCAAAAATTCCGTGTGTCGATTCCGGAAATTACCGCCATGATGCGCGCGCCGGATCATAAAAACTATCGCGAGTGCGGCGACCAGTTTATGCGTAATTTTTTGCGCGGGTTGACCCAGCGGGAACACGCCGCGAAGCCATAAAAAAAGCCGGAGATTATCTCCTGATATCAGTCAGTTAAGCATGGTGGGTAATTCCGTTCACCTTACTATCCGCAGAAAATAATACGCTCACAACCTGTGAACGGGACAAGGGGGCCACCGTGGCCCCCTTGTCAATCCCCGCGGCCCCGCGGAGAAATCGGTGCTTCGCACTGCGCTCACCTCCCGACCCGCTGCCTGCGGTCGGCTCGACTCAAGATTACTCGTCCCATCCCTGGGACTCGCCCCTTCGGGGCCAACGCAAGCGTTGTTCAAAATTGCTCCCGGCAATTTTGTCCTGTCTCGTTTCGCCTCTGGCCGCCATCCCTGGCGTCCAGCCCTTGTCATCCGGTCTCCGGTTCGCCGATTTCAGCGGGGACTCAACACCCGTGCCACATTCAGACAACTGAGAAGGTGGAGGGAGCGTGAGTCCGGCTGAAAATCGCCGAAGCGTTTCCTGGAGGCCGGGGCGACGCGCAGGGATGCGCGTCGAGGGCGGCTTTACAGGGAGGTTACCTCCGCCCGTCCCCGAAAAGCCGGAAGGAATAAGCTGAGGGTACCGCGCAGCGGCGATTTTCTTTGCCGGGAGACGGGATTGTTAAGGGGGCGCGATAGCCCCCTTAACACGTTCACCACAGCGGATTATGCAGGTAGCAGGAATGTCTGAGTGAACGGAACGATACCACTGAAATAACAAAGTGCCTTTGTGCCGCTTAACTAACCGGCATTAGAGATTATCTCCGGCTTTTTTGTTATTTCACCTGCTGACCTGGTTTCGCGCCTTCATCAGGGCTTAACAGGAAGATATCTTTCCCACCAGGGCCTGCAGCCATCACCATGCCTTCGGAGATACCGAAACGCATTTTGCGTGGAGCCAGGTTGGCGACCATCACCGTGTGGCGACCAATCAGCACCTGCGGATCAGGATACGCAGAGCGGATACCGGAGAAGACGTTACGTTTCTCACCACCCAGATCCAGGGTCAGACGCAGCAGTTTGTCTGAGCCATCGACGAATTCCGCGTTTTCAATCAGCGCCACGCGCAGGTCGACTTTGGCGAAATCATCAAAGGTGATGGTTTCCTGAATCGGATCGTCAGCCAGAGGGCCGGTAACCGGTGCTGCGGCAGCTTTCACTTCTTCTTTAGATGCTTCCACCAGCGCTTCCACCTGTTTCATCTCGATGCGGTTGTACAGTGCCTTGAAGGTGTTCACCTTGTGGCTGAGCAGCGGCTGCTGGATAGCATCCCAGGTCAGCTCGGTGTTCAGGAACGCTTCAGCACGTTCTGAGAGCTGCGGCAGAACCGGCTTCAGATACGTCATCAACACGCGGAACAGGTTGATGCCCATAGAGCAGATGGCCTGCAGATCGGCATCACGGCCTTCCTGTTTAGCCACAACCCACGGAGCCTGCTCATCCACATAGCGGTTAGCCAGGTCTGCCAGCGCCATGATTTCACGCACCGCTTTACCAAACTCGCGAGCTTCCCACGCTTCGCCAATGGTGACCGCCGCGTCGGTGAAGGTTTTGTACAGCGCCGGGTCAGCCAGTTCAGCCGCCATCACACCGTCAAAACGCTTAGCGATAAAGCCTGCATTACGGGAGGCCAGGTTTACCACTTTGTTGACGATGTCTGCGTTCACGCGCTGCACGAAATCTTCCAGGTTCAGGTCGATATCGTCAATGCGGGACGAGAGCTTCGCGGTGTAGTAGTAGCGCAGGCTGTCTGCGTCGAAGTGGTTCAGCCAGGTGCTGGCTTTGATGAACGTACCGCGTGATTTGGACATCTTCGCGCCGTTGACCGTGACATAACCGTGAACGAACAGGTTAGTTGGCTTACGGAAGTTGCTGCCTTCCAGCATCGCTGGCCAGAACAGGCTATGGAAGTAAACGATGTCTTTGCCGATGAAGTGATACAGCTCGGCATCAGAGTCTTTCTTCCAGTATTCGTCAAAGCTTACGGTATCGCCACGCTTGTCGCACAGGTTCTTAAAGGAGCCCATGTAACCGATTGGTGCATCCAGCCAGACGTAGAAATATTTGCCCGGGGCGTCAGGGATTTCGAAACCGAAGTACGGTGCATCGCGGGAAATATCCCACTGCTGCAGACCGGATTCGAACCACTCCTGCATTTTGTTCGCCACCTGCTCCTGCAGCGCGCCGCTACGGGTCCACGCCTGCAGCATTTCGGTAAAGGATGGCAGGTCAAAGAAGAAGTGCTCGGAATCACGCATCACCGGCGTGGCACCAGAGACCACGGATTTCGGATCGATAAGCTCCGTTGGGCTGTAGGTCGCGCCGCACACTTCGCAGTTATCGCCGTACTGATCCGGAGATTTACACTTCGGACAGGTGCCTTTGACGAAACGGTCCGGCAGGAACATGCCTTTTTCCGGATCGTACAGCTGAGAGATGGTGCGGTTTTTAATAAAACCGTTCTCTTTCAGACGGGTGTAGATAAGCTCCGACAGCTCACGGTTCTCGTCGCTGTGCGTGGAGTGATAGTTGTCATAGCTGATGTCAAAGCCAGCAAAATCGGTCTGATGCTCCTGACTCATTTCGGCAATCATCTGTTCAGGGGAAACACCCAGTTGCTGGGCTTTCAGCATGATCGGTGTGCCGTGGGCATCGTCCGCGCAGATGAAGTTGACCTGGTGGCCGCGCATTCGCTGGTAACGGACCCAGACATCAGCCTGGATATGCTCCAGCATGTGGCCGAGGTGGATTGAGCCGTTAGCGTACGGCAGTGCGCACGTTACCAGAATTTTCTTCGCGACTTGAGTCATAGTAGGCATTACTTCTTTTAACTGTGAAAAGGGTTTTTGATGTTACCCGAAAGGGAATAACTACGCCAAGTGATAAGGGCATTAATCCATAAATGAATAATTGTTACCTCTGGGGTAAACTTGGTAGTTACACGTCTTTTTCAGAACAACTACAAAGGAGTCGGGATGAGTTCTCAATCCCAGGCCAAATCACCGGAAGCCTTACGAGCAATGGTTGCCGGGACGCTGGCTAATTTTCAGCATCCAACCCTGAAGCACAATCTCACGACGCTGAAAGCGTTGCATCATGTCGCATGGCTGGACGATACGCTGCACATTGAGCTGCAGATGCCGTTCGCCTGGAGCAGCGCATTTGACGTGCTGAAAGAACAAACCAGCTCCGATCTGCTGCGCATTACCGGCGCGAAAGCGGTGGACTGGAAGCTGACTCACAGTATCGCCACGCTGAAACGCGTGAAAAATCAGCCTGGCGTAAACGGCGTGAAAAACATTATCGCCGTCAGCTCCGGTAAGGGTGGGGTGGGCAAATCCTCCACGGCAGTCAACCTGGCGCTGGCGCTGGCAGCGGAAGGCGCGAAAGTCGGCATTCTGGATGCGGATATTTACGGCCCATCCATTCCGAATATGTTGGGCGCAGAAAACCAGCGTCCGACCTCGCCGGATGGCACCCACATGGCACCGATTATGGCGTATGGCCTGGCAACTAACTCAATCGGGTATCTGGTTACCGACGATAACGCAATGGTCTGGCGTGGCCCGATGGCCAGTAAAGCGCTGATGCAGATGCTGCAGGAAACGATGTGGCCGGATCTGGATTACCTGGTACTGGATATGCCGCCGGGTACCGGTGACATTCAGCTGACGCTGGCGCAGAACATTCCGGTCACGGGCGCGGTGGTGGTGACCACGCCGCAGGATATCGCGCTGATCGACGCTAAAAAAGGCATCGTGATGTTCGAAAAAGTGGAAGTACCGGTGCTCGGTATCGTTGAGAATATGAGCATGCACATCTGCAGCAATTGCGGACATCAGGAGCCTATCTTCGGTACCGGTGGTGCGGAAAAACTGGCTGCGCAGTATCACACTCAACTGCTGGGTCAGATGCCGCTGCACATCACGCTGCGTGAAGATCTGGACAGCGGGAAGCCGACGGTGGTGAGCCGTCCGGAAAGTGAGTTTGCTGAGATGTATCGTCAGCTGGCAGGTCGCGTCGCGGCGCAGCTTTACTGGCAGGGTGAAGTCATTCCCGGCGACATCGCGTTCCGCGCGGTATAAGTTTTCTGCTCTGAATGGCCGGGTAAGGCGTTGCCGCCACCCGGCTTTAACGCAGCCGATAGTGCATCAAATAATACTCTCCGTCCGGAGAATCTCCCGTCTCCTCAACGTGCCAGCCGTGCCGCTGGTAAAACGCGATCGCCCGTTCATTGCGGATGAGGCACTTTAACGCGCCGGTACGGGTGAATGTCTTCTGCGCCTGCTCCAGCAACAAACGACCCACACCCAGGTTTTGGTAGCGTGGATCAACAAACAAATTATGCAGAAAATTATCGTGCGTCCAGACCGAGGCGAAACCCAGGCAGCGGCCATTCTGAACGGCCACCCAAATCTCTTCGTCACGGGTGGCTGCGTCAAAATCCTCAGGTTGCCATTCCGCGCTGTTTAACCAGGGCCAGGCATCACGCCGGGCATGCAGGTAAAGCGTACGCAGGAAAGGTCGGTCGCTCTCCTGCCACGGACGGACAGTAATGGGATCAGCGATGATAGAAGATATCTCCATTGTAGGCTTTGTGGATTTTGCCGTCGGCATCACCAATCAGGACATAGTTTTCGCCCATATATGTCCAGTGAGTACCCGCATCTGGCGCTGGCAGGTTGCGCAGTTGATACTGTTTGATGGTGTACTCGGGGGTTTGATACTGCGCAGGTGCAGTGTCGCCAATCCTGAATTTTGTGAAATCGGCAATGAACTCTTGTTCGGCATAGGCCTGAATTCCGGCAGGCGCTGACCAGGCGGCACCCGCCAGAGACATTAACGCGCCCATAAGCAGCCATTTACACTTAGCCATTTTTTCTCCACTTATACTGTTACTTTTTGCCTTGGTTAACCCACAATACGGCACCTTGCCCATTTTATGTATCAGACTATGGCCTGTTTGAAGAAAAATGTAACAAAACTGAACACGACAAGATTATTTTCCCCGGCGTAGTGCTTCTACCGCTTACTGTCCCCTGCTTTAGGCGGTGCTGGCTGATGCGACACTTCTTTACAGTGTAACGGTGTGTTGCTGGCTAAGATAACCGCTGTTGAATCACGAGGTCATAATGGATAACCGCATATTTAGTCAACTGCGACGCTGGGTATGGGAAGGGGTCGTTTTTATTTTGCTGGCGCTGGCCGTAATGTGGGGTGTGGATCAATACCGTAAACCCGCGATACCTGCCAGTTTCAGTGCAACGCCGATGCAGAGCATTGACGGCAAACTGTACGATTTCACGGCGCTCAGCCAGGAACGGCCTTTGCTGATTTATGTCTGGGCGACCTGGTGCAGTATTTGTCGTTTTACCACACCGTCGGTCGATAAGCTGGCAAACGAGGGCGGAAACGTAGTGAGTATCGCTCTGCGATCCGGTGATGATGCAAAGCTTGAACGCTGGGTGGAGAAGAAACAGCTTACAGTTCCGGTGATCAACGATGAACGCGGTGCGTTGTCGCAGCAGTGGCAGGTGAGCGTAACGCCAACGCTGGTGGTGGTGTCAAAAGGGCAGGTGGTTAGCACAACAACCGGCTGGACAAGCTACTGGGGAATGAAGATCAGAATGTGGTGGGCGGGGGTGTAAATAGCCCCTCTCTGTTAAGAGAGGGGACACAGATTACTTCGCCATAACTTCCTGTGCGGTACGCTCAACCAGAGACAGCAGGACTTTAACATCCTCCAGCGTCACGGTTGGGTTCAGCAGAGTCAGCTTCAGGCAGGTGATGCCGTTGTGCTCGGTCACGCCGACGTTGGCACGGCCAGATTCCAGCAACGCATCGCCAATTTTCTGGTTCAGCAGGGCAATACCCGCATCATCCATCTGTGCTTCAGGGCGGAAGCGGAACAGTACGCTTGCCAGCTGTGGCTGCATGACCAGTTCCAGAGCAGACTGCTCTTTCACATAAGCCGCAACCTGCTGCGCCAGCGTCACACCGTGGTCGATGATCGCCGCATATTGTTCCTGACCCAGCGCTTCCAGGCTCATCCACAGCTTCAGCGCGTCGAAACGGCGGGTCGTCTGCAGAGATTTGGACACCAGGTTAGGTACGCCCGCTTCTTCATCGAACTCAGAGTTCAGGTAGGCCGCCTGATAGCGCATCAGCTCATAGTGACGCGCTTCTTTCAGCAGGAACGCGCCGCAGCTGATGGTCTGGAAGAACTGCTTGTGGAAGTCCAGGGTAATGGAATCCACCAGCTCGATACCGTCCAGGTAGTGACGATACTGCTCAGACATCAGCAGCGCGCCGCCCCAGGCCGCATCAACGTGTACCCAGATGTTCTGCTTCGCCGCCAGCTCAGCAATCGCACGCAGCGGATCGATAGCACCTGCGTCGGTAGTACCGGCAGTCGCCACAATCGCCAGGATCTGTTCGCCGTTGGCATTGCACTGCTCAATTTTCGCCGCCAGATCGGTCAGATCCATACGGGAGAATTCGTCAGTTTTCACCTGCACCACGGACTGGTAACCCAGACCCATCAGCGCCATGTTTTTCTGCACGGAGAAGTGCGCGTTTTCGGAGCACAGCACGCGAATTTTACGCAGATCGCCTACCAGACCGTCCTGCTGAACGGAGTGGCCCTGACGCGCGAAGAAGGCGTCACGTGCCAGCATCAGGCCCATCAGGTTGCTCTGGGTGCCGCCGCTGGTGAAGACACCTGCGTCGCCAGCCTGATAACCCACGCGGGTACGCAGCCACTCGATCAGTTTGATTTCGATAATGGTTGCGGACGGGCTTTGATCCCAGGAGTCCATACTCTGGTTAGTGGCGTTGATCAGCACTTCTGCCGCCTGGCTGACAACCAGGCTTGGACAGTGCAGGTGCGCCACACACTGCGGGTGATGAACGGACAAACTGTCTTTCAGGAAGAACTCCACAGCGCGTTCAATCGCTGCGTCGTTGCCCAGCCCTTTCGGGTTGAAATCCAGCTTAATACGGTCGCGCAGTTCCGCGACCGTTTTGCCCTGGTACATCTCAGGCTGTTTCAGCCACTGCATCACAGCCTGAGAGCTTTGTTCAATCGCCTGCTGGTAAGCTTCAATGCTCTGCGCAGAGGAGAACAAAATTGGGTTTGAATCAGACATCGTAATCAACAACTCCGGTTACGCCGGGCGAACGCCCGCAGCAAGCAGTGCCTGCTCAAATTTATCCAGGAAGATTTTCAGCTGATCATCGCTGATCAACAGAGAAGGCAGCAGACGCAGCACAATGCCGTTACGACCACCACGCTCCAGAATCAGACCGGATTCGAAGCACTTCTTCTGAATCAGGGCAGACAGCTCGCCGTCGCCAGGGAAGCAGCCCATATGATCTGCCGCTTCGTGTGGCTTAACGATCTCAATACCGATCATCATGCCCAGACCACGAATGTGACCAATTACCGGGTAGCGTTTCTGCAGTTCAGCCAGCTGCGCTTTCAGCCATTCGCCCTGTGCAGCCACTTTGCCCGCGATGTTCTGGTCTTTCAGGATTTTCAGCGTCGTCAGACCGGTTGCCATCGCCAGCTGGTTGCCGCGGAAGGTGCCGGTGTGGTGACCTGGAGCCCATGCATCGAACTGCTTTTTGATACCGAGTACAGCCAGTGGCAGACCGCCACCTACAGCTTTAGACATCACGATGATGTCTGGCTCGATGCCAGCGTGTTCGAAAGCGAAGAATTTACCGGTACGGGCAAAGCCAGCCTGAACTTCGTCGAGGATCAGCAGAATGCCGTGTTCCTGAGTCACTTTACGGATGCGCTGCAACCACTCAACCGGAGCCGGGTTAACGCCGCCTTCACCCTGAACGGCTTCCAGAATCACCGCTGCAGGTTTACGCACGCCGCTTTCAACGTCGTTGATCAGGTTTTCGAAGTAGTAGGTCAGTGCTTTTACGCCAGCCTCACCGCCGATACCCAGCGGGCAACGGTACTGGTGTGGGTAAGGCATGAACTGCACTTCTGGCATCATACCGTCAACCGCTTCTTTCGGAGACAGGTTACCGGTGACGGACAGTGCGCCGTGGGTCATACCGTGGTAACCACCAGAGAAACTGATGATACCGCTACGACCAGTCACTTTTTTCGCCAGCTTCAGCGCGGCTTCAACGGCGTCAGCGCCGGATGGACCGGTGAACTGCAGGCAATACTCTTTACCCTGGCCAGGCAGCAGAGAGAGCAGGTATTCGGAAAACGCGTCTTTCAACGGCGTAGTCAGATCCAGGGTATGTAACGGCAAGCCGCTGGTAATGACATTTTGGATGCTTTTCAGCACATCAGGATGGTTATGGCCAAGCGCAAGGGTGCCCGCGCCAGCTAAACAGTCAAGGTATTCTTTATTATCTGCATCGGTGATCCACACGCCTTCTGCTTTAGTGATGGCTAAAGGCAGTTTGCGCGGATAACTCCTGACGTTAGATTCAAACTCGGCCTGACGGGCCAGATAGGTTTCGTTGCTTTTGTGGGCATCTACGGTGTCAATACGGACTTTATCCGTCATCATATCACTCCTACAACCGCCGCTTCGTTATGAGCCACGATTGAATAAAAAGTTAAAAAACAGATGGGGGTCTGAAAAAAACGCCGCCAATATAGAGCCTTTTGTCACGGGGCTCAATGGTTAATTTGTTTACTGTTTTGTTACGGGGTGCATAAGGGGGTAAATATCCCGTCTTTGGCAGGGGAGAATGCGTTTCCCATCAAGTGAAAACAATGCGTTACATTGCATGCTGTGTGAGCGAAAAAGGGTGCCAAAGAGTGTTGCAAAATGTGCTTTTTTTGGTGTTAAAACGTAAATCTGGTGCATCCTGCCAAAAACCTGTTTTTGCACTCACTACCGGATGTTGTGAGGGGCAATGGTTTCTTGCATCAGCCTGTCACATCCCCTAATCTGCAAGCGGTTAAGCATTTGCTTACCCTTGACTCGGGGTGCCCTTCCTTGTGAAGGCTGAGAAATACCCGTATTACCTGATCTGGATAATGCCAGCGTAGGGAAGTCAGATGCCTTCCCGGTCATCGCTTCTTCACGCAAGGCAGGAGCGAACCCATGCAGCCTGACCTGCTCGATTTACACATTTTACATCAGTTCCGAACCCGTTCCCCGCTCACACATTGCATGACCAACGACGTCGTGCAGACGTTTACGGCTAACGTTTTGCTGGCGCTTGGCGCATCCCCGGCGATGGTGATTGAAGCCGAAGAGGCTGAACAGTTTGCTGCTCTTGCCGATGCGCTGCTGATTAATGTCGGCACGCTGACTGCCCCGCGCGCTCAGGCGATGCGCCGGGCGATTGAGAGTGCCGTGGCAGCAGGCAAACCCTGGACGCTCGATCCGGTGGCTGTCGGGGCGTTGACGTTCCGCACCCGTTTTTGCCATCAAATCCTCTCCCTTAAACCTGCGGCCATTCGTGGTAACGCGTCGGAAATTCTTGCGCTTGCCGGGATGAGTGCGGGGGGGCGCGGCGTGGATACTACCGATACTGCATCCAGTGCATTGCCTGCGGCACAGGCGCTGGCACGCCAGACCAATGCCATTATCGTGGTCACAGGCGAGGTTGATTACATCACCGACGGGCAGCGAACCCGGACGGTGACCGGGGGCGATCCGCTGATGACTCGCGTGGTCGGTACCGGGTGCGCGCTTTCGGCGGTGGTGGCGGCCAGTTGTTCGCTGCCGGGTGACAGGCTCGATAACGTGGCCGCTGCCTGCGGATGGATGAAGCGCGCCGGAACGGCTGCCGTTGCTCAGTCTCGTGGCCCGGGCAGCTTTGCCAGTGCGTTCCTGGATGCGCTCTACACCCTGGAGGAGCAGGCATGAAACGAATTAACGCCCTTACCATTGCCGGTACTGACCCAAGCGGCGGTGCAGGTATTCAGGCCGATCTGAAAACGTTCTCCGCACTGGGTGCCTACGGCTGTTCGGTGATCACCGCGCTGGTGGCACAAAATACGCGTGGTGTGCAGTCGGTCTACCGTATCGAGCCGGATTTTGTCGCCGCACAGCTCGATTCGGTGCTCAGCGATGTGCGCATTGATACCACTAAAATCGGGATGCTGGCGGAGACAGATATTGTCGAAGCGGTGGCAGAACGTCTGAAACGCTATCAGGTGCAAAACGTGGTGCTTGATACGGTAATGCTGGCAAAAAGTGGCGACCCGCTGCTTTCTGTTTCCGCTATCGACACGCTGCGTAAAAAGCTGTTGCCGCAAGTGGCGCTGATCACGCCAAACCTGCCTGAAGCTGCCGCGTTGTTAGACGCGCCGCATGCGCAAACCGAACGCGAAATGAAAGAGCAGGGGCGGGCATTGCTGGCAATGGGCTGCGGTGCGGTGCTGGTGAAAGGTGGCCATCTGGATGACGCCGAAAGCCCGGACTGGCTCTTCACCCGTGACGGAGAACTGCGTTTTACCGCACCCCGCGTGCAGACTAAAAACACCCACGGTACAGGCTGTACGCTCTCCGCCGCGCTGGCGGCGTTGCGTCCACGCCATAACAACTGGGCTGATACGGTACAGGAAGCCAAAATCTGGCTCTCGGACGCGCTGGCAAAAGCCGATACTCTGGAAGTGGGTCACGGTATTGGGCCGGTTCATCATTTTCATGCATGGTGGTAAGCCAGTATACTGGCAGGAAACACCACGCCTGAGAAAACAGAGATGGAACAAGCGCATACCCGGTTAATTGCTCAACTGAATGAACGGATCGCCGCTCCGGACAACACACCGCTGTACCTGAAGTTTGCCGAAACGGTAAAAAACGCGGTACGTAGCGGGGTGCTTGAACACGGGAATATTCTGCCCGGCGAGCGCGATCTGAGTCAGTTAACGGGTGTGTCACGCATTACCGTGCGCAAAGCAATGCAGGCGCTGGAAGAAGAGGGCGTGGTGACGCGCTCCCGGGGTTACGGTACGCAAATTAATAACATCTTTGAATATTCGCTCAAGGAAGCACGCGGGTTTTCTCAGCAGGTGGTACTGCGCGGCAAAAAGCCCAACACGTTGTGGGTTAATAAACGGGTGGTGAAATGCCCGGAAGAGGTGGCAAACCAGCTGTCAGTGGCGGCGGAAAGCGACGTCTTTTTGCTCAAGCGCATTCGCTATGTTGATGATGATGCCGTCTCGATTGAAGAGTCCTGGGTTCCGGCCGGGCTAATTCCCGATCCGGACGCCATCGGCATCTCGCTGTACGATTACTTCCGCAGTCAGAACATCTTCCCGCAGCGTACCCGTTCACGCGTCAGTGCCCGCATGCCGGACAGCGAATTTCAGGCCCATATTAAGATGGATGAAAAGATACCGGTGCTGGTGATCAAGCAGGTTGCGCTTGACCAGCAGCACCGGCCTATTGAGTACAGCATTAGCTACTGTCGCAGCGATCTATACGTCTTTGTGTGCGAGGAGTAATTCCCCGCGCGCAGGGGCGCAATCACCGCCACGGTGGCTGACCACCCAGGCGGCAACCGCATTGCCCAGCAGCACTGCATCCGCCAGTGACCATCCTGCTGCCAGCCCGGCCAGCGTACCGCCAGCGTGGCTGTCACCCGCGCCAATGGTGTCGACCACCGAAGCAGGAAACGCCGGAACATAACCCGAATCGTCAGCGTCATACCAGGCTGCGCCGTCTTTGTCGTGACGTACAATCAGCGCAGTGCCGAAACGTTGCTGCCATGTTGCACCTAACGTATCAACCTCCACACCAAGCCGCCCGGCAGCAATTTGCGCCTCCTGGCGATTAAGCGACACAATGGGTTTACAGGCCATAATCCGCGCCATCAGCGTGTCGGGAATATCTGCGATGCGTGGGCCGAAATCGATAAACGCGGTCACCTCCTGCAACCCTTCCAGCCAGCCCGTCAGTAACTCCCCGCACGGCGATGCCAGTTGATAGCCGGACAAATAGACCAGGCTTTTTTGCGGCACGTTAAGCGCATCAAGCCAGGATTGCTGCCACTGGTTCTCCACGCCGCTAAACGACATAAACGTGCGCTCACCGTCTGGCTCCACCAGCGCCAGACACCAGCCGTTATCGCCTGTTTCGGCTTCCACGGCGCTGTGCAGATCCTGCTTCGCCATTGCGTTGCGAATAATATCTGCCCACACGCCGTGGCCGACGGGCAGCGCATTTTGCGCGGTGACGCCAAGCCGTTTTAGGGCTATGGCAATATTGAGCGCGCAGCCGCCGATATTGACGCCCTGCTGTTTTAGCTCGATATCACACCCGCGCCAGGGCAGGGCGTAAGCATCGGCGATAACGTCAATCACCGCTGCCCCCAGCACCGTCACTGGCCGCGTGGCGCGTAATGTTTCAAGGCGTTGGGCAAAAGAATTCATACGCCCTCCCTTTGCTCCCGGTAGTGCAGCAATTTTTCGCAGTAATGACCAAAGTTGAGCTGGTTAACGGCGTCGAGTTCATCCTTCAGTGCCGGATTAATCGCCTGTACGCCGTGCAGCGCGCCACAGATTGCGGTTGCCATTGCGCCGATGGTGTCCGTATCGCCGCCCAGATTGGCGCATAAAATTGCGCAGCGGTTCGGGTCAGTGCCTGCCAGTTCAACCATTGCGATCGCCGCCGGAACGGACTCAATGGTGCTGGTTCCTGCCCCCACAAGCTGATAAACCTGCTCGCTGGCGGATTCAGTACCGTTGGCTTCACGCACGGTTTTGAGTGCCAGCTCAATACGTGCCGCAAGTGATGCGCTGAAGGTGGTGGTCTTCACTTCCTGTGCATAGCGGGCAATACCGGGCAGGGCAGTAACGATGTTCTGCCAGCTTTCGCCGTCGATGGCGCGTGAAACCGCCCAGGCAATCACCACCGCACCGGCAATAGCGAGATCCGATTTATGCGTCGGGCTGGAAGCCTGCGCCACCTGCTCAACAAAGTGCTCCAGGCGAGTGGCCGGGAGCAGGCAGCCGAGCGGGGAGGCGCGCATCGCCGCCCCGTTGGTGACGCCGTTGTTCTCCAGCTCGCTGACCGGTTTGCCATCGCGAATGGCGTTGAGGGCAATTTTGGAGGTCGGACCTAACACGTTTTTGTTAAAGGCATCGAACGACTCGACCCAGCGCAAAATATGTTTGCCGATGACATCCGCGTTAATCTGCCCGTCGCATTCGATAATCGCATCCGCCAGACACAGCGCCATCGACGTATCATCGGTGAACTCCGCGCGGTTGAAATAGCAGGCCGCGTTATTCTCTGCCGGGCCGGGTAAGAAGCGGTCAATCCAGCCGAAATGCGCTTTGACGCGCTTTCTTGGCCACAGCTCCGACGGCATGCCCATTGCGTCCCCTAACGCCTGCCCGTAAAGAGCACCGAGAACACGTTCTTGTTTCATTTAACTTCCCCTTGTGTCAGCGCGGTATCGCCATCAACCACCTCAATTGCGGTGATCTCTTTATCCGATTCGCGGAAAAACAGCATAAACAGCACGGCGATCACAGCAATCATGATCCCTCCGAATGCCCACATTCCGGCCCAGTTGAAGGTCAGCCCATTCACCGGCTCTTTGTATGCGAACATTTTTTCCATCATCACGCCGCCCAGGCGGTAACCCAGCAGGCTACCAAAGCCCTGACAGCACAGCGTGATCAAGCCCTGCGCAGCGGTACGCATATGCACCGGTGCTTTTTTGTCCACGTAGATATACGCGGTGACGTAGTAGAAGTCGTAGCTCACGCCGTGCAGCAGAATGCCGAGGAACAGCAGGGCGTAAGTGAAGTATTGTTCCGCACCACCGTAAACAAAGAAACCATAGCGGATGGCGGCGGTGATAAGCCCCAGCAGTAAGACCTTCTTAATACCAAAGCGTTTGGTGAAGAACGGCAGCGCCAGCATAAAGAAGATTTCGGAGAACTGGCCGAGTGTCATCCAACCGGTTGCGTTTTTCATGCCCACTTCGGTGAGATACCCGTTGGCAAAGATGTAGTAGAAAGCCAGCGGCATGGCGAACAGGAACGAGCAGAAGAAGAACACCAGGAAGTTTTTGTCGCGCAACAGGATCAGCGCATCCAGCCCCAGCATCACTTTGAAATCGAGTCTACCGGTACTTTTCGGCGGTGTATCCGGCAGGAACAGGGCAAACACGCCGAGCAGCGCAGAGCTGGCCGCCGTCATCAGCAGTGGGATATTGGTATCCGAAATGTCGCTATAGCCCATCATCTGCGGCAGGAAACCGCACGCCAGACCGGAGGCTATCCAGCCAATCGTGCCCATCACGCGAATACGCGGGAAATCGGCCTCGACGTCATCCACGTTGGCAAAGGCAATGCTGTTAGTCAGCGCGATGGTAGGCATATAGGTCAGGGAATACAGCAGTAGCAGCGGGAAGAAGGTGCTGAACTGAGTTTGCTGTGCGGCAAAGTACATCAGAATAGCCCCGGCAAACATCAGCACTGCCAGCACTTTCTGGGCGGCGAAGAAGCGGTCTGTCAGCGAACCGACCAGGATTGGCGAGAGGATCGCTGCAATCGCGGTACAGGCGTAAGACCAGCCAATTTCCCCGGCGCTAAAACCGCTTTTGCTTAACCACAGCCACAGCGGTACAAACCATGCGCCCCAGATAAACCATTCAACAAACATCATGAATGACAGTTGGACTTTCGTTTTCATTGTTTAATCCTGCATGTCAGAGAGGGTACGCCTTTAACATACCACTCAATGATACCTTTTAAATACCTTTGTGGTGATTGTTTGATCAATGTAACAGTTTTGTTGTGCCAGAATCGAGCCAGCAGATTGTGCTGAAAAAAATGGCAGAAGGTGGAAAATCGGTTAAGTCGGTACCAGGCTTAGTCTGCCCGCGAAAATGTGGGTTTGGATAACACGCTACGGGAGCATAGCTATGACTGATATTGCACAGTTGCTTGGCAAAGATGCCGACAGCCTTTTACAGCATCGTTGTATGACCATTCCAGCCGACAAACTCTACCTGCCTGGCCACGACTACGTTGACCGTGTGATGGTGGATAACAATCGTCCGCCTGCGGTACTGCGAAATATGCAGACGCTCTACAATACCGGGCGGCTGGGAGGCACCGGGTATCTCTCTATTTTGCCGGTTGACCAGGGCGTTGAGCATTCTGCTGGCGCATCGTTTGCGGCCAACCCGCTGTATTTCGATCCGAAGAACATCGTTGAGCTGGCAATTGAAGCAGGCTGTAACTGCGTGGCGTCGACCTATGGCGTGCTGGCTTCGGTATCGCGCCGTTACGCTCACCGTATTCCGTTCCTCGTTAAGCTGAACCACAATGAAACCCTGAGCTACCCAACCGAATACGACCAGACTCTGTATGCCAGCGTAGAGCAGGCGTTCAATATGGGCGCGGTGGCCGTCGGGGCGACCATCTATTTCGGTTCTGAGCAGTCGCGCCGCCAGATTGAAGAGATCTCTGCCGCGTTTGAGCGCGCGCATGAGCTCGGGATGGTTACCGTGCTTTGGGCGTATTTGCGTAATAATGCGTTCAAAAAAGATGGCGTGGATTACCATGTATCTGCCGACCTGACCGGCCAGGCGAACCACCTGGCGGCAACCATTGGCGCAGACATTGTGAAGCAGAAAATGGCCGAGAATAACGGCGGCTATAAGGCGGTGAACTTCGGTTACACCGATGATCGTGTTTACAGCAAACTGACCACCGATAACCCCATCGATCTGGTGCGTTACCAACTGGCGAACTGCTATATGGGACGCGCGGGGCTT
This sequence comes from Enterobacter cloacae complex sp. 2024EL-00214, assembly GCF_043945575.1. NCBI lineage: Bacteria > Pseudomonadati > Pseudomonadota > Gammaproteobacteria > Enterobacterales > Enterobacteriaceae > Enterobacter > Enterobacter cloacae complex sp. 2024EL-00214. Next base: position 41,543 of record NZ_JBIMRC010000002.1, on the reverse strand, counting down.
ATTAACTCCGGCGGTGCGGCGGGGGGGGAAACCGATCTCTCAGACGCGGTGCGTACGGCGGTTATCAACAAACGCGCGGGTGGTATGGGGCTGATCCTTGGCCGTAAGGCGTTTAAAAAATCGATGGCTGACGGCGTGAAGCTGATCAATGCGGTTCAGGACGTGTATCTGGACAGCAAAGTGACGATTGCTTAAAAAACTGACGCTTCTCCGACACGGGAGAAGGCGCAAAATACAGGCCGGGTCAGGCTAACCGCTACCCGGCAATTCATTCAGCGCAGCAGCATACAATCTGGTGGCAATCGACACTGCAACGCTCCTGGTACAACCGCAATTCGGAACCGTTTCCCGCTCAACGGTTCGCCATCAAGGTTAAAAGTCATTCCGTGCGGCGCATTCACCTCAAACCAGGCGGATTGCCCATCAATGATGTTCGGGCTTTTCTCCGGTTGGGTGAGGGTGGTAAACAGTGCTGGCAGCAGCCCGTCACCGGTGAAAATGCGCAGTGCCAGTAAGCCATCATTGATCAGCGCCTCCGGGCAAAGCTGTTGCCCACCGCCCGCCTGACGACCGTTACCGATCCCGATCACCAGCGCATCACCCTGCCAGTAAAAATCATCCCCGTGAATTTCGCAGCGATCGGGTTTCAGGGTATCCATTCGCATCAGACCGTGGATGAGATAGGAAACGCCGCCCAGTGCCGCCTTCAGCTTTTCCGGTGTTTCACTGGTAATGCGCGTACCAAATCCGCCCGTCGCCATATTGATAAAGCAGGTTTTATCGTTTACCTGTGCAATATCGACTGCGGTTGCTTTCCCGAGAATGGCAAGCTGTAGCGCTTTACTCAGATCCTCCGGTATCCCCGCGCTGGTGGCAAAATCATTTGCTGTACCGAGCGGTAAAATGCCCATCACCGGGCGTGTGTCCACGTTCAGGCCGATCAGGGCCGTCGCTATCTCGTTGATGGTGCCGTCACCACCGCCAGAAATAATCGTGTTGACGCCCAACTGTACGCCTTCGGCAACATACCGCGCGGCATCGCCTTTTTCCCACGTGAGCCGTACGTGAATATGGGCACCATCTTCCCGCAAATCGACCACCGCCTGGCGCAGTATGTCATTACTGGCACTCTTGCCGTTCAGAATCAATAAACTGTCTGGATACGTTGCCATCCGCGCTGCTCCCTTTTGTAGCGTTATCAAAAAGTGTATCGCAGGGAGGAAAAAAGCGGGTAGGAACAGGATGAAAGCTGGAACCCATCCAATGGGATGAGGCATCCTGTGTTCCTTTACCCACTGTTGATACGCTATCGAATACCTTTTAAATCACATACGGTTTTATTTAAATTAAGGAAATTATTGAAACCTACCATTATCAACCCACCTGTAGCAAACAGTATGGTGATGAGTCCAGCAAGCACCTTTTTCCCGGTTGTTTCAGAGTTGATTGCATCTTGTAATTCTGCACGAAGATCGCCATCATCAGTTGTGATATAAATGCATGCATCTTTAAGGTATTGAGCAGACGCTGAATTTTTGATGATGTCCATGCATTCAATTTTATTCCAGGAGTGGTTGTTCCTTTTATCATATACACGGTATTTAGAAATATATAATTTTTCGCTATCGCTGATATTGTATGTGACATAACCTGCTTTCATGTACGGTGCATCATAGAGGATGCCACATGCGGTGATAATGAACAGAACACCAAAAAACATCGTGCTGACAGCCTCTAGCCGCATCGTTCTTTTGACGCCCACCGCGCCAAACAGCCCTGTGAAACGCAATGTTGATCGTTCAATTTTTCCTTCATTCAGGGCCGTGGATATTAATTTTGCATCGTCAGTTGACGCTACTCTCACGCCATTTTTTAGTCTAAATAACTGCTGGTTGTAAATTTTTTCATCATATTCGCAGTACTCTTTATCTGAGTACTTAATTCGAAATAATTTTAGAATCAGTCCCGTAAAGAAACTGATGCTTGGTAATTTCATAAAAAATAACAGCGCGAAAAATACTAGCAAATATGCTTTGTAATCACCAAGCGCTTCAGAAATATAGTTGCTCATTCCTCAGGATCCTTTTGATATTCTCAACTAAGCGTTACCAGACATTTTACATGAATTTTACATTCGAAGCGTCAGACACCCTCCGATACTGCTAAAGCTCTTGTGTCGGCGGGGGACTATAGATAAAAAATAAGCCCGCGTAAGGGAGATTACGCAGGCTAAGGAGGTGGTTCCTGGTACAGCTAGCATTTATGGGTTATGTTTTTCAGCGGAGAGGATAATACCCTTATTGAGCGAAGCGGTATGTGATCCGATTCTAAGAATTATCCCGGCGCGAAAAAATCCCCCTGATTAACTACTTGCTGTGCGGGTTACGGGTGCTTTCGCCGTCGAAATTACGCATCAGCAGCGCAAATTTCAGCTCCACTTCTTCCGGAACCGGCAGCCAGACGGTATGTCCATCGCCAGGTGCAACGGTAATCGCTTCACCTTTGCCGTTTTCCAGATGCTCCAGCGTGAAGTTCATGTTGCCCTGCGGGGTCATCAACTCCAGGCTGTCGCCTTTGGTGAACTTGTTCTTCACGGCGACGGCGGCCAGTGCGCCTTTGCGCTCGCCGGTGAAATCACCAACAAACTGCTGGCGCTCTGAAACTGAATAGCCGTGCTCGTAGTTCTGGTAGTCGTCGTGCGTGTGACGACGCAGGAAGCCTTCGGTGTAACCGCGATGCGCCAGACCTTCCAGCGTTTCCAGCAGGCTGGTATCGAATGGTTTACCGGCAGCAGCATCGTCGATGGCTTTACGGTACACCTGCGCAGTACGCGCGCAGTAGTAATAGGACTTGGTGCGGCCTTCGATTTTCAGCGAATGCACGCCCATCTGGGTCAGACGTTCAACGTGTGCGATGGCGCGCAGGTCTTTGGAGTTCATGATGTAGGTGCCGTGCTCGTCTTCAAAGGCGGTCATGTACTCGCCAGGACGTTTGGCTTCTTCAATCATAAACACGCTGTCGGTCGGTGCGCCGACGCCCAGTGTAGGCTCAACGTTAGTGACCGGGATCGGTTCGTGTTTATGCACGATATTACCGATGTCATCTTCTTTGCCTTCCTGGACGTTATATTCCCAGCGGCAGGCGTTGGTGCAGGTTCCCTGGTTCGGGTCGCGCTTGTTGATATAGCCAGAAAGCAGGCAGCGGCCAGAGTAGGCCATGCACAGCGCACCGTGGACGAAGATCTCGATTTCCATATCCGGCACCTGGGTGCGGATCTCTTCAATCTCTTCGAGGGAAAGTTCGCGAGACAGAATGACGCGGGTGAGCCCCATCTGCTTCCAGAATTTCACCGTCGCCCAGTTTACGGCGTTGGCCTGCACGGAGAGGTGAATATCCATTTCCGGGAAGTTCTCCCGCACCAGCATGATTAAACCCGGGTCTGACATGATCAGCGCGTCCGGCCCCATATCCACTACCGGCTTCAGGTCACGGATGAACGTTTTCAGCTTGGCGTTGTGCGGCGCAATGTTAACAACGACGTAGAATTTTTTGCCCAGCTCATGCGCTTCATTGATGCCGAGCTGCAGGTTCTCGTGGTTGAATTCGTTGTTGCGCACGCGCAGCGAGTAGCGCGGCTGGCCCGCGTAAACGGCGTCGGCACCATAAGCGAAAGCGTAACGCATATTTTGCAGCGTTCCCGCCGGGGAAAGGAGTTCCGGTTTAAACATGTTTGTTCTCGTTCTGATGACAGGTCAGATCCGCGTACACACGGTGTCGCGGTAAGGGGATGATCCCCTACTTTAAGGGCGGGCATTGTAGCGCTGCGGAGCGGGGAGGTAAACCTTTTGGTCGCTTAGCTGTGCCTGTTATCAGGCGGTTTTGCGATATTGCCAGTAATGGTAAAGCCCATATGTCGGATCCAGGGGGACAGCGAAGGGTTACACCATGAAAAGACAGAGCGCGCCCCTCGCCAGTTTTCCAACAAAATCAAGACGCTTTATAAAGCAAACCGCGGTTTTTTTTCAGCAATGTGCTCTGCGCAGTGTCTGTTCTTTTAGCTAACAACTGCCGCTTTTACTCAGGGTTTATCCTTAAACGCGTCTGTCTACGTTAAACAATCCTGCACGCATCCGCTTCCCACCGATATCCCACGCCATACACCGCGCGAATAAATGACTGATCGGGGTCAAGAGCTTCCAGCTTGCGACGCAGGTTTTTGATGTGGCTGTCGATGGTGCGGTCGGTGACGACGCGATAATCGTCATACAGGTGGTTCAGCAGCTGTTCGCGGGAGAATACTTTCCCCGGCTCATGGGAGAGGGTTTTCAGCAGGCGGAACTCGGCAGGGGTGAGATCCAGTAGTTTACTGCGCCAGCTCGCCTGGAAGCGACCTTCGTCGACGATCAGCGGGCTTTCCGCGTCCAGCGTTTGCAGTTCTCGCTGCGGTTTGCAGCGGCGCAGGATGGTCTTCACGCGGGCGACGACCTCACGCGGGCTATACGGCTTGCAGATGTAGTCATCTGCGCCAATTTCCAGCCCCAGCAGACGGTCAATCTCTTCGATTTTAGCGGTCACCATCACGATGGGGACGTCGGAGAAGCGACGAATTTCCCGGCACAGGGTCAGGCCGTCTGTGCCCGGTAGCATCAGATCCAGCAGAATCAGATCCGGCGGTGTCTGGCGTACATATGGCAGCACCTGATCGCCATGACTGATCAGCGACGGGGCATAGCTTGCGGCGCGTAAATAGTCGATCAGCAGCTGCCCAAGCTTAGGCTCATCTTCCACGATCAAAATGCGCGGTGTGTTTTTGTCAATCGGTAACTCGGTCATGCTTCTCTCGATAAATCCCGTTCCAGAGGTAACTCTACTGTAATGCTAACCCCGCCAAAAGGCGAATGGGCGGCACGCAGCGTGCCGTTGTGCGCTTCGACGATGTTGACGCAAATCGCCAGCCCCAGGCCGGAGCCGCCGCTGGCGCGGTTGCGGGAGCCTTCGGTGCGATAAAAACGCTCAAACAATCTTTCCAGTTGTGCGTCCTGCACGCCAGGGGCGGAGTCCGCAAAGGTGAGGGCAAAACGCCCGTTTTCCTGCTTACCGGAGATATGTAGCCCGCCGCCGCTGTCAGTGTAGCGCAGGCTGTTTTCCAGCAGATTATTGAACAACTGCATCAGGCGATCCCTGTCACCAAACACCACGGCGCTGTCCGGCAGGGAGAGATGGATTTTCAGGTTGCGGCTGGCAAAGCGCTCGCGGAAGGCTCCGCTGGCAACTTCCAGAATGTTGATCACGTCCACCGGAGCTTTCTGATAGGCCAGCGCCCCTTCGTCCGACATCGAGAGCTGATGCAGGTCGTCCACCAGTTTGGTCAGCGTGCCTACTTCCGCCTGTAAGGAGGCCACGGATTCAGGGGTGAACTGACGCACACCGTCCTGAATGGCTTCCAGTTCGCCACGCAGTACTGCCAGCGGGGTGCGCAGCTCGTGCGAAATATCGGCCATAAAATCGCGTCGCATCTGCTGGTTTTTCTCCAGCGTGCTGGCGAGCTGGTTGAAGTCCTGCGCCAGTTTACCCAGTTCGTCCTGGCTTTGGGTGTCCACGCGGGTGGTGAAATCCCCGGCGGCCAGCTTGTGCGTACCTTCCACCAGCCGTTTAACCGGCGCGAGCAGGCCGCGTGCCAGCGGGAAGGTGGCGAGCGCGGCAAGCAGTATAGCGAGTGCGACAATCAGCCAACTGGTACGGCGCTGCTGGCGATCAAAGTTGATATCGGTGTTGCGCGTCAGGCGCTCGACCGGGGAGGCAATAACCCAGCCAACGGCCTCATTATTCACCTTGATGGCACGCCGGGTTCCGTCCGGCGGAACCGGCGCGCGCGGGCCAACCAGAACGTGCATATCCTGGTCGATCACCCAGAACTGCGTGCGCCATCCGTGCGGCGGCATGCCGGGGCCGGGACGATCGTCGTTGGTATCATGCTCAAGCGAGCGCAGGATCTGGAACACAAAGCGGTCGTTATTGCGTAAAAAACGCCAGTTTCCGTGCAGGGTATACTGCTCGGCCAGCGCATCGCTCAACCCCTGCAGGCGTTGCTCGTTACCGTGTTTGATGTAATCAATAAACCCGCGCTCAAAGCTGAGACGTACCGCCCAGTGCATGGTGATCAGCAGGACGATGCAGGTGGCAAATATTGCGACAAAGAGTTTACCGGTAATGCCAGGACGCCAGAATTTCATGGTTCACTCCTTTTGCCACGCCGGATCACGGCGTTTTTACTGGTATCATCCGGCACCCTGGCGAAGATGAATGCGGGCAGGGCAATAATCACCGCCATGCTGAGATAGGTATATAAAAACACCTGGTGAGCGACCGGGGTGTCAACGCTGAGATGGTGCTGCCCATACATGCCGAGCAACAGGCCCGCGATGGTGACCCCTACGCTCATGGAAAGCTGCATCACCATCGACAGCAGGCTGTTGCCGCTGCTCGCCTGCTCATCCGGCAGGTCTTTCAGCGTCAGGGTATTCATTGATGAGAAGCGCATGGCGTTGATAACCCCCTGGCAGAACAACACCAGCGGCAGGGCGTAGTACCAGCCCATCAGCGCCACGGCCATAAACAGCAGGATGACCAGCGCCAGTGCCAGCGTGGCGACTACCAGCACATGACGATAACCAAAGCGGTTCACCACCTGCACCACAATGCGCTTCGTCCCCATACTGCCAAGCACCATTGGGATCATCATTAAGCCTGCATGGAACGGCGAGAACCCCATCCCAATCTGCAGAAATACCGGCGTCATAAACGGCAGCATGCCGCTACCGGCTCGTCCGGCAAAGCTGCCGAGCAGGCCCAGACGGTAGGTGGTGTTTTTAAACAGCGACAGGCTGAACAGCGCTTTAGCGTTGCCTCTGGCATGCCACAGATACCCCAGTATTGCCGTGATACCGAGGGTGACCAGAATGCCCAGCGTCAGGGATGAAATCCCCAGCCCTTTTTGCCCGTCGAGCGCCAGCGTGAGCATGGCCATCCCGGATGCCAGCAGCATGAAACCAAAGAAGTCAAAGCGCCGCGTCTGCATGGTGTAGTTAGGCATCAGCATCAGGGTTGCGATAGCACCGACGATACCCACGGGCAGGTTAATTAAGAAGATCCAGTGCCAGGAGGCGTATTCCACCAGAAGCCCGCCCAGCGCGGGGCCGAGCAGCGGGCCAATCTGTCCAGGTAAGGTCACAAAGGTCATCGCCGACATATACTGCTCGCGCGGCACAATTTTCATTACCGTCAGCCGCCCGACGGGTACCATCATCGCGCCGCCAAACCCTTGCAGCACACGTGCCATCACCAGTTGGTCGAGGGTGTTGGCCTGCGCGCAAAACAGCGAACCGACGGTAAACAGCACAATGGCGGTGAAAAAGATATTCCTTACCCCCACTTTATCCGCCAGCCAGCCGCTGGCAGGCAGCATCACGGCGACTGTCAGCACGTAGGAGACAATCACCATATGCATGTGCAGCGGGCTCTCCCCGAGACTTTTGGCCATCGAGGGGAGGGCGGTGTTGACGATGGTCGTATCCAGCGACTGCATAAAGAAGCCGAAGGCGACAATCCATAATTGCCAGCGAACATTCGCGGGGAGGTCGGTCATTTACTCGGTCACCGTGGTTCTGTTTTTACGCGAAAAACGCATTCGCAGGCGGTCGAAAAAGAGATAGACCACCGGCGTGGTGTAGAGCGTCAGCAGTTGGCTCATCACCAGCCCGCCGACAATTGTAATACCCAGCGGCTGGCGCAGCTCTGAGCCGTCGCCACCGGATATCACCAGCGGTAGCGCACCAAACAGTGCCGCCAGCGTGGTCATCATGATCGGACGAAAACGCAGCAGGCAGGCCTGGAATATCGCCTCTTCCGGAGGAAGATTGCCGTGACGTTGGGCATCCAGCGCAAAGTCGACCATCATGATGGCGTTTTTCTTCACAATACCTATTAATAGCATGATCCCGATTAATGCTATCAGGCTGAATGGAGCACCAAACAATTCCAGCGCCAGCAACGCCCCGACGCCCGCTGATGGCAGGGTTGAGAGGATGGTCAGCGGATGGACGTAGCTTTCATACAGCACGCCAAGCACAATATAGACCGTCGCAATGGCCGCCAGAATCAAAATGACCTGCGAGTTCATCGTCTGCTGGAACACCTGCGCGGTGCCGGCAAAACTGCCGCGTACGGTGGACGGTACGCCAAGCTGGGTCATGGCGCGGTTGATAGCATCGCTGGCCTCGGAAAGCGACGAGCCGGTTGGCAGGTTAAAGGAGATGGTCGACGCAGCCGAAAGCCCCTGATGGTTAACCGACAGCGGCGCGTTCGCAGGCCGCCAGCTGGCAAACCAGGAGAGCGGGATGGGTTTACCGTCGCTGTTGATGATGTACATTTTATCCAGCGCGCTGATATCCTGGGTGTAGCGTGGGTCAACCTCCATCACCACTTTGTACTGGTTCATCGGCCGGTAGATGGTCGAGATTTCGCGCTGACCGAAGGCGTTGTTCAGCAGGCTGTTGACCGCTTCAACATTAATCCCCAGACGCGACATAGTGTCGCGATCGTAGGTCAGATCCATCTCAGAACCGTTGTCCTGTTGATCGGAATTCACGTCCGCCAGCTGTGGCAGTGCGGCCAGCGCTTTGCGGATCTTCGGCTCCCACTCGCGCAGGGCGGTCAGGTCGTCAGAAAGCAGGGTGTACTGGTAGCTGGCATTGGCCTGACGCCCGCCCACGCGGATATCCTGAACGGCCATCAAAAACAGGTTTGCCCCGGGCTCTTTGGCAAGCTTCACTCGCAGGCGGTCAATCACCTGTTGTGCGGTTTCATTGCGGACATCACGCGGTTTAAGGGTGATAAACATCATCCCGCTGTTGACGCGGGAGCCGCCGGTAAAACCGGTGACGTTATCCACCGCCTTGTCCTCGCGGATGATTTTCATAAAGTCCTGCAGTTTACCGCGCATTGCCTGGAACGAAATGCTCTGGTCAGCCTGAATACCGCCCATCAACACGCCGGTATCTTGCTCCGGGAAGAGGGTTTTCGGGATGGTAATATACATCCAGACATTAAGCCCGATCGTGGCGATAAGCGCTAACCCGACAAGCCGCGTATGGTTCAGTACCCACTTCAGTGATTTACCGTAGCCTCCCTGCATGGCCATCAGGACACGACCAAACCCCTTGCGACGCGGCTGCGAACGCGGTTTGCTGCGCCTGAGCATCCAGCCGCACATCATCGGCGTGAGCGTGAGCGAGACAGCCAGCGAAATACCGATGGCGACGGAGAGCGTCACCGCAAACTCGCGCAGCAGGCGGCCGGGAAGCCCGCCCATCAGCAGCAGCGGCAGGAACACCGCCACCAGCGACAAACTCATTGAAAGCACCGTAAAGCCCACTTCGCGCGTGCCCTGAAGCGCAGCCTGAAGCGGTTTCACGCCGGCTTCCAGATGACGGGAGATGTTCTCCAGTACCACAATGGCATCATCCACCACAAACCCGGTGGCGATGGTCAGGGCCATCAGCGACAGGTTGTTGAGGCTAAAGCCGCACAGATACATGGCGGCAAATGTCCCAATCAGCGAGACCGGCACTGCCACGGCGGGAATGAGCGTTGCGCGCCCGGAGCGCAGAAACAAAAAGACCACCAGGATAACCAGCCCGACGGAGATCACCAGCGTCTGTTCTACCTCTTCGAGCGAGGCGCGAATGGTCGGAGAGCGATCCTGGGCAATCTGCAGGTCAATTGCAGCCGGGATAGTCTCCTGTAGCTCCGGCAATCGCGCGCGGATGCTGTTCACCGTCTGGATAATATTGGCTTCCGGCAGCTTGCGGATCATCAGCAGGATCGCCGGTTTGGCGTTGGTCATCCCCGCGTTGCGGACATCCTGTACCGAGTCGGTGACGCTGGCGACATCGCTTAAGCGTACCGCCGCGCCGTTGTTGTAGTGAATAATCAGCGGCTGGTATTCAGCGGCGGTTTTCAGCGCGTCGTTGGTCTGGATCTGCCAGCGATGGCCGCTGTCCTCAATTGCCCCTTGTGGCTTACGCACGTTGGCATTGCTGATGGCGGTGCGCACCTCGTCCAGCGACACCCCCTGGTTAAACAGTGCCTGTGGGTTTAAACCCACGCGCACGGCGGGCAGGGAGCTACCGCCAACGCTCACATCGCCCACACCGTCAATCTGCGAAAGGGTCTGCGCCAGCTGTGTGGAGGCGAAATCGTACAGTTGTCCCTGAGAGTAAGTCTCCGAAGTGAGCGTCAGGATCATAATCGGCGCATCGGACGGGTTGGCTTTGCGGTAGGTCGGGCGGCTCGGCATCCCGCTCGGCAGCAGGCTTTGCGCGGCGTTGATAGCCGCCTGCACGTCACGCGCGGCTCCGTTTATATCGCGGTCAAAGCTAAACTCCAGAATAATACGCGTGCTGCCAAGCGAACTGCTGGAGGTCATTTCGTTGACCCCCGCAATCCGCCCGAGCGAGCGCTCCAGCGGCGTGGCGACGGACGATGCCATGGTTTCCGGGGATGCGCCAGGCAGCGAGGCGCTGACCATGATCACCGGGAAATCCACCTGCGGCAACGGAGCCACCGGCAGCAGCCGGAAGCCCAGCACGCCGCACAGGGTGATGGCGAGCGAAATTAAAATCGTCGCCACCGGTCGGTAAATGAAGAGGGCGAAAAACTTCACTTATGCCTCCTCTTCACGTTTCGGGAAGCGGCTTTTCGCCCACAGCGCCAGACGGTCAAACAACAGGTAAATGACCGGTGTGGTAAAGAGCGTCAACACCTGGCTGACCAGTAAACCGCCGACCATACCCACCCCCAACGGGCGGCGCAGTTCGGCCCCTACACCGGTACTCAGCATCAACGGCAGGGCACCCAGCAGGGCGGCGAGTGTCGTCATCAGGATCGGACGAAAACGCAACAGACAGGCCAGGAAGATGGCATCGCGTGGCGACATCCCCTGCTCGCGCTCGGCGGCGAGGGCAAAGTCGATCATCATGATGGCGTTTTTCTTCACGATCCCGATAAGCAGAATGATCCCGATGATGGCAATGACGTCCAGTTCGCTGCCTGCCAGCATCAGCGCCAGCAGTGCCCCTACGCCCGCGGCCGGCAGGGTGGAGAGGATGGTAATCGGGTGAATAAAGCTTTCGTACAACACGCCGAGCACGATGTACATCGCCACGACCGCCGCCACAATCAGCCAGATGGTGTTACCCAGCGCGGCCTGGAACGCCAGCGTACTGCCCTGGAACTGGGTCTGAATATCTGACGGGAAGCTCAGCGCTTTTTCAGCGGCCACAATGGCTTCAACCGCTTCGCCCAGCGAGTAATTGTCCGGCACGTTGAACGAAATGGTGGTGGACGGGAACTGATCCAGATGGTTTATCGACAGTGGGGTATAGCGCTCTTCCACATTCGCAATTGCACTTAACGGCACAATGCCGCCGTCTTTGCTGGTCAGGCGTACCGAGTCCAGCCCGGCAAGCCCCGGGGTGTTTTCGGTGTTGTGTTCCAGCACCACGCGATACTGGTTCGCCTGGGTATAAATCGTGGAGATCAGACGCTGACCAAAGGCGTTATACAGTGCGTTATCCACATCGGCCATCGTGATGCCCAGCCGACTGGCGGTGTCACGGTTGACGTTCACATATGCTGCCAGACCTTTGTCCTGCCAGTCGCTGCTGACGTCGGAGAGCTGCGGCTGCGCTTTCAGTTTATTCACCAGTTGCGGAACCCAGGTGCTGAGTGCGTCGAGCGTGGTCGCCTGCAGCGTGAACTGGTACTGCGTGCGGCTCACCTGCGTATCAATGGTTAAATCCTGAATCGGCTGCAGGTAGAGTTCAACGCCCGGCACGCGTGCCACGGCGGTTTGCAGACGTTCAATCACCGTTTGCACGCGGTCATCACGGCCACTCAGCGGTTTAAGGTTGATTTGCAGGCGAGCGCTGTTCAGCGACGGGTTAGTACCATCCACGCCAACAAACGACGTCAGGCTCTCGACCGCCGGATCGTTCATGATTGTCTCAGATACCTGCTGCTGGCGCTGTGCCATGCTGGCAAACGAAACCGACTGCGGTGCCTGCAGCGTACCCTGAATAATGCCGTTATCCTGAATCGGGAAGAAACCTTTAGGGATGAAGATCCACAGCATCACGCTCAGTGCCAGCGTACCCAGGGCTACACTCAGCGTCGCCCACGGATGATTGAGCACTTTCGCCAGTACGTGTCCGTAAGCGGCAATAATGCGTTCGAACATGCGTTCAGAGGCGCGGGAGAAGCGGTTTTGCTTACGCAGGGACTCAACGCTCAGCATGCGGGCGCACATCATCGGCGTCAGCGTCAGCGACACCACGGCAGAGATTAAGATTGCGATTGCCAGCGTGACGGCAAATTCACGGAACAGACGTCCGACGATATCACCCATAAACAGGAGTGGGATCAGCACTGCAATCAGTGAGAAGGTCAGCGAGATAATAGTAAAGCCAATCTCACCCGCCCCCTTCAGCGCGGCGGCCAGCGGTTTTTCGCCTTTTTCGATATAGCGTGAGATGTTCTCGATCACCACGATGGCGTCATCCACCACGAAACCGGTGGCGATGGTGAGCGCCATTAACGTCAGGTTGTTAATCGAAAAACCGAGGAACACCATCACCGCGAACGTGCCGACCAGCGAGAGCGGTACGGCAACGGCGGGGATAATGGTTGCGGGCACGTTGCGCAGGAACAGGTAAATAATCATTACCACCAGCGCAATCGCCAGCATTAGCTCGAACTGAGTATCGGTAACCGACGCGCGAATATTGGTGGTGCGGTCAGAGAGGACCTTCACGCTGACCGACTTCGGCAGACTGTCAATCAGCTGCGGCAGCATGGTACGAATGCTGTCGGCGGTTGCAATGATGTTTGCACCTGGCTGGCGCTGAACGTTCATCACGATCGCCGGCTGTTTGTTGGCCCATGCGCCAAGCCAGCTGTTTTCCGCCCCTTGTTCAACGGTCGCCACATCACCCAGGCGTACGGGAGCGCCGTTCTGGTACGCCACAATCAGCTGGCGGTACTCATCGGCGGACTGCATCTGATCGTTTGCAGAGAGCGTGACGGCACGGGCCGGGCCATCCAGCGAGCCTTTTGCCGAGTTGACGTTGGCATTGCTGATGGCCGCACGAATGGTTTCACTGGTTAACCCCAGCCCGGCGATCGCCTGGGCGTTAAGTTTCACGCGAACCGCCGGGCGCTGCCCGCCCGCCAGCGTGACCAGACCCACGCCAGACACTTGCGAAATTTTCTGTGCCACGCGGGTTTCGACCATATCTTCAACCTGAGTCATCGGCATGGCGGATGACGTGACCGCGAGGGTCATGATCGGCGGATCGGCCGGGTTGACTTTGCTGTAGACCGGTGGGTTAGGCAGGTCAGACGGCAGCAGGTTGGTTGCCGCGTTGATCGCAGCCTGCACCTCCTGCTCGGCGACATCCAGCGACAGCGTGAGCTGGAACTGCAGCGTCACTACGGATGCCCCGCCGGAACTTTGCGAGGACATCTGTTTTAACCCCGACATCTGGCCAAACTGGCGCTCGAGTGGGGCGGTAATGGCCGACGTCACCACATCCGGGCTGGCTCCGGGGTAGAGAGTGATAACCTGAATCGTCGGGTAGTCCACTTCCGGCAGCGCCGAAACGGGCAGGAAGCGGTAACCGATAATCCCGGCCAGCAGGATAGCCACCATCAACAATGTGGTGGCGACAGGGCGCATGATGAACAGGCGTGATGGCCCACCTGTCGTGCTGGGTGGCATGACCTGCATCAGGAGGCCGCTCCCTGTTTCTTATGCTCCCGCTTCGTGGGTGCAGCGTCTGATGCGGTGCTGCCGTGTGCTTCAACAACGTCGACTTTTGCCCCTTCGGTCAGGCGGTCTATGCCGTCGGTCACCACGCGGTCGCCCACGGCAATCCCGGCGCTGATCACCACCGTCTGGCTGTCCTGAAGCCCGGCTTTCACCAGATGCTTGCTGACGTTGTTGTCACTGTTTAGCACCCAGACAAAGTTACCTTCGTTACCCATCTGTAGTGCAGCCGTTGGGATCACCACCGCGTTTTCCTCGGTGGCAACCAGCATCCGCGCATTCACAAACTGGTTCGGGAAGAGGGCATCATCCTGGTTGTTAAAGCGCGCTTTCAGCTTGATGGTGCCGGTGGTGGTGTCGATCTGGTTATCGAGGCTCAGCAGGGAACCTTCGCTGAGTTTCTGCTTGTTGGTGCGATCCCAGGCTTCCACCACCAGCGCTTGCCCGGTTTTTTGCGCCTGCACGACGGTGGCGATATCACTCTCCGGCAGGGTAAAAACAAGATCGATAGGGTGAGTTTGCGTAATGACCACGATCCCGGTGGTATCGCCACTGGAGATCTGGTTGCCGATATCCACCTGTTTCAGGCCGACGCGTCCGCTAATCGGCGCGGTAATACGGCTCCAGTCGAGCTGTAGCTGCGCGCTGGCAACGGTGGCTTCATCGGCTTTTATCGTGCCCTGGGATTCGCTGACCAGAGACTGTTGGGTATCCAGCTCCTGGCGCGACACGAGATTGGTTTTTACCAGTTGCTGATAGCGGGCTAAATCACGCTGGGCGTTGGCGAGCGTGGCTTTATCTTTGGCGAGCTGTCCCTGCGCCTGAGCGAGGGTAACCTTAAACTGGCTCGGGTCGATTTCCGCCAGTAAATCACCGGCGTTGACCTGCTGCCCCTCCTGGAAATGAAGCGCCATCAGTTGACCGTCGACGCGGCTGCGTACCGTCACGGTCTTTGCCGCCGTGATAGTTCCCAGGCCTGTGAGATAACGGGGTACCGCTTTGCTCACCGCCGTCGCGGCCTGAACCGGAGCCAGAGCACCACTGCGCATACCGTGACGACCACCGCTCGCAGAGCGCTGTGGTGGGTTACTGGCACTTGCGGTTGACGTTGGTTCAGCGGATTGACTGTGCCAGTACCAGGCGGCGGCAAGAACCACCACAATGATGCCAGCGGCGATTGCCCAGCGGGATTTGTTACGGCCTTTCATCGTTATACGTTCTCATCCTGAAACACTTCGGGGGATGATACTAGTTTAGTCAGGCAAGACGGTGGAAAAATGGAGGAAATATGGAAGACTGTCTGGAATTGTCTGAATGGAGGTCAACGCAAAACGGCAATGCCGTTTGGGGTGTGTTCGCCCTCTCCCTGTGGGAGAGGACCGGGGTGCGGGCACCAGACCGCACCGTAACAACACTAGCTAAACACTACCTGCGCCCAGCGGGCAAGCCCTGCGGTTACCGAGCCGAAGTCATCGCCCCCGGCAATCGGGATCCCCGGCAGTTGTTCCGCCAGCGCTTTCTTGATCAGCGGCGAACGGGCGCTACCGCCGGTCAGGTAAATGATATCCGGCTTCTCTTTACCGTTCTCCAGGGCCAGTTGAACCTGCTCCAGAATACGCTGCAGAGGCTGGGTGAGTGCTGTTTCCAGCCCTTCCTGTGAAATCGCGGTTGCCAGCTCGTCGCGGATAAACGGTAACGATACCGCATGTTCAGGACGGTTGGAGAGGGCAATTTTGCTCTCTTCAGCGGTGCGCACCACGCGGTAGCTCAGACGCTGACGCCACACTTTGTACAGCAGCGCGACTTTGTCGGCGTCCTGGGCATCGCGCACCAGGTCATTCAGGTAGCGACCGTTGGCGGTGCTGTAAAAATCACTTTGCGCGGGAACATCATTGATGGCGATAGCGTTCCACCACGGCAGGATCGGCAGGGCGATCCCTTTTTCCGTTTGTCCACCCATGCCAAGCAGCGGCATCAGGCTCCTGAACGCCAGGGCGATATCCAGATCGTTACCACCCACGCGGCAACCACTGTGTCCCAGCAGGCTGTTTTCACGGTCGCGACGCGAGTGCCATTGTGGCCCCATCAACAGCAGCGAGCAGTCCGTTGTACCGCCGCCGATATCCACGACCAGCACGCGTTTTTCTTCCGTCAGCGTGGCTTCAAAATCCAGCCCCGCAGCAACCGGTTCATACTGGAACACCACATCACGGAAACCTGCACGGTGCGCGGCACGCTCAAGGATCCCCTGTGCCTGTTGGTTAGCGTCGTCACCACCCAGCCCCTGGAAGTTGATCGGGCGGCCAATAACTGCCTGAGTGATTGCATCGGAAACCTGCGTCTGTGCCTGATTACGGATGTGCAGCATCATGGCGCACACCAGATCTTCAAACACTGCCACCTGCTGTGGCTTCAGGCCGCTGGCACCCAGGAAGGACTTCGGTGATTTAACGAAGTAAACCTCTTCCGGGTCGTCAATGTAATGTCCGAGCGAAGAAAGACCAAACTGCACGCTGGAAGGCGTAACGTCGATGTCTTCCTCGCGGTTAAAACTGACAGCCCGGCGTAGCAACGCCTGGGTTTCTGCGGCATTGGCCGGAACCTGATGATGGCGAAACAGCCATTCGCTGACCGCTTCGCGCGTGGGTGCGCAGAGCATTGACGGCAGCAGCGTGCTCTCTTTTTCCATTTTCAGGAGCTGTGGTTGCCCGTTTTGCATAACCGCAACCGAACAGTTTGCCGTACCGTAGTCAAATCCAATAAACACGTAGAAATCCCCATGCCAGTGAGAAGGGGCGAGACTTTAACGAAATGTCTTCCCGGCGACAACTGGAATATGAAAGCAAGGCGCAACAAGATCTTTCGGTTTATGCTGAGGGGAACATAAAAGGAGCAACAATGTATACCCTGACATGGCAACCCCCTTATGACTGGCAATGGATGTTTGGCTTTCTTGGCGTGCGTGCGGTAGCGGGCGTCGAAACTGTCACGGACGAATACTACGAACGCAGTTTTGCCTGTGAGGGACATCAGGGAATATTTCGCGTCACGCCGGATATCCGCACCCGTACGTTAGAGGTAACGTTCAGTGCGGGGCTGACGCCAGTTGCACAGACCTGCCTGGAGCGCATCGGACGTCTGTTCGATCTTGCCTGCGATCCGCAGCAAATTCAGGAGGCGCTGGGCGAACTCGGTGCTGCGCGGCCAGGCTTACGTTTACCGGGGGCAATGGATGCCTGGGAGCAGGGCGTGCGGGCGATTCTGGGGCAACTGGTCAGCGTGGCGATGGCGGCGAAGCTGGCCTCGCGTGTTGTGGCGCTGTGTGGCAAACCGGTTAAGGATTCTCCGGGCTATGTCTGCTTCCCGACACCGGCAGCGCTGGCGGCGGCCGACCCACTGGCGTTGAAAGCTCTCGGGATGCCGGTCAGGCGGGCGGAGTCGTTGATTCATCTGGCGCAGTCCGTGGTCGACGGAACGTTTCCGCTTTTCCCGCCTGCGGATATTGAAGAAGGCATGAAGGCGTTACAACAGCGGCCGGGGATTGGGCGCTGGACGGCAAACTACCTTGCCCTGCGCGGCTGGCAGGCGAAAGATGTTTTCCTGCCGGATGATTATCTGATTAAACAGCGCTTCGCCGGAATGACCCCGGCGCAGATCCGTCGATACGCCCAGCGCTGGCAGCCGTGGCGCTCTTACGCGCTGCTGCACATCTGGTATACCGACGGTTGGGTGCCGTCAGTTGATAGCGAAATAGCTGGTATTCAGAAGTAATTCCAGCGGCTGTGGTTCGGCGATGGTGTCGCCGTAGATGAAGTCAATGCCGATACCGGAAAGGGTATCCATCATGATCGGCTGGTTGCTTGGCCCGGCGAGGGTTTTCATCCTCAGCCGCTGTGCATGGCCCTGAATAATGGCAACCATCATTTCATCCATCAGATTGCCGTGTATGTTCGTCACCATTTCTGCGTCCAGCATCAGATAATCGGCCATATTGGCGCTCAGGTGGTTAAAGACGTTCATGTCACGTCCTACCTGGCTGAGCACCACGCGACAGCCAGCATGACGGAGCTTTTGCAGCCCCTGCTGGACTCTCTCATCCGGGTTACGTACCACGTCGACAGCAATAACCAGATGCAGAAGACGACCCGGCAGTGTGCCTTTATCCAGAAGATCGAGCAACTCGTCGACCAGTGTGACGCTGGCTAAACCGGCTTCAGAAAGCGGCAGTGCCACTCCCATACCTTTACTGGCCACCTGCGCGGCATAGGTGCGGAAGAACTCGCTAAAAATACGTCGGTCGAGGGCGTGTAACAGTTCAGGCTCCGCCAGGCTCGAACGGAAGGCGTGCTCCTCCTGGACTTCGCCCTGGTTAGTCCACAGGCGTAATGAGATCAGCCAGAAATTACAGCTCTCCGGAATACGCGGGGAGGCGACGCTACGGGCAATCAACATCAGGTGATTGTCCTTGATCATATGCCACTGTTCATCAAGCGACATCATGCTGCGCGTGCTGTGGATCCGCTCCTGCTGCGGTTCGTAAACGGTGACGACACCACGCCCGTTGTTTTTCGAGGCATAGCAGGCGATGTCGGCTTGCGACATCACTTCCGACGCCTGATTGTTATTTTCATCAATCAGGGTGATACCGGCGCTGGCACCAATGCGGTGCAGACGTCCTTCCCACATAAAGTGGTAATTGTTGATGGCGTGGATCAGACGGCCTGCAATATAGCGTGCGCTTTCGATATTGCAGTCCGGCAGCAATAGCCCGAATTCGTCGCCGCCCAGACGTGCCAGGACGTCGCTTGAGCGCAGCATGGTCAGCATTAACGAAGAGAGTTCCCGGAGCAGGGCGTCGCCCGCCGCATGGCCTGCGGTATCGTTAACGGCTTTGAAGCGGTCGAGATCGATAAACACCAGCGCATGACGCTGGCGCGTCTCCTGCACGGTCTGCAACAGGCGTTTAAGGTGGTTTTCGAAGCTGACCCGGTTTGCCAGATGGGTGAGCGCATCGTGGGAGGCGCTGTAGCTCAGCTGACGCAGCATTTTGCGTGACTCGGTGACATCCTGAATCACCAGAACCGAGCCAATATTTTGCCCGTCAAGCGTACTGAGCGGAGTGATACTGTAATGGATATCAAAGCTCCCGCCAGTGCGACAGTTAAGCACCACATCCTGTTCAATCGCAGAACGGGACATATCGCCGCTGTGGATATTCTCCATCAGTGGGCCATTCTCACCAAACGTAATATGCAGCACCGTCAGGATCGGCTGCCCGATAGCCTCGGTTTGCAGCCAGCCGCTCATCTTCTCGGCGACGGGATTCATAAAGGTGACATTCATGTCGATATCGGTACACAACACCGCTTCACCGATGGAGTCGAGCGTGATGTGCAAACGCTCTTTTTCCTGGAACAGCGCTTCATTCAGCTGCTTAACTTCGGTCATGTCCATATTGATGCCAAGCAAGCGTTCAACTTCGCCCTGTTTATCCAGCACCCGGTTTGCCAGCGAACGAATATGACGTATGCCGTCCTTGACGCGAATACGAAACTCAAGCTTAAACGGCAGCCTGTCCATCAGCGAGTCGCGGATCACCTGTTCCACGTGGGCGCGGTCTTCTGGCACCATCGCCTCGTGCCAGAGTTGCCACGTCGGCTTGATATGCGGCGGAATTTCATACAGCTCGAACATCCGCTTATCCCAGCTGATGATGTCAGGCTCCAGATCCCACTCCCAAATCCCGATACCACCGGCTTCGTTAGCAAGGGTGATACGTTCCATCAGGCGTTTGTTGACCCACTCGGTCTGCTTGAGATCGTTAATGTCTTCAATCTGGGCGATAAAGTAGAGTGGGGAGCCGTCCGCATGGCGTACGACTGAAACAACAAGCAGCGCCCAGACGACCTCGCCATTGCGGGTGTAATAGCGTTTCTCAAGGCTGTAGTTATTGATATCCCCCCTCACAAGCTGTTCAAGCAGCTTCAGGTCGGAATTCAAATCTTCCGGCCACGTGAGCTGCTGGAAGGTGAGCGACTGAAGTTCTTTCTGGCTGTAGCCAAGAAAACTGCACAGCGCTTTGTTCGCCTGTAGCCACTGTCCTTCAACCCCCACCAGAGCCATACCGATGGCGGAATACTCCATTGCATTACGGAAACGCTCTTCGCTTTCGGTTATATGCTTACGTTCGGCACGAAATGCATACATCACCATCGTCATGACGTTGGCTGGCAGTAGCATCATCAGGAATGGCAGCCAGGGGGCATTCAGCATGGCGCTGGCATTCTGGGTTGCCAGCGGTAGGGGATTTCGGGCAATCATCAGCGAAATGACCATCACGGTGACTAAAAACACCAGGAAGGCTTCCATCCTCGGCAGACGCACGGCGCTCCACATGAGCAGGACGATGACGCAGGTAAACGGCCACGGTACCCAGGTTACGGCCACCCAGCTTAGCGTCAGGGTGGCGGCCATCGTCAGCAAGGTTTCCAGCAGCAGCTTCGGATTGCGGTGGCGAAGCAAATAGTGTGACTTAAAGAGCAGACCCAGTGGAACCAGTGCCAGCGAGCCAATGGATTCAGAAAGCACCCAGACCAGGAAGGTACGAAGTGGTTCCGGGCTGGGGATCAGAAAATGCACCAGTACCCCACCCACCAGCGGTGGTATCAGCGCACTGCCGATAGCCAGACGGATCCAGTCACCCAGGTTTTGTAATGGGTTATACCAGGGCAGCCATTTGCGGAGTATGACCGCGCCAATAAAGGCTTCAATCAGGTTTATCGAGAGGTAGGTGAAGCTCGTTGCCTCCCAGGAAAAGAGCATCCAGGTGGCCAGAATATTGCCAAATGAACAGGCCAGCGCAATGCCAGGCCACATTTTTCCTGCGTGGCGGTAAAACGCCACCATCATAATGGCGGTGGGAAACCAGAGGGGAGCCAGCAGCGTGCCGGAGCGGGTGAGCTCCAGCGAGAACAACGTAAAGATGAAGGTGACCAGGCCCAGACAGACAAGTCGTAATAAAGGATGTGGGGTAGTAACCAAAACCCGCTGGTATTGTTTATTCATTACCGCTTTATCCAAAGACGCCATGCCGTCAGGAGCCAGGCCCGGACGAGAGAATTTAATAATTTGGCTTATGCTAGTACAAACAATTTACAATTCATATGGCGTCTGCTCATAATTTGACATCATAGAGTTATTAAATAGTTACTCTGCAAAAAATTCATATTAAACGCTGAAAAAATGTTCGTTTAAATTTCACTAAGGGATCGAAAAGGCACTTTTCAGCCTCTCTCGCATATCCTGCGCTTTCGACTGGTATCACGCCCACGAAATCCCTATAATTGCCGCGTTTGACGCTCCGGCGTCGTCCTTCCTTAACATCCAGGTCAATCAGGTCGCTAAATTTATGACTGATAAGTCTCATCAGTGCGTCATCATAGGCATCGCCGGCGCATCGGCTTCAGGTAAAAGTCTTATTGCCAGTACGCTTTACCGCGAACTGCGTGAACAAGTTGGTGATGAGCACATCGGCGTCATTCCCGAAGATAGCTATTACAAAGACCAATCCCATCTGTCGATGGAAGAGCGCGTAAAAACGAATTATGATCATCCAAATGCAATGGATCACAGCCTGCTGTTCCAGCATTTAGAAGCGCTTAAGAATGGCCAGGCGATTGAACTGCCTGTCTATAGCTACGTGGAACATACCCGCACGCAGGAAACGATTCGCATCGAGCCGAAGAAGGTGATTATCCTCGAAGGCATCCTGCTTCTGACCGACGCGCGTCTGCGTGAATCCATGAACTTCTCTATTTTTGTCGATACCCCACTGGATATTTGCCTGATGCGCCGCATTAAGCGCGACGTTAACGAACGTGGCCGTTCGATGGACTCTGTCATGGCGCAATACCAGAAAACCGTCCGTCCGATGTTCCTGCAATTTATCGAACCATCCAAGCAATACGCCGATATCATCGTGCCTCGCGGCGGTAAAAACCGCATTGCTATTGATATCTTAAAAGCGAAAATCAGCCAGTTCTTTGAATAAGCCACGCGAATTGTGTACCGTTCAGATATAACCTGGTTTTGCCCTGAGTCAGTAAACTCTCAGGGCACGATGCACGAAAGGAGAAAGTGCCATGCGTCTTTGTGATCGCGATATAGAAGCCTGGCTGGATGAAGGCCGCCTGTCTATTACCCCGCGCCCGCCGGTGGAGCGTATCAATGGTGTGACCGTTGACGTGCGTCTGGGAAATAAATTCCGCACCTTTAGCGGCCACACTGCACCGTTTATCGACCTCAGCGGGCCGAAGGACGAAGTCAGCGCGGCGCTTGACCGTGTGATGAGTGACGAAATTGTCCTCGACGAGGGTGATGCGTTTTACCTGCATCCGGGTGAGCTGGCGCTGGCGGTGACGTTTGAATCCGTCACGTTGCCTGCGGATCTGGTTGGCTGGCTTGATGGCCGTTCTTCTCTGGCGCGTCTGGGGCTGATGGTACACGTGACCGCGCACCGTATCGATCCAGGCTGGTCGGGCCGTATCGTGCTGGAGTTCTTCAACGCCGGTAAACTACCGCTGGCACTGCGCCCGGGTATGATGATTGGCGCGCTGAGCTTTGAACCCCTGACAGGTCCGGCAGAGCGTCCTTATAACCGCCGTCAGGATGCAAAATATCGCGACCAGCAGGGTGCGGTTGCCAGTCGTATTGATAAAGACTGATCGTTAGTCCACTGAGGATGCCATGAGAAGAGTTCTGACAACGCTGATGATATTGCTGGTGGTGCTGGTTGCTGGCCTTTCAGCGTTGGTTCTGCTGGTTAACCCTAATGATTTCCGTGCCTATATGGTGCGGCAGGTTGAAGCGCGCAGCGGTTATGAACTGAAGCTGGATGGGCCGCTGCGGTGGCACGTCTGGCCGCAACTCAGCATTCTCTCAGGCCGTATGTCGTTAACCGCACCGGGGGCCACTCAGCCGCTGGTATCGGCCGATAACATGCGTCTTGATGTGGCGCTGTTCCCGCTCTTTTCACACCAGTTGCAGGTAGACCAGGTGATGCTGAAAAGCGCGGTCATTCAGCTTACCCCACAAACTGAAGCCGTGCGAAACGCGGATGCGCCGGTTGCACCACGTGAAAACACCCTGCCAGATGGGGCGTCTGATACAGGCTGGTCATTTGATATCGGTAAACTGAAAGTGGCCGACAGTGTGCTGGTTTTCCAGCATGAAGATAATGATCAGGTCACTGTACGCAACATTAACCTGAAGATGGAGCAGGACGCGCACCATCGTGCCACGGTGGATTTCAGTGGACGAGTAAACCGCGATCAGCGCGATCTGACCCTGTCGCTGAATGCCAGCGTGAATGCGTCGGATTATCCGCACCAGCTCACGGCAGATATTCAGCAACTGAACTGGCAACTGACGGGGGCCGATGTTCCTGCTCAGGGAATTACCGGCCAGGGAACGTTGCAAGCCGTATGGCGTGAAGAACAAAAACAGCTGGAGCTGGATAACCTTAACCTGCAGGCGAACGACAGCAGCCTGAAAGGGCAGGCGAGTGTTTCTCTTGAACAGAAGCCGAAATGGGTGCTGAACCTGCAGTTTGATAATCTGAACCTGGAGAACCTGCTCGTGACCCAGGCCGCCGCGCCGGACAGTGATGTGCAGCAATCGGGGCAGAGTCAGATGAAACAGACGCGCCCGGTTATCTCCTCCAATATTGATCAGCCAGACTATAACGGTCTGCGCGGGTTCACGGCAGACATTCTGCTGAAAGCCAACAGCGTGCGCTGGCGCGGCATTGACTTTACCAATGTGAGCAGCCAGATGTTTAACCATAACGGGTTGCTGGTTGTCTCCGAGCTGAGCGGCAAAATGGGGACCGGGCATGTTTCTCTGCCTGGCTCGCTGGATGTGCGTACAGAACCCGCCAGCGCGGAGTTCCAGCCGCGTCTCGACAACGTTGAGATTGGTACGATCCTGAAAGCCTTTAACTACCCGATATCCATGACGGGGCAGCTGACGCTGGCCGGGGACTTTTCCGGGGCGAAGATCGATGCTGACGCCTTCCGCCGCGACTGGCAGGGGCAGGCTCATGTTGAGCTAAAAGACAGCCGTATGGAAGGACTCAACTTCCAGCAACTTGTTCAGCAGGCGGTTGAACGCAGCAGTAACGTCCAGGCCCAGGAAAATTACGACAGCGCAACGCGTCTCGATAGCTTTACCAGTGACCTGACGCTGGACAACGGGCAGCTCTCTCTGGGCGGCATGCAGGGCTCTTCATCCCTGTTGTCGTTAACGGGCGAAGGCTCGCTGGATCTGGTGAAAGAGACGGCAGATACCCGTTTTAACGTGCGTGTGCTTTCCGGCTGGCAGGGTGAAAGCAAACTGGTCGACTTCCTGAAAGAGACGCCGATCCCGCTTAGCGTGTACGGCAAATGGCAGGCGCTGAATTACAGCCTTCAGGTGGATCAGATCCTGCGTAAGCATCTGCAGGATGAAGCCAAACGTCGGCTGAACGACTGGGCGGATCGGAATAAGGATTCACAGACAGGGAAAGATGCGAAGAAGCTGCTCAATAAGCTTTGATGTCTGTTGTGCCGGGTAAGGCGTAGCCTCCACCCGGCTTTTTTACACCTCAAAATCCATCTCTTCCTCATCGCGTAGCGGTATTAACCGTACCTTCTGCACGCGATGGTTCTCCACCTGTAATGTCTTAATCAGATAATCCCCGACCTGTACCTCTTCACCGGGTACCGGAATGCGCTGCAGATATTCCATCAACAAACCGGCAATGGTGTGGTACTCACGTTTCTCATCCAGAGGCAGGGGAACATACTGGATCAGGTCTTCAAGTGGCATATGGCCGTTGGCCGTCCATGAACCGTCCGCATTTTTCTGAATGTCATGGCGCGCATCAATTTCATCTACCTCGTTGGGGAGATTACCGGCGATGGTTTCCATTACGTCGCTGAGCGTGACCAGCCCTTCAACCGAACCAAACTCATCCACCACAAAAGCAAAATGGGTGCGCGCGTTACGGAACTGCTCCAGCGCCGAGAGCAACAGCAACGTTTCCGGGAACACCAGCGGCTGGCGCACCAGTGCGCGCAGATTGAGTGGTTCGCCGTGCAGCTGTTGTTGCAGCAGGTCGATAACATGCACGACGCCCAGCAGCTCTTCTTCCTCTTCTTCCCCAGTGACGACCACGCGGGTGTGCTGGTTTTTATCCAGCAACGCGCGGATTTGCTCTTCCGGGGCGGCCAGATCGATATGTTCAATGTCATGGCGTGAGGTCATGATACTGCTGACTGAACGCTGGTTCAGATTGAGCACCCGCTCAATCATCCGCCGCTCCTGCGGGTCAAAAATCTGCCCGTCGCTGTGATCGGCGAGCATCGCGGAGGATGCGGCATCCAGCTCCGCATCTTCTTTTTGTCCGCTGAGCAGGCGCATTACCGTGTCGGCAGTGCGCTGGCGCAGACTCTGGTTAGCAGACAGAAAACGACGGCGGTTGAAAATCGCCAGCTGGTTAAGCGATTCAATCATGACCGAGAAACCAATGGCGGCGTACAGATAGCCTTTTGGAATGTGGAATCCGAAACCGTCGGCCACCAGGCTAAAGCCAATCATCAGCAGGAAGCTCAGACAGAGGATGACGATGGTCGGGTGGCTGTTCACAAACCGTGTCAGCGCTTTGCTCGCCATGACCATCAGTACAATGGCGATAATCACGGCGGCCATCATCACGGCCAGATGGTCTACCATCCCGACGGCAGTGATGACCGAGTCCAGCGAGAAGACCGCATCCAGCACCACAATTTGCGCGACCACTGGCCAGAATTTAGCGCCCCGGCGCTGGGTGGGGTTTTCACTGTCTTTCCCTTCAAGCCGCTCATTCAACTCTACCGTGGCTTTGAACAGCAGGAACAACCCACCAAAAAGCATGATCAGATCGCGGGCGCTAAAGCTCAGGTTGTAAACGGTAAACAGCGGCGTGGTCAGCGTGACCAGCCAGGAGATTGACGCCAGCAGCAACAGTCGCATCACCATCGCCAGCAGCAAACCCGTCACGCGTGCCCGGTCACGCTGCGAAGGTGGCAATTTTTCGGCGAGGATGGCGATAAAGACCAGATTATCAATACCGAGTACTAATTCGATGACGACCAGCGTAACCAACCCGGCCCAGAGTGATGGATCGGCAATCCATTCCATAGTAATAGCAATACCTTCTGTTATATGACCAATGTCACACTTTGATCATGGATAAAACCAGAGGAAATTGCAATGCCAGGGTGAGATTTCTCTTAATAAGCGGGAGAAAAAGAAAATATGCTGAGAATACTGTAAATAAGGTAAAGGCGTATATTTGATTATTGAGTGAGATATTTAGGAAATATCGCAATTAATGATTTTAATGTGTTTTTTGTCAATATAAAGAAAATCCTAAAATGTGAAAAATTTGCTCTTAATATTATTCTTAAAAATAGTTATCAGGGTGGATGTCTTCTTGCCTGCTATTAGGTTAGCTGCAACAATTCCCTCAGCATCAAATGTTAAATCTCCTTGTTGCTATTATTGTTCCGGTCTTTAGTCTCGGTTATTCATTATCAGCAACTTCTCTGAAGTGGTTGGTATATTTGCTATAAGACCTGATTCAAGAGGGTGTCTTTCCATAACACATTGTTTAGTCAGTAGATTGGTAACTGAAAGCCAAGGGCGGTAGCGTGCCCGGACGCGAGTGAATCAGCCTCGATTATTCTGTCAATAGCCAGTGGGTGAATAAGCTTTTTTTAGGACTGATGCCAGTTATATTTCTATTTGATTAACTGCATGCTGAAAGCCAAAAGACCCGGGCTTATTTAAATTTCACAGGGTAATTACTCTGCCAAAGTGATAAATAATCAATGATGAAATCCAAAATGAAATTGATGCCATTATTGGTGTCGGTGACCTTGATGAGTGGTTGTACGGTCTTTCCCGGCAGCAATATGTCAACAATGGGCAAGGATGTGATCAAACAGCAGGATGCTGATTTTGACCTCGACAAAATGGTGAATGTTTATCCGCTGACGCCGCGTCTGGTTGAACAATTACGCCCACGTCCAAATGTTGCCCAGCCGAATATGTCTCTGGACCAGGAAATAGCCTCTTATCAGTACCGCGTAGGGCCAGGAGACGTGATCAACGTGACCGTCTGGGACCACCCGGAACTGACGACTCCGGCGGGCCAGTATCGCAGCTCAAGCGATACCGGGAACTGGGTGCAGTCTGACGGGACCATGTTCTATCCCTATATCGGCAAAGTGCATGTTGCAGGGAAAACGCTCGCCGAGATCCATAGTGATATTACCGGCCGCCTGGCGCAGTATATTGCTGACCCGCAGGTGGACGTTAATATCGCCGCATTCCGCTCGCAGAAAGCCTATATCTCCGGGCAGGTGAACAAATCTGGCCAGCAGGCCATTACCAACGTCCCCCTCACCGTGCTGGACGCCGTTAACGCCGCAGGCGGTTTAACCGACGGCGCTGACTGGCGCAACGTGGTACTCACGCATAACGGCAAAGAGCAGCGCATTTCCCTGCAGGCGCTGATGCAAAACGGTGACCTGACCCAGAACCGTCTGCTCTATCCGGGCGATATTCTCTACGTACCACGCAACGACGATCTGAAAGTGTTCGTGATGGGCGAAGTGAAGAAGCAGAGCACCCTCAAGATGGACTTCAGCGGTATGACCCTGACCGAAGCGCTGGGCAATGCGGAAGGCATCGATCTGACGTCCTCCAACGCCAGCGGCATCTTCGTGATCCGTCCGCTGAAGAACGACGCCAGCGCCAAAGGCAAGATTGCCAATATCTACCAGCTGGATATGTCTGATGCGACGTCTTTGGTAATGGCAACGTCGTTCCGCCTGCAGCCATACGATGTGGTTTATGTCACCACCGCGCCAGTTGCCCGCTGGAACCGCCTGATCAACCAGTTGCTGCCAACCATCAGTGGCGTTCGCTACATGACGGATACGGCGCGCGACATTCATACCTGGTAACCCGCGATGTTTAACAAAATTCTGGTGGTATGCGTGGGGAACATTTGCCGTTCCCCGACGGCGGAACGGTTGCTGAAAAATTATCAGCCCGGACTCACCGTTGACTCCGCAGGGCTTGGTGCGTTGGTCGGTAAAAGTGCCGATGAACGTGCCACCAGCGTTGCCAGCGGTCACAACCTTTCCCTTGACGGGCACTGCGCCCGCCAGGTCTCCGGCCGGATGTGCCGGGAGTATGACCTGATCCTGACGATGGAAAAACGCCACATTCACACGCTGTGCGACATCGCGCCGGAGATGCGCGGCAAGGTGATGCTGTTTGGTCACTGGGACAATGAACGTGAAATCCCCGATCCGTATCGCAAAAGTCGTGAGGCGTTTGAAGCGGTATACACCTTACTTGACCAGTCTGCCCGTCAGTGGGCGCAGGCACTGAAAGCTCAGCAGGGATAACAATGACAGAAAAAACAAAACTTTCTGCCGCCCCGACTTCGGGCAGTGATGAAATTGATATTGGTCGCCTGGTCGGCACCGTTGTAGAAGCGAAGTGGTGGGTGATTGGGATCACCGCCGTATTTGCCGCTGCGGCGGTGGTCTATACGCTGTTCGCGACGCCAATCTACAGCGCCGATGCGCTGATGCAGATTGAGCAGAACACCGGTAGCTCGCTGGTGCAGGACATTGGTTCCGCGCTGGCCAACAAGCCTCCGGCATCAGACGCCGAAATTCAGCTTATCCAGTCGCGTCTGGTACTCGGTAAAACGGTTCACGACCTGGGGCTGGATATTTCTGTCACCAAAAATACCTTCCCGGTATTTGGTGCGGGCTGGGATCGCCTGATGGGCCGCAGCAATGACACCGTGAAAGTGACGGATTTTGTGCTGCCGAAAGGGGGCGCGGATCAGACGTTTACCCTGACCGTGCTGAGCCCGAAACAGTATCAGTTGACCAGCGATGCGGGCTTTAGTGCGCGGGGTGAAGTGGGGCAGATGCTCACCAAAGACGGCGTCAGCATGATGGTGAGCAGCATTCAGGCGCAGGAAGGGGGTGAGTTTACGGTCACCAAATTTTCCACGCTGGGGATGATCAATAATCTGCAAAATAACCTGACCGTCACCGAAAATGGTAAGGACACCGGCGTTCTGAGCATGACCTTTACCGGTGAGGATAAAGATCAAATCCGCGACGTACTCAACAGCATTACCCGCAACTACCTTGAGCAGAACGTGGAGCGTAAATCGGCGGAAGCGGCAAAAAGCCTGGCCTTCCTGGCGAAACAGCTGCCAGAGGTGCGCGCTCATCTGGATGATGCAGAGAATAAACTGAATGCCTATCGTCAGGATAAAGATTCCGTTGATTTACCGCTGGAAGCAAAATCGGTTCTCGATTCAATGGTTAACATTGACGCACAGCTCAACGAACTGACCTTCAAAGAAGCCGAAATCTCTAAGCTCTACACCAAACGTCACCCGGCCTACCGCACGTTGCTGGAAAAACGCCAGACGCTGGAAGAAGAGAAGGCGAAGCTGAATAACCGCGTGACCGCGATGCCAAAGACGCAGCAGGAAATTGTGCGTCTGACCCGCGACGTGGAATCTGGTCAGCAGGTGTATATGCAATTGCTGAATAAACAGCAGGAGCTGAAAATCACCGAAGCCAGCACCGTCGGCGATGTGCGTATCGTTGACCCGGCAATTACCCAGCCTGGTGTGCTGAAGCCGAAGAAAGCGCTGATTATTCTCGGCAGCATTATTCTTGGCCTGATGCTTTCCATCGTCGGCGTATTGCTGCGCTCGCTGTTCAACCGTGGTATCGAAAGCCCACAGGCGCTGGAAGAGAATGGCATCAGCGTGTATGCCAGCATTCCTCTGTCCGAGTGGCAGAAATCGCATGACAGCGTCAAAACCGTGAAGGGCGTTAAGCGTTACAAACAGAGCCAGCTTCTGGCGGTGGGTAACCCAACTGACCTGGCGATTGAAGCGGTGCGCAGCCTGCGAACCAGCCTGCACTTTGCCATGATGCAGGCTAAAAATAACGTCCTGATGATGACCGGTGTAAGCCCGTCGATTGGTAAGACATTCGTCTGTGCCAACCTGGCGGCGGTGGTGAGCCAGACCAATAAACGCGTGCTGCTGATCGACTGCGATATGCGTAAGGGTTACACCCACGAGCTGCTGGGCACCAACAACGTCAACGGTTTGTCGGAAATCCTGCTCGGTAAAGGGGAGATTAGTGAAAGTGCTAAACCGACCTCGATCCCGAAATTTGACCTGATCCCGCGTGGACAGGTACCGCCTAACCCCTCTGAACTGCTGATGAGTGAGCGCTTTAGCCAACTGGTGGCGTGGGCGAGCAAACACTACGACCTGGTGCTGATTGATACACCGCCAATTCTGGCCGTCACCGATGCTGCCGTTGTGGGCCGCCATGCAGGTACCACGCTGATGGTGGCGCGCTATGCGGTGAACACCATCAAAGAGGTGGAAACCAGCCTGAGCCGTTTTGAACAGAACGGTATTGAGGTGAAAGGGGTGATCCTGAACTCCATCTTCCGTCGCGCGAGTGGTTATCAGGATTACGGGTACTACGAGTACGAATATAAATCGGACAGCAAATAAAAGTTCATCCCCCCCTCACCCTAACCCTCTCCCAAAGGGAGAGGGAATATTATCCCCCTCTCCCTTTGGGAGAGGGCAGGGGTGAGGGCATCGAACTCATTCGGGAAAGACCATGGCCACACAACGTCCTTTGATTTCTATCTATATGCCGACATGGAACCGTCAGCAGCTGGCGATCCGCGCAATCAAATCCGTACTACGACAGGATTATGATAACTGGGAGCTGATCGTCGTTGATGACTGTTCTTCCTCGTATGAACAGTTGCAGAAATTTGTGTCTGATCTCAACGATCCGCGCGTGATGTATACGCATAACGCCATCAACTCCGGGGCGTGTGCGGTGCGTAACCAGGCGATTATGCAGGCGCAAGGGCAGTATCTGACCGGTATTGACGATGATGATGAATGGACGCCAAATCGTTTGTCGATCTTCCTGTCGCATCAACAGCAGCTGGTTACGCACGCTTTCCTGTATGCCAACGACTATGTCTGCCAGGGTGAAGTCTACTCTCAGCCCGCGAGTCTGCCGCTGTACCCGAAATCTCCGTACTCACGCCGTCTGTTTTATAAGCGCAATATCATTGGCAATCAGGTGTTTACCTGGGCATGGCGCTTTAAAGCG
Organism: Enterobacter cloacae complex sp. 2024EL-00214; assembly: GCF_043945575.1. Lineage (NCBI taxonomy): Bacteria > Pseudomonadati > Pseudomonadota > Gammaproteobacteria > Enterobacterales > Enterobacteriaceae > Enterobacter > Enterobacter cloacae complex sp. 2024EL-00214. The sequence continues at coordinate 10,370 of NZ_JBIMRC010000002.1, read as the reverse complement.
TGTCTGTTTGATACCGAACTGAAGGCCGCGCAGGATTACGACATCTTCCTGCGGATGGTGGTGGAGTACGGCGAGCCGTGGAAAGTGGAAGAGGCCACGCAGATCCTGCACATCAACCACGGGGAGATGCAAATCACCTCCTCGCCGAAAAAATTCTCGGGCTACTTCCATTTTTACCGTAAGCACAAGGACAAGTTTGACCGTGCCAGCCGGAAGTATCAGCTCTTTACCCTCTATCAAATCCGCAATAAGCGCATGAACTGGCGCACGCTGCTCACGCTGTTTTCCGTGCGCAATGGTAAACGCCTGGCTGATGGGCTTCGGGGGAAATAATGTTTCTGGAAGATTGCCGCGCAAACAGCTGGAGCCTGCGCCCATGCTGCATGGTTCTGGCGTACCGCATCGCGCACTTTTGCTCGGTGTGGCGCAAAAAAAATGTGCTGAACAATATCTGGGCGGCACCGGCTCTGGTGCTGTACCGCATCATCACCGAATGCATTTTTGGTTATGAAATTCAGGCTGCCGCGACCATTGGCCGCCGCTTCACCATTCACCACGGCTATGCAGTGGTGATTAATAAATTTGTGGTCGCGGGTGATGATTTCACCATTCGCCACGCGGTGACCATCGGCAACCGTGGGCCGGACAGTCTGGCGTGCCCGGTTATCGGCAATAACGTCGAGCTGGGAGCCAACGTGGTGATCATTGGCGACATTACTGTCGGCAATAACGTCACCGTGGGTGCAGGTAGCGTGGTGCTGGACAACATTCCGGATAACGCGCTGGTGGTGGGAGAAAAAGCCCGGGTGAAGGTGATCAAATGAACATTCTGCAATTTAACGTGCGCCTCGCGGAAGGCGGGGCGGCCGGTGTAGCGCTGGATCTGCATCAGCGTGCGCTGCAAAAAGGATTACAGTCGCGCTTTGTCTACGGCTACGGCAAGAGCGGCAAGAAAAGCGTCAGCCACGATAACTATCCGCAGGTGCTGAAGCAGACGCCGCGCCTGACGTCTATTGCTAACATTGCACTGTTTCGTCTGTTTAACCGCGATCTGTTCGGTAACCTGAATAACCTTTATCGCACTGTAACGCGAACCACCGGCCCGGTAGTGCTGCATTTTCACGTGCTGCACAGCTACTGGCTGAAGCTGGAAGAGGTGGTGGCATTTTGCGAGAACGTGCAGGCGCATAAACCGGACACCCGGTTTGTCTGGACGCTGCACGATCACTGGAGTGTGACCGGACGCTGCGCGTTTACCGACGGCTGTGAAGGGTGGAAAACGAACTGTCAGAAATGCCCGACGCTGACCAACTATCCACCCGTCAGCATTGATCGCGCATATCAGCTGGTAGAGGGAAAACGTCAGCTGTTTCGCGACATGATCTCGCTTGGCTGCACGTTTATCTCCCCAAGCCAGCACGTGGCGGACGCATTCAACAGTCTGTACGGCGCAGGGCGCTGCAAAATCATTAACAACGGTATCGATGTGGCGACGGAAGAGATTCTGGCGGAGCTGACGCCGGTGGCGGAAACCACGGGCAAACCGAAAATTGCTATTGTCGCGCATGATTTGCGCTACGACGGTAAAACCAATCAGCAACTGGTGCAAGACATCATGGCGCTGGGCGACAACATTGAACTGCATACCTTCGGTAAGTTTTCCCCGTTCATCGGGGCAAACGTGGTGAACCACGGGTTTGAAACTGACAAGCGCAAACTGATGAGCGCCCTGAACGGCATGGACGCGCTGGTGTTTAGCTCACGCGTGGATAACTACCCGCTGATCCTGTGCGAAGCGCTCTCCATTGGTGTGCCGGTGATTGCCACCCACAGCGATGCGGCGCGTGAAGTGCTGGAAAAATCGGGCGGGAAAACCTTCGCGGAGCAGGAGGTATTGCCGCTGGTGCAGATGACGAAGGCCGATATTGCGCAAGCCGTGTTTGGCACGAGCCTGGAATCATTCCGCAACCGCAGCCGTAAGGCCTACAGTGGACAACAGATGCTGGAGGAGTATGTCTCGTTCTATCAGAATCTGTAGTTATCTGCTGCTGCCGCTGATTTACCTGCTGGTCAATGTCAAGATTGCTCAGTTGGGTGAAAGCTTCCCGATTACCATCGTGACCTTCTTGCCCGCTCTGCTTTTGCTGTACGTCGAGAAAATCAACCTGAAGAAGTTGATGATTGCGCTGGGTATCGGGTCAGGGCTGACGGCCTTTAACTACATCTTTGGTCAGTCGCTGGATGCCAGTAAATACGTCACCTCCACCATGCTGTTTGTTTATATCGTCATTATTATTGGCATGGTCTGGAGTATTCGCTTTAAAACGATATCACCGCACAATTATCGGAAAATCCTCAGGTTCTTTTATATTGCCGTTGCGTTAATTGTTATGCTTGCTGCACTGGAGATGGCGCAAATTATTTTGACCGGTGGCAGTAGCCTGATGGAGATTATTTCGAAATATCTCATTTACAGTAACAGTTACGTTCTGAACTTCATTAAGTTTGGCGGAAAGCGTACCACCGCACTCTATTTTGAACCGGCGTTTTTTGCTCTGGCATTAATCTCAATTTGGCTCAGCATCAAACAGTTTGGTATCAAAACCCCTAAGACCGATGCTATGATTCTTGCAGGGATTGTTCTGTCAGGATCGTTTTCCGGGGTAATGACATTTATCCTGTTTTACCTGCTGGAGTGGGCGTTCCAGTATCTGAACAAAGAGGCGATTAAGAAAAAATTGCCGCTGGCGATTATTTCCCTGACGGTGTTTATGGTGGGTGTGATATTTGCCTTCCCATACATCTCTGAACGTCTGGGAGATTTGGGAACAGAGGGTTCATCATCCTATTATCGCATCATCGGACCGCTGGTGATGGTGGGTTATTCCTTAACCCACATTGATGGTGTAGTAAGATTCGGCTCACTTTATGAATATGTTGCATCATTCGGAATCTTTAACGGTGCGGACGTCGGTAAAACCATAGACAATGGCCTGTATCTGTTAATTATTTATTTTTCGTGGTTCGCCCTGTTGTTGACATTGTGGTATCTGTTTAACGTTTTCAAAATGATGATTAACGCGTTTGGTGATAACCAAAACTTTCGCGTGCAGCTTTATCTTTTTACGCCCGTGTCGCTGTTTTTTACAGGGTCAATATTTAGCCCGGAATATGCATTCTTAATTGTCTGTCCGTTTATTTTGCGCAAGGCGCTAAATATTACGAATTCATGACGAGGTGATTTTATGTTTCTTAGCGTTGTTACTGTCGCCTTTCGCAACCACGAAGGGGTGGTAAAAACCTGGCGCTCGCTGCGCAATCTGGCGCGCGATCCAAGTCTCACCTTTGAGTGGATCGTGGTCGATGGCGGTTCGAACGATGGCACGGCGGAGTTTCTGGAAAAACTCAACGGTGAGTTCAACTTACGTTACATCAGCGAGAAAGATAAAGGTATCTACGACGCCATGAATAAAGGCATCGCGATGGCGCAAGGGCGGTATGCTATCTTCCTCAATTCCGGTGATGTGTTCCATGATGATGTGGCGCTGTTTGCCCGCCAGCTGGCTCGCCAGAAAGAAGAGGCGATGTACATTGGTGATGCGCTGCTCGATTTTGGCGACGGTAATAAAGTACTGCGTAGCGCCAAACCAGGCTGGTATATCTATCACAGTTTACCCGCCAGCCATCAGGCCATTTTCTTCCCGGTAAAGGGGCTGAAAAAACAGCCTTACGATCTGCAGTACAAAGTGTCATCAGACTATGCACTGGCCGCCAGTTTGTATAAGTCAGGTTATCCATTCTGTCGAATTAACGGTCTGGTGTCTGAATTTTCAATGGGTGGGGTGTCAACCTCGAATAATCTTGAATTATGCCAGGATGCCAAAAACGTCCAGCGTAAGATATTACGCGTGCCGGGCTTTTGGGCGGAATTGTCTTATTTTCTGCGTCTGAAAACGACGGGTAAAGCGAAAGCCTTATATAACAAAGTCTGAAATATAAGGAAACGTAATGCAGGATTTAAAAGGATTCTCCGTGCCGAAAGATTTTCGCGGCAGGAGCGGTATTAAAGTGCAGTTATGGTGGGCGGTACAGGCAACTTTATTTGCATGGTCGCCGCAAATACTGTATCGCTGGCGAGCATTTTTATTACGCCTGTTTGGTGCAAAAATCGGAAAAAACGTAGTTATTCGTCCATCGGTCAAAATTACGTATCCCTGGAAATTAACGCTTGGGGATTATGCCTGGGTCGGGGACGACGCCGTGCTCTATACCCTGGGCGATATTACGATTGGCGCAAATTCGGTGGTGTCACAGAAATGTTATTTGTGCACCGGAAGTCACGATTTCATGAGCCCGCATTTCGATATTACCGCCACACCTATTGTGATCGGTGAAAAATGCTGGCTGGCAACAGATGTCTTTGTTGCACCGGGTGTTTCTGTTGGCGACGGCACGGTTATTGGTGCCCGCAGCAGCGTTTTTAAATCGCTACCGGCAAATAAAGTTTGCCGTGGCAACCCCGCAGTGGTGATACGCGAACGCGTTGAAACTGAATAATTTCTTATAAGTTGGAGAAAATAAACATGTCTAAAGTCGCTCTCATCACCGGCGTTACCGGACAGGATGGTTCTTACCTGGCAGAATTACTGCTGGAAAAAGGGTATGAAGTACACGGTATCAAGCGTCGTGCTTCTTCGTTCAACACCGAGCGTGTTGACCATATCTACCAGGATCCTCATTCCGCGAACCCGAAATTCCATCTGCATTACGGCGATCTGACCGATTCCTCCAACCTGACCCGCATCCTGCAGGAAGTGCAGCCGGATGAAGTGTACAACCTGGGGGCGATGAGCCACGTTGCGGTCTCTTTCGAATCTCCTGAATACACCGCTGACGTTGACGCAATGGGTACCCTGCGCCTGCTGGAAGCCATTCGCTTCCTCGGTCTTGAGAAGAAAACCCGTTTCTACCAGGCGTCCACCTCTGAGCTGTACGGCTTGGTGCAGGAAATCCCACAGAAAGAGACCACGCCGTTCTACCCGCGCTCTCCGTATGCGGTAGCCAAACTGTACGCCTACTGGATCACCGTGAACTACCGTGAATCTTATGGCATGTACGCCTGTAACGGCATTCTGTTCAACCACGAATCCCCACGTCGTGGCGAAACCTTCGTCACCCGCAAAATCACCCGCGCGATCGCTAACATCGCTCAGGGTCTGGAATCGTGCCTGCACCTCGGCAACATGGACTCCCTGCGTGACTGGGGTCATGCCAAAGACTACGTGAAAATGCAGTGGATGATGCTGCAGCAGGACAAGCCAGAAGATTTCGTTATCGCTACCGGTGTGCAGTACTCCGTGCGTCAGTTCGTTGAGATGGCCGCAGCACAGTTGGGCATCAAACTGCGCTTCGAAGGCACTGGCGTGGAAGAGAAGGGCATTGTGGTTTCGGTAACTGGCCACGACGCACCGGGCGTGAAGCCGGGCGATGTGATTGTGCAGGTTGACCCGCGTTACTTCCGCCCTGCGGAAGTGGAAACCCTGCTGGGCGATCCAACCAAAGCGCACGAAACCCTGGGCTGGAAACCCGAAACCACTCTGCAGGAGATGGTTTCTGAGATGGTGGCCAAAGATCTTGAAGCAGCGAAAAAACACTCCCTGCTTAAGTCTCATGGCTACGAGGTTGCCATCGCGCTGGAGTCTTAAGAATGACGAAACAACGTATTTTTGTCGCCGGCCATCGCGGAATGGTGGGTTCCGCGATTGAACGCCAGCTGAAGCAGCGCGGTGACGTAGAGGTGATTGTCCGCACCCGCGACGAGCTGAACCTGCTCGACAGCAAGGCTGTGCAGGCGTTCTTTGCGAATGAACGCATTGACCAGGTGTATCTGGCGGCGGCAAAAGTGGGTGGCATTGTTGCCAACAACACGTACCCGGCGGATTTCATCTACGAGAACATGATGATCGAGAGCAACATCATTCACGCAGCGCATCTGCATAACGTGAACAAGTTGTTGTTCCTCGGGTCATCCTGTATCTACCCGAAAATGGCAACACAGCCGATTGCGGAAAGTGAGCTGTTGCAGGGCACGCTTGAAGCGACCAACGAGCCATACGCGATTGCCAAAATTGCCGGGATCAAGCTGTGTGAATCCTACAACCGTCAGTATGGTCGCGACTATCGCTCAGTGATGCCGACCAACCTGTACGGGCCGCATGACAACTTCCACCCGAGCAATTCGCACGTGATCCCGGCGCTGTTGCGTCGCTTCCACGAGGCAACCGCCGAGAACACACCGGACGTGGTGGTGTGGGGAAGCGGTACGCCGATGCGTGAGTTTCTGCACGTAGATGATATGGCGGCTGCCAGCATTCACGTGATGGAGCTGGATCGCGAGGTGTGGCAGGAGAACACCGAGCCGATGCTGTCGCACATCAACGTGGGCACGGGCGTGGACTGCACCATTCGCGAGCTGGCGCAGACCATCGCCAAAGTGGTGGGCTACAAGGGCCGCGTGGTGTTTGATGCCACCAAACCGGACGGCACGCCGCGTAAACTGCTGGACGTGACCCGTCTGCATCAGTTGGGCTGGTATCACGAGGTGTCACTGGAGCAGGGGCTGGCCAGCACTTACCAGTGGTTCCTGGAAAACCAGCACCGCTTCCGGGGGTAACGATGTTTTTAAGTCAGGAAGATTTTGCCACGGTAGTGCGTTCTACGCCGCTCATCTCAATCGATTTGATCGTCGGGAACGAACGCGGCGAGTTCTTGCTGGGGAAACGAACCAACCGTCCTGCACAGGGCTTCTGGTTCGTGCCCGGCGGGCGCGTGCAGAAGGATGAGACGCTGGCAACTGCCTTTGAGCGTCTTACTCTGGCGGAGCTGGGCCTGCAACTGCCGATGGCAGCGGGCCAGTTTTACGGGGTCTGGCAGCACTTCTATGACGATAACTTTTCAGGCACCGGATTCTCCACGCACTACATCGTGCTGGGGTTCCGCCTGAGGGTGAGTGAGGCAGACCTGTGTCTGCCTGATTCCCAGCATGACGACTACCGCTGGCTGACGCCAGAGGCGCTGCTTGCCAGTGGTAACGTGCATGACAACAGTCGGGCGTATTTCCTCACGGAACGTCAGGCTGAGGTGCCGGGATGTTACACGAAATCATTCTGCCTGGATCAAGGCGGCAAGACTGGGGATCCTGAAGCAAGTGACTGGGGTGAGCAGACGCAGCCAACGCAGAGTCAGGTTGAAGGATGAAGTGTATGAAGATCCTCGTATATGGAATTAACTACTCGCCGGAGCTAACCGGTATCGGGAAATACACCGGCGAGATGGTCGAGTGGATGGCGAGCCAGGGACATGACGTGCGGGTCATTACCGCGCCGCCGTACTACCCGGAGTGGAAGGTGGGCGAGCGCTACTCCAGCTGGCGTTATCGCCGCGAAGAGGGGGCCGCGACGGTGTGGCGCTGCCCGCTGTACGTGCCGAAGCAGCCCTCGACGCTAAAACGTTTACTTCATCTGGGCAGCTTTGCCCTGAGCAGTTTCTTCCCGCTGATGGCGCAACGTCGCTGGAAGCCGGATCGCATTATCGGCGTGGTGCCGACGCTGTTTTGCACGCCAGGCATGCGCCTGCTGGGCAAACTCTCCGGCGCGCGCACCCTGCTGCATATTCAGGACTATGAAGTGGACGCCATGCTTGGCCTGGGGATGGCAGGTAAAGGCAAGAGCGGCGTCGTTGCGAAGCTTGCCAGCGCTTTTGAGCGTAGCAATCTGCATAACGTCGATTACGTTTCGACCATCTCGCGCTCAATGATGAATAAAGCCCAGGAGAAGGGCGTGGCGGCGGAGAAAGTGATCTTTTTCCCGAACTGGTCTGAAGTGGCGCGTTTTCGTGACGTGACAGAAAGTGACGCGCAGGCGTTACGTGCCCAGCTTGGTTTGCCTGAAGAACAAAAAATCATTCTTTACTCCGGCAACATCGGCGAAAAGCAGGGGCTGGAGAGCGTTATCGAGGCCGCGCAACAGCTTAGTAAACATTCGTGGATGTTTGTGATTGTCGGGCAGGGCGGTGGGAAAGCGCGGCTGGAGAAGATGGCAAGCGAGCGTGGCCTGACAAATGTGAAATTCTTCCCCCTTCAGTCGTACGAGGCACTGCCTGCGTTGCTGAAGATGGGCGACTGCCATCTGGTGGTGCAAAAGCGCGGCGCGGCAGATGCGGTGCTGCCGTCCAAGCTGACCAACATTCTGGCGGTGGGCGGTAATGCGGTGATTACGGCAGAAGCCGCAACCGAATTAGGCCAGTTATGCAGCAGCTATCCGGGGATCGCCGTTTGCGTGGAGCCGGAATCAGTCTCTGCGCTGGTGAGTGGAATTGAGCAGGCACTTGCCATGCCAAAAGTGAACACGGTGGCACGTGAATATGCCGAGCGTACGCTCGAGAAAGAGAACGTGCTGAGCCAATTTATTGCAGATATACGGGGATAAATCATGAGTCAAACCACGTTGTATCCGGTTGTGATGGCAGGTGGCTCTGGTAGCCGGTTGTGGCCGCTGTCCCGCGTGCTCTATCCAAAACAGTTCCTCTGCCTGAAAGGGGATCTCACCATGCTGCAAACGACGGTTAACCGTCTGCACGGTGTGGAGTGCGAAAGCCCGGTGGTGATCTGTAACGAACAACACCGCTTTATCGTTGCCGAGCAGCTGCGCCAGCTGAATAAACTCACTGAAAATATCATTCTGGAGCCTGCCGGACGCAATACGGCACCGGCTATCGCCCTGGCGGCACTGGCAGCAAAACGCAGCAGCCCGGATTGCGATCCGTTGATGCTGGTGTTGGCGGCAGACCACGTCATTCAGCAGGAAGACGCGTTCCGTGATGCGGTACGAGCTGCCATTCCTTACGCCGACAGCGGCAAGCTGGTGACCTTCGGCATCGTGCCGGATCTGCCGGAAACGGGTTACGGCTACATCCGCCGTGGCACGGTAACGCCAGGTGAAGGCGATAGCGTGGCGTTTGACGTGGCGCAGTTTGTCGAAAAACCCAATCTTGAAACCGCACAGGCTTATGTGGCCAGCGGTGAATACTACTGGAACAGCGGCATGTTCCTGTTCCGCGCCGGGCGCTATCTGGAAGAGCTGCAGAAGTATCGTCCGGATATCTTAAGCGCCTGCGAAAAAGCGATGGACGTGGTTGACCCGGATCTCGACTTTATTCGTGTGGATGAAGACGCCTTCCTCGCCTGCCCGGAAGAGTCCATCGACTACGCGGTGATGGAACGCACGGCAGACGCCGTCGTGGTGCCGATGGATGCGGGCTGGAGCGATGTCGGCTCCTGGTCCTCATTGTGGGAGATCAGCGCCCATACCCCGGAGGGTAACGTTCATCACGGTGATGTGATTAGTCACAAGACGGTAAACAGCTACGTTTATGCCGAATCAGGCCTGGTGACGACGGTGGGGGTGAAGGATCTGGTGGTCGTTCAGACCAAAGATGCTGTGCTGATTGCCGACCGTAATGCCGTGCAGGACGTGAAAAAAGTGGTGGAGAAGATCAAGGCCGATGGCCGTCATGAACACCATATTCATCGCGAAGTCTACCGTCCGTGGGGGAAATATGACTCCATCGATGCGGGCGACCGCTACCAGGTGAAACGCATCACCGTGAAGCCGGGTGAAGGGCTGTCGGTACAGATGCACCATCACCGCGCTGAGCACTGGGTTGTGGTGGCGGGCACTGCCAAAGTCACCATCGACGGTGAGATCAAACTGCTGGGTGAAAACGAATCGGTGTACATCCCGCTCGGGGCAACGCACTGCCTGGAAAACCCGGGGAAAATTCCTCTCGATTTAATTGAAGTGCGCTCCGGTTCGTATCTGGAAGAGGACGACATTGTTCGCTTCCAGGATCGTTACGGCCGGGTATAGCACCTTAGCATCTTGCCCGGTGGCGCAGCGCTTACCGGGCCTACGAATGACAAAAATGAATTTGGCCATTTAGTGGTCAGGGCCAACTGTTGCCTGAAAAAGGGGTCATCATGGAAAAATTAACCTGTTTTAAAGCCTACGATATTCGCGGCAAGCTGGGTGAAGAGCTGAATGAAGATATTGCGTGGCGCATTGGCCGCGCGTACGGCGAATATTTAAAACCGCAGACCATCGTGCTGGGCGGTGATGTGCGTCTGACCAGTGAGTCGCTGAAGCTGGCGCTGGCAAAAGGGTTGCAGGATGCGGGTGTGGATGTACTGGACATCGGCCTTTCCGGTACCGAAGAGATCTATTTTGCCACCTTCCACCTTGGCGTGGACGGCGGTATCGAAGTGACCGCCAGCCATAACCCGATGGATTACAACGGCATGAAGCTGGTGCGCA